>JBMFOY010000219.1:0-1080 GCA_049969375.1 Halothiobacillaceae bacterium | reverse complement strand
CCCCGACCTTCCTTTCTGGCGACGAAATGCGCCGCCTGATGGCCGCCACCCGCGCGCGCTTCCGGCTGCGCGACGATGACCAAGGCGAATACTCGATCGAGATCGACCCGCGCGAGGCCCATGCCGAGACCGTCAAACTCCTGCGCGAACTCGGCTTTAACCGCATGAGCCTCGGCGTGCAAGACTTCGACCCGAGGGTGCAGCGGGCCGTCAACCGCATCCAGTCGCCGGAGGAGACCTTCGCCGTGCTCGACGCCGCGCGCGCCGAGGGCTTCCACTCGGTGAGCATCGACCTGATCTACGGCCTGCCGCACCAGAATGTGACCAGCTTCCTGAAAACGCTGGATCGGGTACTGGAGGCTCGCCCCGACCGCCTGTCGGTGTTCAACTACGCCCACCTGCCGACCCGCTTCAAGCCGCAGCGGCGGATCAACGACGCCGACCTGCCCCCGCCTTCCGAGAAGCTCGCCATCCTCCAGGCGTCCATCGAGCACCTGACCGCCGCAGGCTACGTGTTCATCGGCATGGACCACTTCGCCCTGCCCGACGACAGCCTCGCCATCGCCCAGCGCGAGGGCAGCCTGCACCGCAACTTCCAGGGCTACACCACCCACGCCGAGTGCGACCTGTTGGCCTTTGGCGTCTCCTCCATCAGCCAGGTGGCCGGCTGCTACAGCCAGAACGTGAAGGAGATGGAGCCTTACGAAGCGGCGCTCAAGGGGGGCCGGCTGCCGATCGAGCGCGGCTTGTGCTGCACCTTAGACGACCACATCCGCCGCGACCTCATCATGCAGCTGATCTGTCACTTCAACCTCGACTACGCGAGCTTCGGCGCCCGCCACGGCATCCATGTCCAGGACTACTTCGCCCACGCACTCGAGCGTCTGCAGCCCATGGTGGCCGACGGCCTGATCGAGATGAGTGATGCCGGCCTCCGCGTCCTGCCGCGCGGCCGCCTGCTGATCCGCAACATCTGCATGCCGTTCGACCGATACCTTGGCGGACAAACCATGCAGCGGTTCTCGAAGGTCATTTGAAGCGGCTGTAAGGCCGGTTCAACGCCCCCCAAGGCCATCGCAT
>JBMFOY010000218.1:0-1205 GCA_049969375.1 Halothiobacillaceae bacterium | reverse complement strand
AGATGCGGATGAATTCTCGCTGGATGGGCGCCTGGCCGGGACAGGTTGCGACTGCCAGGGCAAGCGCAAACGGAACAATTATATGTTTTCGCATGGCTGTACCTCATCGGCATTGTCATTTTTCTACGCAAGAGCTCAGCCTTCGCGATCGAGCACTTCGCGCACCTTTCGCGCTAGAGTATCGGGTAGGAACGGCTTTTGCAAGCACACGACGTCAGCTGTGCTGGCTCCCTGCCTCACCACAACATCCTCCGTGTAACCCGTCATGTACATGAACTTCAAACCCGGCCGCAGGGTCCGCAACTCGTCGGCCAGTTCCCGGCCGTTCATCTGCGGCATGACGACGTCGGTCAGCAGCAGGTCAATGCGGCCCGGGAAGCGCTGCGCCAGCGCCAGCGCCTCGGATCCGCTGCCCGCTTCGAGCACTTGGTAGCCCTGCTCGACCAGCATCTGCCGGACCAGTTTGCGCACGCCCGGTTCGTCCTCTACCAGGAGGATGGTCTCGCCGCCACCCGACGCGGCTTCAGCAACCGGCTCTTGCACTGGCGTCGGCGCAGCCGCGCCGTTGGCGTGGGGGAGGTAAATGGTGAACACGGTGCCCTTGCCAACCTCGCTTTCCACTGCGATCTCGCCGCCGCTTTGCTTGACAATCCCGTAGACGATGGACAGGCCTAACCCGGTTCCCTTGCCCGGCCCTTTCGTGGTGAAGAACGGCTCGAACAGGTGGCTCTTGGTTTCCGCGTCCATGCCGTGACCAGTGTCGTGCACCCGCAGCACGGTCCAGCTTCCCGGCGCTGGTCCCCCGCGCTCGGCCCTTTCGACCAAGAGATTCTCGGTTTCCAGCGTAACCTTCCCGCCCGAGGGCATGGCGTCGCGGGAGTTGATCACCAGGTTCATGATGACCTGCTCGAGCTGGGTGGGGTCCGCCCGCACCTTGCCGAGATCCGGCGCGAGCACGGTCTCCAGCTCGATGTCTTCGCCGACCATGCGCCGCAGCAGCCCCGCCATGTTGCGGATCACCTCGTTGAGATCCACCACCGTGGGTTGCACCACCTGGCGGCGGCTGAAGGCGAGCAGGCGATCGGTAAGAGCAGAGGCCCTTTCCGCGGCGGCCAGGATTTCCTGGGCATAAGCGCGCGCGGGTTGATCGGGCGGAAGGTCCATGAGCAGCATGTGGCTGTAAGCGCCGATGATGGTCAGCAGGT
>JBMFOY010000217.1:0-1291 GCA_049969375.1 Halothiobacillaceae bacterium | reverse complement strand
GCGATGAAACTGTCGCCGGTGTCGCTGACGTCATCCACCACCAGGATGCGCCGACCGTCGATAGGGATGCTCAACGGGTGCTTGACCCGCGCCTCCGGCGCCTTGTGGCGGGCACGGTAATGCTCGATGCGGAGGCAAGTCAGGTCCATGATCAGGCCAGGTCCATGATATCGAGGTAATCGCACAACACCCGGGCGGGCACCACGCCCCCGCGTGCGATGGCGACGATCATGTCGGGTTGGAAGTTGGAAGCGCGGATGCGCTGGGCGAGATCGCGGGCAAGCCGGTGGAAGGACGCCCAGCTGACCAGTTCAACGTTCATGGGATGCATTCTCCGCAACGGGAGGTGAGCGATGATGCCAATCCACGAGCTGCTGAATCGGATCCATTGGGATCCGGCCTTCGGCGCGGCCCATTTCCGGCTGGGCTATATCGACCGGCTGGCGGGTGGCCTGGTCCACGGCGAGCTGCGCGAACCCTTGTTTGCGCGAAGGCGAGCATTTTTCCGTGCTCCTGTGGGACGAAAAAGGGGAACCCCACGAGGTTCCCCTGCATCGCATCCAGGAGGTCTGGCGGGATGGGGAACTGATCTGGCAGCGCCCATCCCCCCCACCCCCAGGCCTGACACCACTCACTCGATGTGATGCTTGCCGATCACGTGACAGTGGTCGCCTTCGGCCCCTGGTCGCCTTCTTCCTCGGCGAAGCGCACCTCAGCACCCTCCTCCAAGTCCTCGAACTCTTCGTTCCGCAGGCTGTTGGGGTGGAAATGGACCTCGCGCCCGTCGGGGGTGAGGACGGTGCCGTGATCGGGAGTGATCTCCATCACGCGGCCGTGAGCGGGCATCTCATGGGTCTTCACCTCACCCCTCATCTTTCCCACGTAGGCCTCCAGCTGCCGCTGGGCGGCCGCGAAGGCATCGCGGATGGAGACATAGATATCTTCATGTTCATGCTTGTCATGGTTGTCGCGGCTGACCACGATCTCGTGACCCGGGATGGTGATGTCGATGGTCACCTCGTAGAGCTTGCCCTTGTGATGGTGCTTGTGCGGGGCCTCGACGATCACGCGGCAACTGGTGATGCGATCGAAGTAACGCTCGAGCTTCTGCGCCTTTTCGCGGATGGCGGCTTCAATGGCTTCTGAAGGCGGGATGTCGCGAAAGGTAATTTGCAGGGGAAGCTGCATGGTCGTCTCCTCGTCATGCCCAAAATCTGGGCGAAGCCTTTGATGAATCCTTGGTTGAATTAATAGCACCGGGCACGGCGGAAGCCAAGTTCGCACCCTCCAG
>JBMFOY010000216.1:0-1299 GCA_049969375.1 Halothiobacillaceae bacterium | reverse complement strand
TCAGCGTTTCCCTAGCTGAAACGGTAGTGTTTCAGCACCGGCTCGTGGACCTCCCAAACACATGACACCCCGGCCGGGAAGGTGACCAGGTCGCCCGCCCGGATCTCCACGGGCACGCCATCCTGCGGCGTCACCGTCACCCGCCCCTTGATCAGATAGCAGGTCTCGTTCGTGTCGTAGGTCCAGGGGAAGCGCGACACCCCCGCACCCCAGGTCGGCCAGCAGTCGATCCCCATGCGGCGGCATTCCTCCATGTCGATCGGTCGTTTCTGGATCGTCTTTCCCATCATTGCTCCTTCATCAAAGCTCCATGCGAAGGTAACACGCTCGTGGCGCAATGAGCCCGAACGGATCCTCGGGGGACGCCCCATGCTGAGCTACCGTAGTGTGTTCATCTCCGATCTCCATCTCGGCACCCGCGATGCCAAGGTGGATTACCTGATCGACTTTCTCACCCATGTGCGCTGCGAGCGCCTCTATCTCGTCGGCGACGTTCTCGACGTGTGGCGCCTGCGCTCGGGCGGCTGGCGTTGGCCGCGCATCAAGCATGAACTGGTCCAGTTGCTCCTCCGGCGTGTGCAGGAGGGGGTGGAGATCATCTACGTGCCGGGTAACCACGATGAGGCCGTGCGCCTGCTCGGGGCTGGCGAGGCCTTCGGTGTGCGCATCCTGCCGGAGGTGATTCATGAGGGGGCCGACGGGCGGCGCTGGCTGGTCGTGCACGGCGATGGTTTTGATGCAGTGTTGCATTGCAACCCGCTCATGCGCCGGGTGGGGGATGTCGGCTACGAGGCGCTGATGCGTCTTGCGCGCTTGATCCACGGTGCGCGTCGTCTGTTGGGGCTGCCCTACTGGTCCTTGGCGGCCCATGTGAAGGGACGGCTGAAAAATGCCATGCGCTACGTTGAACAGTACGAGGCGGTCGCCCAAGCCTACGCGCGCGAGCATGGTTTCGACGGCATCATCAGCGGCCATATCCATCACGCCTGCCTGCGCGAGTGGGATGGGGTGACCTACGCCAATTGTGGCGACTGGGTAGAGAACTGCACGGCCCTGGCCGAGGATGCGTCCGGTCGATTGCATCTGCTGCACTGGGCGCGCGACCATCTGGCGCTGCTGGATGGGGGGCGGGACATGGCGCGGGTGGGAGCTGCCTCGCCGCAGGTCGGGTGATCCAAAGGCTACTTGAGGCCCATCTTCGCCAAGCGGTAGCGTAACTGACGCAGGGTCAAACCGAGCGCCTCGGCCGCGCGGGTCCGGTTCCAGCGGTGAGCCTCCAGCGCTTGCAGGATGTCAGCC
>JBMFOY010000215.1:0-1517 GCA_049969375.1 Halothiobacillaceae bacterium | reverse complement strand
ACGCGAGGCCTTATAAGGAAATTCTGAAAAAATCCATCCATGGATTTTTTCAGATTGTCTTATCAAGGCGCATGTCCGCGACGGCCTTGGCGAATCAACGACTGACGTCGTTGTTCGCGTTGGGGCATCCTGCCCCAAACGGGAAACGCTGAATGATTCAGCGTTTCCTTAAGAACGATGCAGCAGGCTCATGCGTTGAACCTGTCCCTTGATGTTTGAATTTGGAGCTGTTTTGGAGAATGGCATGGCCTTGTTCGGCTTCGGCAAGAAAGACAGCACGGTGAGCGAAGGGGCAGTGCGTGCCGCCCTGACCAAGGTGCGCGATCCCGAACTCGGTCAGCCGTTCGAGGGCAAACGGGTGCATGCCGTCGAGATCAAGGGCGGCACGGTGCGCGTCCACCTGCGCCTCGGTTATCCCGCCGCCGGGGTGCGTGATGCCATCCGGCAGCAGGCCGAGGAGGCCGTGCGCGCGGTCGAGGGCGTGCAGGTGGCGCAGGTCACGCTGGACTGGGGGATCGAGCCGCACGCGGTGCAGAAGACGCTCAAGCGCCTGCCCGAGGTGCGCAACATCATCGCCGTGGCCTCCGGCAAGGGCGGGGTGGGCAAGTCCACCACCGCGGTGAACCTGGCCTTGGGCCTCCAGGCTGAAGGGGCGAAGGTGGGCATTCTGGACGCGGACATCTACGGCCCCAGCATCCCCCGCATGCTGGGGGCCGAGGGTGAGCCGCCTACAAGCACGGATGGACGCACCTTGGAGCCCAAACGTGCCCATGGCCTGCAGAGCATGTCCATCGGTTTTTTGGTCGGCGAGGACAACCCGATGATCTGGCGGGGCCCAATGGTCACCTCCGCCCTCCAGCAGCTGTTGAACGACACCCGCTGGCACGACCTCGACTACCTGATCATCGACATGCCGCCGGGTACCGGCGACATCCAGCTCACCCTCGCGCAGAAGGTGCCGGTGGCGGGCGCGGTGATCGTCACCACGCCGCAGGATATTGCCCTGCTGGACGCCAAGAAGGGACTGAAAATGTTCGAGCGGGTCGATGTGCCGGTGCTTGGCATCATCGAGAACATGAGCCTGCATGTGTGCTCGAACTGCGGCCATGTCGAGCCGATCTTCGGCGAGGGCGGCGGTGCGCGCATGGCGGCGGAGTACGGCGTGGAGTTGCTCGGGCAGCTGCCGCTGGAGAAGGGCATCCGCGAGCAGACCGACTCGGGCCATCCGACCGTGGTGGCGGAGCCCGAGAGCCCGACCGCAAAAATCTACCGTGCCATCGCCCGCAAGCTTGCCGCAAGGCTCGCGCAGCGGGCGAAGGACTACAGCACCAAGTTCCCGACCATCGTCATCAAGAACGACTGATCAGCGACTCCCGTAGGCGGCAACCGCGCGTGCCAGCATGCGGTGCGACCACAGGCCGCCAAAAGGAATCAGGGCGGCAAAGAACACGCCCGCGCCCTTGGGAAACGCTGAATCATTCAGCGTTTCCCGTTTGGGGCAGGATGCCCCAACGCGA
>JBMFOY010000214.1:0-1553 GCA_049969375.1 Halothiobacillaceae bacterium | reverse complement strand
CAGACATCCCCCCTCTCTTGGCAGGAGAGGGGGGCAGGGGGTGAGGTTTTCATCCCGTAACATGCGCGGTGCAAACTACACCCAACACCCTACTCCACTTGGTATGGCACTTCCGTGATCACGATCCCGCGCTTGAACATCAACGCCATCCGTAGCATGAACGCGGTTTGCGCGTGCAGCGCGTTGTCCCACCAGTGCTTCGGCACGAAATGTGGCACAATGATGGAGATGGTCTCGTTCGGCTGGCGATGCGTCTCAATCATGTGGATGTAGCTCAGCAACGGTTCGATCAGTAATCGGTAGGGCGAATTCAGGATCACCAGCCGCACACCCTCGCCCCACATTTCCCATTTCTGCCGCACAACCTCGGCTTCCGCTGGGTCGAGCGAAACATAAACGGCCGTTACATCAGGCGAAAGCGCCCTGGCATAGGCCAGCGCCGCAAGTGAACCCCGATGGACGCCTCCGATGGGGAGGATCACGCGATGCCGACCACGGCGCGACGGTGCATCATAGCGCTCCAGTGAAAGCTGCTTAGCCAGCCGCCGGTAGTGGCTGTGAATGTAGAAGAAAATCAGCACGAGCACTGGAATCAGGATCACGATGACCCAGGCGCCGTCCCGGAACTTGGTGGTGGCGAAGACGAACATCACGATCAGAGTCGCCACCGCGCCGACGCCGTTGATCACCATTTTGAGCTGCCAGCCAGGCTCGAAACGCAGGGTCGAGCCTCGTTCTTGGACTTTTTGATCGGGCTTCAGATGCCCCACGCGCCACCAGCGATGAGCCATGCCGGCCTGCGACAACGTGAAGGCGAGAAACACGCCGATCGCGTAAAGCGGGATGAGCCCGGTGACGCTGGCCTGAAACACGATGACCAGCAGGGCTGCAACCAGCGCCAGCGCCGCAATGCCGCGCGAAAAGACCAGCCGACTCCCCTTGTACGTCAGCTGCTTGGGCAGGAAGCCATCCTGCGCCATCAGCGCACTCAGGCGGGGGAAGTCGGCGAATGATGTGTTGGCGGCCATCAAGAGGATCAGGGTCGTCGAAGCAATCGTGGCAAGATAGAACAGGCCACGCCCATCGTAGACCGTGCGTGCCAGCTGTGAGATCACCGTCTCTGCCTCGGATGGCGTGGCGCCAATCCGGCTGACCAGGAACGAGATGGCGAGGAAGAGCGAGCCCAGGATAGACGACATCCAGATTAGGGTGATGCCGGCGTTG
The DNA here is from genome assembly GCA_049969375.1 of Halothiobacillaceae bacterium. Lineage (GTDB taxonomy): Bacteria > Pseudomonadota > Gammaproteobacteria > Halothiobacillales > Halothiobacillaceae > Thiofaba. Next base: position 329 of record JBMFOY010000214.1, on the reverse strand, counting down.
CGGCTGCGCGGCTCGCGAAAGGCCGTGATGCCGTTGGAGATGGCTTCCACGCCCGTCAGAGCAGCGGTGCCGCTCGAAAAAGCGTGCAAGATCAGAAACGGCGTGATCGTCAGTGCATCATGCGCCGCTTCCAAGGCTGGTGGGTTGAGCACCTGCCCTAATGATCCGGTGAAGTACCTGAACAGACCTATGCCGACCGTTGCGTACATCATGGTGACAAAGAAGTAGGTAGGAAGGGCGAAGGCCCGGCCGGACTCCTTCACACCCCGGAGATTGATGACCATGATGAGGGCGATCATCGCGACCGAGATCTCCACCCGCAGCGGCAT
>JBMFOY010000213.1:0-1563 GCA_049969375.1 Halothiobacillaceae bacterium | reverse complement strand
GGACGGTGGATCCAACCCTGGCTACGCTGGCTGGCGCAAACCATGCCTTTTCCATGGATTCATCGGCCGTCTGTCGCCTGGCTTTCATGGATGTCGGGTTAGACTATCAATCCTTTTTATCGGAGGTCATGACAACCCATGAAGCGCATGGAGAAGTTCCTGGAAGAGAGCCTGTTCGGCAGCCGCTGGTTGATGGCGCCGATCTACTTTGGCCTGGTGGTGGCCATGGCCCTGCTGCTGTTCAAGTTCGGCAAGGAGCTGTTCAGCATGATCATGAACATCGGCAGCGCCAGTGGCGGGGAACTGATCGTCGGGGTGTTGACGCTGGTGGACGTGGCGCTGATCATGAACCTGCTTATCATCATCATCTTCAGCGGTTACGAGAACTTCGTCTCCAAGATGGACCTGGAAGACCACGAGGACCGTCCTGACTGGATGGGTCACATCGGCTTCTCTGATCTCAAGATCAAGGTGATCGCGTCCATCGTCGCCATTTCCGGGATCGAACTGCTGAAGGCGTTCATGCACGTTGACCATTATTCCGACCGCCACCTGGCGTGGATGATCGGCCTGCACGTCACCTTCGTCGTCTCCGGCCTCGCCTACGCCCTGATGGACCGCCTGGGCAGCAGCAACCACTGAGCCGCAAGGCACGCCCATGCCTACACGCCCTGGGTGTTTCCCGGGGCGTGTTTTTTTGTGGCTTATGGATCAAGCCAGCTTTTCAGTCCCCTCCGTCCTGCTCAAGCGCGCCTTCACGCTCTCCATCATGTACAGCAAGGCGGGGATGAAGAACAGCACGAGCAGGGTGGCAAAGCCGAGACCGAAGGCGATGGAGGTGGCCATCGGGATCAGGAACTGGGCTTGCAGGGAGGTTTCGAACAACAGCGGGGTGATGCCGCCGATGGTGGTGAGCGAGGTGAGCAGGACTGCACGCAGGCGGCCGCAGGCGGCTTCGATCAGGGCATCGTGCAGGTCCATGCCCTTGGCCCGCAGTTCGCTGTAGAGTCCGACCAGGATGATGGCGTTGTTGACCACGATCCCGGAGAGGCCGAACAGGCCGAACATGGAGAGGATGGTCAGGTCGATGCCCATCACCCAGTGACCGAAGATGGCACCGGCGAGGCCGAGGGGAATGGCGGTCATGATCACCAGCGGCCAGCCCCAGGAGCCAAACACCCAGACCAGGATCAGGTAGATCAGGGCAAGGCCCAGGATCAAGCCGTTGCGCATGTCGGTCATGGTTTCGCGCTGGTCGGCGGCGCGGCCCTCGAAGCTGTATTCGAGGCCGTAGCGCTCGGCGAGTCGTGGCAGGACCTCCTTTTTCAGCTCGGCGATGATGGTGTTGGCATTGTTCTGGTGCTTGTCCACCTCACCGGAGACTTCGACCGCAAGCCTCCCTTCGGCGTGGCGCAGGGCCTCGAAGCCGCGCCGGGATTCCCACGTGGCGACGGTGGCGAGCGGGACGAACTGTCCGGCATGGGGGCCGTTCGGGAGGCGGATGGTCATGCGCTCCAAGACGTCCAGCCGTTCGCGCTCGTCACGCGGCAGCAGTACCCGCAC
>JBMFOY010000212.1:0-1601 GCA_049969375.1 Halothiobacillaceae bacterium | reverse complement strand
AGATCGAGGTTCTGCGCCCTGACAGGTGGGGCGACGAAGAACCGAAACTGCGCCTGGATGTCGATCTCGTTGTTACCGGGGTGCCGACGGTAACGGTAGACAGCATCGTCGGGCCGTTGGTGGTGAGCAGACACGCCTTGAACCGCGTGGTGGAGCGCTGCATCTGTCGCTCCGAGCTGCGAGCGCAAGGCAAGACGGAGAATGATCTCAAGCATCTGCCCGACCGTAGATGGACATCGGCATGGAAGTTTCTCGAAAGTGTGTTGCCCAATACCGTCCGGGGCTACGTGACTGAATCCGAGCACCGCCGGGTGCTCAGAAAGTACGGCAAAAATCCCATCTACCTCTGGCATCAGGATTCGAATCTGGTGTACGTCATTGTGCGCGAGCCCTATGGCTTGGAGTTGGTTACGGCGATCGACGCCAAATACTGGGTTGCCAAGAACATACCCATACAACGCGGCCAGCATCTGAACTACGAGGTGGCCTACGAGGTGGCGACATGATCGTCTATTTCCTGTTCTTGCTCGCCATCCTGTTCGCCGTTAGCGCCATCATCGCCGAACGGTACGAGCGCAAGCGCAAAGCAATCGAACACGAACAGGCACCGCCTCGATCAGAACCAGAGCGCTTACCGCATGTTGTAGAGCTTTCGAACCATGGTGCACACCTGCTTGCAGAGGTGGAGCGCAAGCGGCAGGAATCCGAGGAAGCGATCCGCAAACACCAAGCCACTCTAGAGAAACTGGCGATCGAGGAGGCCAAGATCAAGTCTGGTCTTGACGGGGAAGGGGGCCTGGATCAGCTTCTTCGCGGCAACCTTGACGATGGCTGGACCATCATTGCTGGCTACCGGGCCAAGAATGGCGAAATCGATCGCATCTTGGTGGGACCGAAAGGCGTGTTTGCCTTCGAGGTCAAGAACTTGGCCGGAGTCATTCACTGCGACGGCGACCGCTGGTGGCGCGACAAGAAAGACAAGCGCGGCAACATCATCGAGCGGGACGTTCCGATTGTGGACAACGGTGGAAGAAGTCCATCACGCCAGATCAATGACGCGGCAAATGCCCTGGAGCGACTACTCAGAAAGAGCAGACACGACATCAAAATTGTACGGATTGTGGTGTTGGCGAACCCAAGAGCAGAGCTTGGCAACATCAGCAATCTGAACATCGACTTTCTGGTCAAGGCGCGGGACATGGACATGCAGAGAATATTCGCGCGCGGCACGCCACTTGATGAAGAACAGGTCCGCAAGATCACTGTCACCATCCGCCGTCATCACGAATGGTTTGAGCGCAAAGAGCAGTCACCTGCAAGGCCCGACGAAAAAACCAGCCAAGCATTCTCGCCATCTCTCTGACGGGCTTTAACTGCTCACTTGAAATCTAACCAGTGGGCCTGCCCGATGTGAATGCGGCCAGGAATCTCCTGGCGTATGGCTTGGCCGTCCTAAACGGCCCTACGGCGAGTTCCGCCGAATGTGAAGCCTGTGGAGAGGAAGGCTCTGGCTCGGGCCGCAAGGCCAGAGTGAAACCGGCCTCGATGAAGCAGGAAATCAGCTTTGGGCCTGTTTAGGCAGGTTTGAGTAGGTCTGATAG
>JBMFOY010000211.1:0-1643 GCA_049969375.1 Halothiobacillaceae bacterium | reverse complement strand
CGCAGAGAGTCTTCCGGGTAGGCGACTTCGTGGTGTTCAACGACGAGTCCGCCGACCCTGCGAACCCTGGCCGGCGGTCGTATGAGTGCGCCCAGATCACTGGCCCGGGTGCGCCTGGCGATGTCGTGCCGAGCGGCGAGTTTTACCTGCAACGGGCATACCCGGGTGTCCCCGAGGGCCAAGCCACCTTCGGCACCCTGCGGTGCGCCCACCTTGCCGGCATCCGCTTCTACAAGCTCGATCAGAAGACGTTCACATTCAGCGTCCGCAAGGGTTTCTTCCGCACGCCGGACTTGCCCGCGAGGATCGAGGCGAAGCTCCCGAGCGCCTGCGTCGTCGCCGCGCTCGCGGGCGTTGCAAACCATTTCGGCTATGGGCCCTTCACCGTCTTCCCGCTCTCGCGGCACAACGAGCCCTACATGCCCGGCCTGCGCACTTGCAACGGCGGCGCTTACATCTTTCAGCGCCCCGGACCTCTGGCCGTCGAGGACACGGCCGCGATGCCAGTGCGCGTGCAAGACTCGGCGAGCATCCGCTCGATCTACGCCTACGTGCAGCGCGGCACCAGCGACCCAGGGGCGCAGCTTTTTACTGTGAAACGTCGGCGCGCCGGCGGCGAGGCATGGGAGCCGCTCGAGTACCTTGCCATCTGGACGTGGAACCCGCCGCTGACCAGCACCTACGAGGGCAAGGCCCCGCCCGACGAGCGCCGGTTGCCTTACATGGACTGGGGCAATGTGGTTCTTGAGCCGATCACTGGCAGCGCTGAATCGCAGACGCTGACCGTGGGCTGGACAATCCAGGATGAGAATGCCTTCCTGCTCCAGCCGGATATGTGGGTCCATCTTGGTTTGGGAACCCCGCATGAGGAGTACGTGCGCGTGCTCTCCGTGGACCCGCCCAGCATGCAGTTCACGGCGGTGGTGCAGCGCGACCATCCGGCGCAGACGATGATTCATCCGACGATCTGGCCCACGCCGGTGCTCAACGAAGGCGATGACCTCAGCTACGACATCTACCGCGTTCCGACGCCCGACCCCGGCGCGGATCTCACCGTCGTAATTCAGACCTGAGGGGCATCAGTCGCGCGTCTCGTCGATGGCTTCGAGGATCTGCTTGATGATCTTCGGATGCAGGACAACACCAGAATGAAACGGCGCCACAACGCGCCGCGCGCCCTTCAGATAGATGCGGTGGCTGCCCTTCGACCGCAGCAGGGCGAAACCGGCATCGAGCAGCGCCTTTTCAGCCTCCGCAGCCGTCCAGCGCGGCAGTTTAGGCATTGACCTCAATGGCCGTCGTGAGAATCTCCTGGCTCAACAGCACATCACGCTCATCAGGCGGAAGCGTCTCCAGGTAGAGCTCGATGGCCTCGCGGATGTTGGCCAGGGTCTCCTCAAGGCTCGCTCCTTGGGACTGGCAGCCTCTCAGTTCTGGGCACCAGGCGTAGTAGCCGTGCTCGTCTTTTTCGATGATCACGCTCGCCTTTCGCGCCATGACTCAAGTGTACCGTCTGCTGAACTTGCACGGGTAGCGGCTCATGCCGACTGAACCTCTCCTCCTCTTCGACCCCCGCCGCACCATTCAGCTTCAGGGCTTCTCCGGCCGCGCCGCGACCACCACGCTCCACGACGCCACCGAGA
>JBMFOY010000210.1:0-1731 GCA_049969375.1 Halothiobacillaceae bacterium | reverse complement strand
CGGCATGGGCCTTGCCGTGGCGCTGAGCGCGGCCGCACTCGTCGGCTTGCTTAAGCGCCGCACGGCCCGCATCGCCCTGCCGCTGCTGACCGGGGTGTGGGGCCTGGGATTCGCGCTGGGACAGATCGCCTGGGTTCAGCCTGCCGGCGAGCCGGTATCGGTGGCCATCGTGCAGGGCAATGTGGAGCAGGCGCGCAAATTCGACCCCGATCGCTTCGAGGCCACCCTTGCGACCTACCGCACGCTCACCGAGGCGAACCAGGATGCCCGGCTGATCCTGTGGCCGGAGACGGCGGTGCCGGACCTCGTGTCACAGGCCGCACCGTTCCTGATCGAGATGCAGGATACGGCCCGCGAGCACGGTATCCAGATCGTCGCCGGGGTGTTCGACGAGGACCGCTTCGGTCATTTCTACAACGCCCTGCTGACCTTGCCCGTCGAAGGCGGCAACAACGTCGTCGGGAACGGCGTTGGGACGCCGCCAGGCGTCACCCAAGGGGCCGAACCCATGGAGGGGTTCGGCCGCTACCGCAAGCGCCATTTGGTGGCCTTCGGCGAATTCCTGCCGCTGCGCTTTTTGATCGAACCATTCAAGGCCTTCATCCAGGTGCCGATGTCCGACCTCACCTCCGGGGCGGATGAGCAGCCCCTCCTCCAGCTGGCCGGCCACCCTGCGGGCGCCTCGATCTGCTACGAGGCCGCGCTCTCGCGCGAGATCCGCCTCGCCCTGCCGCAAGCGAGCTTCCTCATTAACGCCAGCAACGACGCCTGGTTCGGCGACTCGCTCGCACCGCATCAGCACCTGCAAATCGCCGCGATGCGCAGCCTGGAGAGCGGCCGTTGGATGGCCCGCGCGACCAACACCGGTATCTCCGCCCTGATCGACCCGCATGGCCGGGTGGTGGCGCGCACCCCCCAGTTCGAGCAGGCGGTGCTGCGCGGCGAGATCACGCCGATGCAGGGCACCACCCCATTCGTGCGCTGGGGCGAGTGGCCGCTGTGGCTGCTGGCGGGTCTGGGATTGATCGCCATGGCATGGCGCATAAAGACTACATCACCGCCGAACGGATCGGCCTAAAACGCGCACCCTTGCAGCGCGGACAGGGCGGGATGGTGGCAGCATGTTCCAGATGGATGATCTCGCCGCAGGCCACGCACTCGAAGGCCCCCTTTGATGCTTCCGCGCCGGCATGCACCGGAGCCCGCTCGCGCTCCACCCAGCTCTCCTTCAGGCGCAAAAGCTCGAGGGTGGTGGGATCGGCGCCGGACAGGGCGCGTTCGAGCAGGCTGCGTTCGGCGACGGTCAGGTCGGTGTCCATCCACTGCATCAACCCGACCTCGGCCTGCATCATGGCCAGCGCCACGCCCTCGACATCGCGCTTGAGCGCCGTCGCCACCACCTCCGCCTCCTCGCGGCTCAGCTCACCCAGGGTGTAGGCCTGCTCGCGCGCCTTGAGCAGGGCCTCCTCCAGGGTATGAACCATCCCCTCTCCGGCATGCTGGAGGATCTGGTGCACGCGCTCGCTCATCACCCGGTAGCCTTCCCGCAGGCGCTCTTCGAAGTCATTCGGCATATCGCATCTCCTCCACGGGACCTCATGGGAAGTTAAGCACATGACACGCAAGGAGGGCGGGGCATTTGGTATCCTTGCCGGTCTCGACTTCCAGACCTTTTTGCCATGCACGAGCAGTACAGCCCAAGAGACATCGAACAGGACGCCCAGCAGCGCT
>JBMFOY010000209.1:0-1739 GCA_049969375.1 Halothiobacillaceae bacterium | reverse complement strand
GTTTCCACCCCTACCTCCTCGAGCCCGCCCTTTGGGGTCCTTCCCTTTACGCCCTCGGGTTTTCCGAGCAGCACGGCGCAGGGAGGGGCGGCGAAGCTCGTTGCCGCTATCGCAGCCAACCTGAAGGAGCTGGGGTATGGCGGGTGATGTGGTGTGCGTTGAATATGGAGGGGTCCGTTGCGACATAATAAACGCGTCGTTTACTATGCAACCAGAAATCACCCATGATTAACGCAGGCGAAAACAAGCAGACCCGCGCCGGCCGTTATATTCAACAGCCCACCGGCTACCGCGCTTTTATCCCGGCGCCGCTGCCACCCGATCCGCCGGTGAACCTGGGCGAGCCGCTCCGCGGGCTACTTTCGCAGGCCGACTACGCCCTTGGCCGGCTCGACGGCGCCATCGTGACCTTGCCCAATCCCGATCTCTTCGTCTTCATGTACGTGCGCAAGGAGGCGGTGCTCTCCAGCCAGATCGAAGGCACGCAAAGCTCCCTGCAAAACCTGCTGGCCGCGGAGGCGCGACTGCACGACCCGGACACACCCGCTGACGTTTCCGAAGTCGTTAACTACGTCAAGGCCATGAACCACGGCCTCGCACGCCTGGCCGAGCTGCCCGTCTCGGTGCGCCTCATCCGCGAAATCCACGCCGAACTCATGCGCGGCGTGCGTGGAGGCAAATTGACACCCGGCGAACTGTGCACCTCGCAAAACTGGATCGGGCCGGCCGGCTGCACGCTGCGCGAGGCCACCTTCGTGCCTCCACCGCCTCACGAGGTGCCGCGGGCGCTCGCCGATCTGGAACGCTTCCTGCACTCGGAAAGCCAGCTGCCGGTGCTCATTCAGGTTGGCTTGGCTCACGCCCAGTTCGAGACCATCCACCCCTTCCTCGACGGCAACGGGCGCATCGGCCGCCTGCTCATCACCTTCCTGCTCACACAACGGAAACGACTCGCCAAACCGGTGCTGTACCTGTCGCACTACTTCAAGCGCCACCGCGCGGAATATTACGACCGGCTCCAGGCCGTGCGGGACGCGGGCGACTGGGAAGGCTGGCTCGCCTTCTTCCTGCGCGGTGTGGTCGAGGTCGCCGCCGAAGCAACCGAAACCGCCGCCGCCATCCTGCGCATGCGCGAGGACTACCGCAGCCGCATCACCGAGAAACTCGGCCGTGCCGCCGGCAACGGTCATCGCGTCATGGAGAAGCTCTTCCACCAGCCCATCGTGAGCGTGGCCACCGTGCGCAAGTGGCTCGATGTCACTCCGGCAGGAGCCAATCAGCTCGTCAACCGGCTCGTGGACGCGGGGGTTCTGCGCGAGATCACCGGCTACGCCCGCAACCGGCGCTTCCGCTTCGATCCCTACTTGCGTCTATTCGAAGAGCCGGAGGAGGTGCAGCCATGAGAGAGCACAGTCGAAGGGAACAGTTGCGCGAGCAGCAGGCCGGCCTGCCTGCCGCGTCGTCCGGGGCGCAGGCAAGAAAGGCGATGGCACGGTTCGACTGTCGCGACTTTATAACTGGAGCGGGATGGTACGATCTGGACGTGAAGATCAGGTGCTATGAAGACTAAGAGAGGCGTTAGCAAAGGTAAGAATCGCACCTCTGCCACCCTGGGCTTCGAGGCCCAGCTCTGGGCGGCCGCCAACGCCCTGCGCGGCTCCATGGATGCCGCCGAGTACAAGCACGTCGTGCTGGGGCTCATCTTTCTCAAGTACATCTCCGACGCCTTCGAGGCCCAG
>JBMFOY010000208.1:0-1750 GCA_049969375.1 Halothiobacillaceae bacterium | reverse complement strand
CTGAGAAACTTCTCACATTGAGCAAGCGCTTGCGGGGTGGAACGCACGCGTTTCAGATCGCCCAGGGTGACGCCTGACGCGGCCATCAGCGTGTAGCGGATCGGCATGATCACCTCGGCGCGGATGCGCAAGTCGCGCTCCAGGAGCAGCTCATAGACACGCGGCCAGGAACCGACCAGGGCGTTCTCGACGGGCAGCATGCCCAGCTCCGCCTGGCCACTCTCCACGGCGTCGAACACGCCCTCCAGCGAACGACATGGCAGGGTGGGCGTCTGCTCGCCGAAATACTGAAAGATGGCGCTCTCGGCATAGGCGCCATGGGTGCCGGGGAAAGCCACAATGGGCATATCACTTCGCTCCCGAATATCCGATGATTCTGTTGGTTAAACAAGTATGCATTCTACCACACGGCGGCGCAATGGCACAATGCCAGACAGCGGTCGAATTCCCTGCTGTTGCGTCGCTCGATTTGATGGCATAATGGGTGGCTTGGAGACGTTACGGCCTTGCGGGGGCGCGGTGGAATGTGGCGATTGAAATTGCCCATGCGAAGCCTGTGGCCGTCTGTCCGCCTGCACGGACCGGGACAGCAGCGCCCCCGCAGGGGAATGCCCTGCCTCACAGTCCCAGGCGGCGGCGCACCTCGTCCAAGCGGCCGGCACAGCCAAAACACCGACACAGGTGCGCCACCCGCTCGGCATATGCTGCCATAAAGGCGCGCCCCGGCTCGCGCAGGTCGATCGTGGCCGGGTGATCACGCAGGTACTCGCGCATCACGCGCGCCCACACCAGCCGGCTGTCGGTGTCAATGTTGATCTTGGCGACGCCACGTCGCGCTGCTTCCAGGTACATCGCCTCGGGAACACCATGCGCATCCGCTGCCACCGCACCACCCGCGGCATTGATGCGCGCCACCTCTTCGGCAGGAACGGACGAGGCGCCGTGGAGCACCAGGGGGAATCCGGGTAATCGCTGCCGGATCGCCTCGAGGCGTTCCAGATGGAGCTGACCGGTAGCGGCAAACTTGTGCACGCCATGGCTGGTGCCCACCGCCACCGCCAGCGCGTCACACCCGCTGCGCGTCACGAATTCAGCCGCCTGGTCAGGATCGGTCAGGAACGCAACGCCCTCCTCGACCGCGATGTCATCCTCCTTGCCGCTCAGACGGCCCAACTCGGCCTCGACCGCGATGCCACGCGCGTGTGCCCGCTCGACCACGCGCCGCGTGATGGCAATGTTCTCCTCCAGAGGGTGCGCCGAGGCATCAATCATCACCGAGCTGTAAAACCCAGACTCGATGCACTCGTAGCAGGTCGGTTCGTCGCCGTGGTCGAGGTGCAAGGCAAAGACGAGCCTGGGAAAGCGGCACGCGGCAGCGTGCACCGCCGCTTCGAGCACGCCGGGCTCGGCGTAGCGGCGCGCCTGGTATGAAACCTGGATGATGAGCGGCGCCGCAGCGTCCGCCGCGCCGCGAAATGCACCCAGAATCTGCTCGATGGAGTTGACGCTAAAGGCGCCGATGGCGTACTGGCCATAAGCGAGTTGCAGCAGGGCAGCGGTGTTGGGGATCATGGTACTCGTGTGCCTTTCGAAAATGGATGCGCTCAAGGGAACAATTATAGCGCGCCAGGGCGCGTGGTGCCAATGGGCGCTCAACAAGAGTGTTGAAAAACATGTGATTTACCCATTTTATCAAAGCCTATTTTCCTACGAAAATCTGAGTGGCCAGAGGGTAGCCACAGGACTTTTT
>JBMFOY010000207.1:0-1761 GCA_049969375.1 Halothiobacillaceae bacterium | reverse complement strand
GCTGGAGGCTGGGGGCGGCGTTGAGGTTGGTGTCGTAGCCTATGGCATAGCCTGCCCAGGTGTGTTGGGTGCTCGGTGGGATGAGGTTTTGCAGGCGTTCGCTCAGGAGTGGGCGGAGGGTGGGGGGGAGGTCGTCGCGGGCAAGGAGCGCTTGGATAAGGGCGCGGGCGGCTTGGGTTTGGCCGAGGGCAGTAAGGCTTTGGGCATAGTCGATTTGCGCGCCCAGGAGGGTGGGTTGGAGCATGAGGGCGCGTTCGAGGTCGGCCGCGCCTTGGGCTGGGCGCTGGAGGAGGTTGTAGAGGGCGCCGCGGTAGGCTAGGTAGTAGGGGTCGTCGTGGCATGTGCGGTCATGGCGTTCCAGTTCGTCGAGCAGGGTGGGCCAGACGCTGGGGGTGTCGGGTATGGGTTCGCCTTGCGCGCCTGGGCAGGGGGCTGGGTGGGCGGGCTGGGCCAGGGCAAGGCTTAGAAGGATGAGGCGTAGGGGGCGTTGGAGGGCGTCCATGGCAAGGGGTCAGGTTTGGGCGGCATAGAGGGTGCGCGGTTGGCGTAGGCCGTCAAGGAGGAAGTCGCCCAGCGGCTGGTGTTGGTCGGGTGGCAGGTGGCCGGCGGCGTGGGGGCCGAGGAGGACGGGGTAGGCGAGGTCGGCCGTCAGGGCTTGTAGGCGTAGGGCGACGGTGATGGTTTCGCCCAGTGCGGTGTGGACGCGGCGACGGGCAGGGCCAAAGGAGCCGATCAGGGCGGGGCCGCTTTCAATGCCAATGCCGAGGGCCAGGGGTTCAAGCCCCGGTGGGGCTTGGGGGGGGAAGAGGGTTTGTGCCTCATTCAGGAGTTGGCGGGCGGCGCATAGGGCGCGTTCGGCTTGGCGTTCGGGTGTTTGGGGGGCGGGCCAAAGGGCGAGGATGGCGTCGCCAATGAAGTTTTCGACTACACCGCCGTGTTGTTCGATGATGCGCACGGCCAGGGTGAAGAAGGCATGGAGCAGGGCCGCAGCTTCTTCTGGGGTGCGGCCTTCGCAGTAGGCGGAGTAGTTGCGGATGTCGGCGACCAGGGCGGTGATGTTGGCACGGTGGGCTTCGATGACGTTGCTGGGGGCGTGTTGGGCCAGTTCGGCGGCGACGTCTTGGGGGAGGTAGCTTGCGAGGTTGGCATAGAGGCGTTCGCGTTCGCGCCGGGTGCGCGCGTGTTGGTGGATGCCAAGGGCCAGCCCGCTGAGGATGAGGTAGCTTGCAGGGGCGCTGGGGCCGATCCAGAGGTTGTGGCTAAGGAGGGCGGCAGTATGGATAAGAAGAATGCCCAGGGCTAGGGTCAGTCCAGCCAGGGGGAGGATGAAGACGCTGATGGTGCCGCGCAGGCGGGTGAGGGCCAGGAGGGTGAGGGCGCCGATCAGGGCGAGGCTGGTTTGGAGGATGCCCGCGCCTTGGGGGGTGTAGGGGAGGTGGCCATCAAGCAGGGCGCTGAGCAGTTGGGCATGGACTTCGACACCGCCGACGGCTCCGCCATAGGGGGTGGGGACGGCGTCGCCTAGGCCAAAGGCGGTGCCACCAAGCAGGACCCAAGCGCCTTGCAGGAGGTGGGCGGGGGTGCGTTGGTCAAGAAGGTCGGCCGCGGAGATGGCAAGAAAGGCTTCGCGCGGTTTTCGGTAGGCAATGCGCAGGTTGCCGCGCTCATCCAGGGGCAGGCGGAAGCCTTGCAGGCCGGGGCCTTCAAGCCAGTAGGCTGGGTCGAGCAGGGTGTGGCCGGGGGTCAGTTCGAGCTCGGGGG
>JBMFOY010000206.1:0-1763 GCA_049969375.1 Halothiobacillaceae bacterium | reverse complement strand
TCGCCGTACAAACTGTCGAGCAGTTTTTCAAACTCGTCCTCGGTGATCAGGTCGCTCGCCGCGGAGGAGGTTTGGGCGGATGGTGCAGGCGCATCCTTGGCGGAAGGCCCCTTGCCCTCGCCGTACAAACTGTCGAGCAGTTTTTCAAACTCGTCCTCGGTGATCAGGTCGCCTACGGCCCTATCCGCCTTGGCCGTTCCCGAAGACGGGGCTGAGGCCATCCCCCCTGCCGCTGCGATCGACGGTCCCTGCCCCTGTCCATACATTGGGTCGAGCGGCTGCTCGAATTCATCCTCGCCGATGAGATCGGCCTGGGAAACCTCGTTTCCTGCCTCGGTGGGCGTGGCCTGCGCCATTTCCGTCTCCGGCTCCACGACGATCTCGGCAGGCTCGATGGCTTCGGGGGAGGAGGCCTCGGCCATGACCGCAGGCGCGGCAGGCGACATCAGCGCCTCGAGGTCGCGAAGAAGGCCGGCGTCGGCATGATCCGGCATCTCCCCCTCGCGCAGAGCGACGAACATCGACTTGAGGGTATCGAGCACACGCAGCATGACGTCCATCAGCTGGGCGTCGACACCCCGTTCGCCGTTGCGTAGGAGGTTGAACACATCCTCGGCGCGATGACAGACCTCGACCAGGGGGTGCAGCTCAAGGAAGCCCGCCCCGCCCTTGATGGTGTGGAGTCCCCGGAACACGGCATTCAGCAGGGCGCGGTCGTCCGGGGTACGCTCGAGCTCAATCAGTTGCTCATCAAGGCCGTCGAGCAGTTCACCGGCCTCGATGAGGAAATCCTGCAACAGTTCCGGATCGGCATTGAGCGACATGATCTACTCCCTCTTTGCGGGGCAGCCCCCACCATCCTGATTGATGAACTCTCGAAACCTCAAAGCGCCCTGCTGTCAGAAGCCGAGGCTCGCCAGAAGGTCATCGACCTCGTCCTGGCTCTGCACCACACCTGCCTTGGCGGTGGGCAGGGCGGGCCCCTCGGCGCGCGTGGCCTCTTCGGGGTCCACCGCACGCACTTGCCCGGTGCTTCCCACCAGCCGAATGAGCTTGACCATCTCGCCTTCGAGCCGCTCAAGCAGCAGGATCACCCGGTGCAGCAGCTGGCCGGTCAGGTCCTGGAACTCCTGCGCCAGGATGATCTCATTGAGCTGGGCGCGCACCTGCTCTCCCTCCTGGTTGACCGAGGCAAGGTAGGTCTCGACCGGCCCCAAGGCGTCCTGCAGGGCCTGGTTACCGGGATGCAGCTCGCGCAATGCGGTCAGACGCTCCATCACCCGCTGCGAGCGACGGATGAGGTTGTCGGTCAGCGGCAGGGCCTGCTCAGCCGCCCCGAGCGTGCGGTTGGCCGCCTGCTCGGTGAGGCTGGTGACGTAACGCAGCCGCTCGCGCGCATCAGGCATGTCCTGGGCCGTCAGCGCATCGAGCCGACTGTCCTCAGAAAACTGGCGCAGGGAATCGTGCAGATCACGGGTGATCGAGCCGATCTCCCTGAACAGCAAGGATTCGCGCGCCTCGGTCAGGTTCATCAGGGCCTGCCGGGCGGCCGACTCATCTCCCTGCCGCAGGGCCTCGAGCAACTGCTCGGCCTGGGCCAGGAGTTCCGGGGTTATGAAGGCACTCATGCCATCTCCTTCAGGGAAATTCTGAAAAAATCCATCCATGGATTTTTTCAACTCGTCTTATCAAGGCGCATGTCCGCGATGGCCTCCGCGAATCAACGACTTCCGTCGTTGTTCGCGTTGGGGCGTCCTGCCCCA
>JBMFOY010000205.1:0-1771 GCA_049969375.1 Halothiobacillaceae bacterium | reverse complement strand
GCACGAGATCGCCGCGAATTTCATAGCTGAAATGCTCACCGTGGGCCGCGCTGGCTTCGGCTACGTCGTCCAGCGCCTTGCGGAGTGTCTGTTTCGCACTGCGCAGGCTGACGTTCTCGCTACCAGCCAGCTTAAGCAGCGTTTCCATGCGCATCGGGAAGGGCTTGGCATGACTGGCGTAAAAGCCGTGCAGCCACTGAGCCAGCGGCTTTCCGTCGAGCGCGCGGCGGATTGCCCAATCGATCTGCGTGTACTGGTCTTGGCTAAACAGCGGGCGTAGCTTTTCGGACAATTCGATGACCCACTCCTGGGTTTCATCGTCTCTTTCGGCGAAGCGAATCAGGCCGCCGATGTAGGTATGCCCACCCTGCTTGACCGTTAGGGCGCTGGCTACAAGCCGCGTAATGCGCTTGTTCAGCGTCGACCGATTCTTGCCGGTGTCGGTCTTGCCCATCAGCTTCAGCAAAGCGTAGGACGTGACGCGGCACTTGCTGCCGAGGTCCTGCGTGCGCACGGCGTGCAGAACACTTTCCCATACGTCGAGGTCGCCTTGGTCGAGGCGCTGCCCGGTGTAGCTGATCTCAATGCCCTCAAGGGCGGCGATCTGCTCGCCGTCGATGTAACGGCGCTTGCCCTTGGCGATCACACCGAACAGGGCCGATCGCAGGAAGCCGTTCGGCACTGCTCGGACTGGTTCCGGCCATAGCGGCAGGCGCACCACATTATTTTTCGGCAAGGGCGCATCCGGCAAAGGAGCGCGTTCTGCGCGTTGTTTCGCCCGAGCTTGCATCTCTTGGATTCGGTCTAGCAGGTTATCGCTCTTTTTCACGGTACAAGTCCTTGTTTATCCTTCCGATTGCCGATGCGCACAACGAGGATGCGCAAAGCGGATCCGAATGTCTATGCTATTGGGAGACTGGCATGTAGCCGTGCCTTTCCCGCAAGCGCATCACCCGGCGCATCTCTGCCAAGGCATTATCTCGGCGATCGAACACCTGGCACTTCATCCCGCCCCGCCGGTTGTGCAACCCATACCAGCGTCGATACAGCACGAAGTCACCGAACAGGTCGCTCTCCAGCCACATGATGTAGCCGCGCTGATCTGTGCGGTACTCGATGACCATGGCGTTGTTCGTGGAGACTTTAGTGGTCCTCATCAGGTGTGTGCCACTTGAGCAGCGCTTCCAGGTGCTCACCTTGTATTACTCTGGCCGGAATATCGTCAAGCTTGCGCCAGCACATCTCGCCTACGATTTCGGCCAGAAGGTTAGCGTCTGGGTGCAAGCGCTTTTCGATTCCTTCTGGGGGATGCTGCTTCATGCAGCGGTTCAAGGCCTTGATGATTTCATCTATGGAGAAATGATCGCGGTCTGGTTGCATGATGTTGTGTTTTTCGAGGATAGATATGCATGGACTGCCATAAAAACCAGGTCTTCGCCGATTGTTTTCCATTATCTGCCATCCGGCCACTTCCGGTTCCACGCCGTTACGGAGGTGTACGGCAAAAAACGGTGCTGAACAGGCTGTGCAATGCACGAATTGCGGGCTGAAGGACGAGTCGCGGCCTTCGGTTAGCCTCTGGCGCAGCTGGCACTCAAACTCTTGACTCAATTTCAGCCCACAATCCTTCATCATCTGTTGCAGTGTAGATGCTGGTGGTCGCCAGACTTGCGTGGCCAAGAAGCTTTTGCACCAAGTTCACTGGCACGCCGCTCGACGCGAGATGTGCACCGCAGGTATGCCGCAGCCAATGGACGGTGGCACGGCGGAA
>JBMFOY010000204.1:0-1795 GCA_049969375.1 Halothiobacillaceae bacterium | reverse complement strand
GCGTTGGGGCATCCTGCCCCAAACAGGAAACGCTGAATGATTCAGCGTTTCCTTAAGCAGGTTTGAGTAGGTCTGATAGAGCGGTAAATGAGCAAGCATCCAACAAGGCACCCAGCGCCATCCCGCCGCACCCTCTTGCTTGGAGGGCTGACTCTTGCCCTCTCCGCCTGCGGCTTCGCCCCGCGCGGCATGGTCGAACTGCCGCCGGTCATGCAACGCGTCCATCTCGGTGGCAAACAGCCGGACCCTGCGCTGGCTGCGGCCCTCGGGCGCCTGCTGCGACAGAATGGCGGCGAGCTGGTAAGCGACCCTGCCAAGGCCAGCCTGCGCCTGACTGTCATCGACTACACCCCCGCGCGTCGCCAAGTGGTGATCGACCCCCGCGCGCGCCTGCGCGAGGTGGAGCTGTCCCTGCGCGTGGTCATTAAGGCCGAGGATGCCCAGGGTCAGCCCCTGCTCGCGGGCGAGAGCTTCGAGGCCGCGCGCATGATGCATTACGACCCGAACAACCTGCTCGCCGCCGACGAGGACGAGGCGAGGCTGCGTGCCGACATGCACGAGATCGTCGCCCAGTCCATCCTCGCCCGACTACGGGCGGTGGCGGGCCACTGAGACATGAAGGTCCGCGCCGATCAATTTGCCCGCGCCCTGGAGCGTGGCCTGCCGACCGGCCTTTTGATCACGGGCGACGAGCCGCAGCAGAAGCTCGAAGCGCTCGACCATGCCCTGGCACTGGGACGGTCAGCCGGCATGGACGAGCGCCTGCGCTTTGAGATCGACCACGGCTTCGACTGGTCCAGCCTGATCGGCGAGTGGTCCGCCCCCTCCCTGTTTGCCCCGCGCCGCATCTTCGATGTGCGCCTCAACCACCTACGCCTGCCCAAGGAGGCGGCCGCCTGGCTGGCCTTTGCCGCCAGCGAGCCGCCCGGCACCAACCTCTTGATCGTCAGCACGGCCCGGCTGGAGGCTACGCAGAAGAAGTCCGCCTGGGTGCAGGCGTTCGAAAAGCACGGCTTATGGCTGGAGGTTTGGCCGCTCAAGGAGGGCGAGCTTGTGGCGTGGATGGAGCGCCGCCTGCGCAGCCAGGGGCTTGAGGCCGAGCGCGGGGCCCTGCGCCTTTTGGCCGAGCAGGTGGAGGGTAACCTGCTCGCCGCCGCGCAGGAGATCGACAAGCTCGCCCTGCTCTTCCCCCAGGGGAAGCGACTGTCCGTGGAAGACATCCTCGGC
The DNA here is from genome assembly GCA_049969375.1 of Halothiobacillaceae bacterium. Classification (GTDB taxonomy): domain Bacteria; phylum Pseudomonadota; class Gammaproteobacteria; order Halothiobacillales; family Halothiobacillaceae; genus Thiofaba. Next base: position 568 of record JBMFOY010000204.1, on the reverse strand, counting down.
ACGGTGGCCGACTCCAGCCGCCACACCATCTTCGAGCTGAGCGATGCCGTGCTGTGCGGGGACGCAAAGCGTGCCCTGCGGGTGCTGCACGGCCTGCAGGGCGAAGGCGAGGAGCCGGTCCTGCTCGGCTGGGCGGTGACCCGCGAGATCCGCCTGCTGGCCGACCTCGCCACCCGCCTCGAACACGGTGAAACGCTCGCCCACGCCCAGAAGGCCCTCAAGATCCGCGACCCGCAGATCCGCCAGTACGCCGCGCGCGCCAGGCTCGGCGCGCGCCGCTGGCAGGACCTCTTGGGCGAAGCCGCCCTGCTCGATAGGATCAACAAGGGCGTTGCCCCCGGCCGCCCCTGGCCTCTGCTCACCCAACTCACCCTGCGTGCCTGCCGGGACTGAAAGTCCCACCCTGTAGCAGGCCATTGAAAAAGGGCTTCCTAACCCTTTTTCAACTCGCGACGTCGCGGCGCATGTCCGCGACGCGCTCTGCGGATCAATCACTTAGGGAAACGCTGAATAATTCAGCGTTTTCCGTTTGGGGCAGGATGCCCCAACGCGAGCAACGACGTAAGTC
>JBMFOY010000203.1:0-1803 GCA_049969375.1 Halothiobacillaceae bacterium | reverse complement strand
GCGACGAGACGATCTGAAAAAATCCATGGATGGATTTTTTCAGAGTTTCCTTAGGGCCGTGGCAGCACTGGTGGGGGCCAAGCCATGAGCCTGCCCGCCCCGCTCAAAGACCCTGCCCTCTGGCATCCTCGCTACTGGGGGATGTGGTTGGGCATCCTTTTGCTGTGGGGCATTGCCTGGCTTCCGGTCGGCCTGCGCATGCGGCTTGGCGCCTGGCTCGGGTGGCAGATGATGCGGCGCAACGCCAAGCGGCGGAGGATCGTCGAGATCAATCTGGGCCTCGCTTTCCCTGAGCTGGACGAGGCTGGGCGCACACGGCTTGCGCGGCAATCCTTCGAGCGCGCGGGGCAGGCCCTGCTCGACCTCGGCTACCTGTGGCTGCGCAGCCGCAAGGCCTTGGCAAAGCGCTGGCGGGTGCACGGGCAGGAGCACCTCGACGCCGCACTGGCCTCGGGCCGCGCGCCGCTGGTGGTCACCGGGCACGTGGTGGGGCTGGATATGGGGGCGGCCTACCTGTCGAAGGCCTGCGGCGGCGGGGCGGGCCCCTACAACCCTACGGGCAAACCCTTCCTCGATGCCTGGATGGCGCATGGCCGCACACGCTTTGGCGCCCGGCTGATGGCCCGTCAGGAGGGGCTGCGCCCGCTGGTGAAGGCACTCAAGGCGGGTACCTTGGTGTATTACATCCCGGATGAGGACCTCGGCCCGGCGCACGCGGTGTTCGCACCGTTCTTCGGCGTGCCCAAGGCCACCGTCCCCATGCTCGGCCGCCTGGCGAGGCTCGGGGATGCGGTGGTGCTGCCCTATATCACCCGTCTCGATCCGGCCACCGGCCTGTACCACATCCACATCCGCCCGCCGTTGGAGGATTTCCCCAGCGAGGACGTGGTGGCGGATGCCGCACGCATGAACGCGGTGCTCGAGTCGATGATCCGCGAGGATCCGGCGCAGTACATGTGGAGCTTCAAGCTGTTCAAGACGCGGCCGGAAGGTCAGCCGCGTTTGTACTAGACTGGGAGGGGACAGCCAGGTCGGTTGGGGTTCCATGTTGCCCGAGCTGGTGCGCCAGACCCTCCTGCAGTTCATGACGGCCTTCATCATCCTCATGGCCATGAACTACCTGCTGGTCACCCGCTTGTTCACCCGCCCCTGCGCCGCTTACGCGACGAGCTCACCCAGCTGCGCACCGGCGAGTCATTGGCGCTGATGGCGCGCGACGCCTTGCCCGTGCGCGAGCTGCGCGAGGTGATGGATGCTTTGCACGACTACCGGCGTTCGCTCGAGCAGGCGCATGACGAGCTCGACCGCACCAATGTCCGCCTGTGGACCGAGGCGCATATCGATGCCCTAACCGGCATCTACAACCGCCGGGCCTTCGATGAGGATTGGTCCCGCCTGCAGCAGGAAACGAACGATTCACCCCTCGCTCTGTTGTTGCTGGACTGCGACTTCTTCAAGTCCATCAATGACACCTATGGGCATGAGACCGGGGACCGGGTACTGCAGGACATCGCCCGGCTGGTGAGCGAGGAGTTGCGCCGCGATGATCGGCTCTATCGCCTTGGCGGCGACGAATTTCTCGCCATCCTGTGGGGTGCCGGCGAGGTCCAGGCGCTGCAGGTGGCCGAACGCTGCCGCATGGTGGTGGCCAACCATCCGGTAGAGAACCTCGGCATTAAGGAGCGCCTGCGCATCAGCATCGGCGTGGTGGCCAGCGAGCCTCCACACCGAGTCCCAACGCCAGGACTTCCAATGGTTGGGGGTGGGTTACCTGCAGGGCTGGGCCTTTGGACGGCCCGAACG
>JBMFOY010000202.1:0-1825 GCA_049969375.1 Halothiobacillaceae bacterium | reverse complement strand
GTCATGCGGCGAGCATCCAGCTTTGAGGAGCTTGGCCTGCCGGCCGTCGCCTATGTCCTGTGGCGGGTGCTGACCCGCTATGTCGCGCCCTTGGGTATTCTTGTCGTCCTTCTCCATGGCCTCGGCCTGCTCGGATAAATGCTCATGACCATGCTTCATCGTGAGGCCATCGTGCCTTACACCCCGAACGAGATGTTTACCTTGGTCAATGCCGTCGAGGACTACCACGCCTTCCTGCCGTGGTGCAGCGACTCGAAAGTGATCTTTCGCGGGGAGGATGAACTTCGCGCCAGCGTGACCATCAGCAAGGGGGCCCTGCGCAAGAGCTTTACCACCCACAACCTTTTGCAGCAGGACAAGATGATCGAGATGCGCCTGGTGGATGGCCCGTTCAAGCACCTGCACGGTTTCTGGCGCTTCGAGCCGATCGGGGAGGAGGGGTGCAAGGTCAGCCTGGACCTGGAGTTCCAGTTCACCAACAAGCTGATCGAACTGGCGGTGGGGCCGGTGTTCACCACCATCGCCGGCGAGATGGTGCAGTCCTTCCACCGTCGTGCGGAGCAGGTCTATGGCCGGCGCATCTGAGCACGGTGGTGCGGGGGCCATGATCCCGGTCGAGGTCGCCTATGCTCTGCCCGAGCGGCAGACCCTGTTGCGCCTCATGGTGCCGGAGGGCACCACCGCCGAGGAGGCGATCCGGAGGTCCGGTATCCTGGACCGCCATCCCGAGATCGACCTCGCCGCGAGCAAGATCGGCGTCTTCGCCAAGCCGGTGCCGGCCAGCCGCGTGCTGCGCGAGGGGGACCGGGTGGAGATCTACCGTCCGCTGATTGCCGACCCGAAGGCCGTGCGCAAGCAGCGTGCGGAGGAGGGCAAGAAGATGAAGAAGGGGGGCGGCGAGATCGAGGGCGACTGATCCCGCGCAGGAGGCTTACTTCGCCGCCTCCAGCGGCGGCTCGATGCGTGCCAGCCGGCCGGCCTCGAAGAACAGGCTGATCCGGCGCTGCTGGGCTTCGTCCTTGCCCGGCTTGTTGTAGTAGACGTAATCCCAGCGGTTCTGGTGGAAGATATCCACCAGCATCGGGCTGCCGAGCAGGAAGCGGACCTCGTTCTCGGACATGCCAAGGCGCAGCTTTGTCACCTTGTCCTCGTCCAGGATGTTGCCCTGGTGGATGTCCATCTTGTAGACCTGTAAGAAGTCCGGCATCGAGCTCGAGGCGCAGGCACTGAGGACGAGCGGAAGGGCGAAGGCGAGCAGAGGGTGTGCATGGCGCATAGGTTTTCGCAAGCTGGCAGTCAATCCGCGCTAAAATACACCTCCAAGCTGTTCGCATCCACTCCGGGAGCCCTGATCACGTGGAAACCCATGAACTAAAGAAGGCGGGCCTGAAGGTCACCCTGCCGCGCATCAAGATCCTCGAGGTGCTCGAGCAGAATGCCCATCAGCATTTTTCCGCCGAGGACATCTATCGTATCTTGCTCGAGCAGGGCGAGGAGATCGGCCTGGCCACCGTCTACCGGGTGCTCACCCAATTCGAGGATGCCGAGATCGTCACCCGCCACCAGTTCGAGAGCGGCAAGGCCGTGTTCGAACTGGTCGCCAAGGGCAACCACGACCACATCGTGTGCGTGAAGACCGGCGTGGTGGAGGAGTTCCACGATCCCATCATCCAGGAGCGCATCAACAAGATCGCCGAGGAGCATGGCTTCGAGATCACCGACCACGCCCTCGTGATCTACGGCATCAAGCGCAACAACGCTTGATCCTTCCCTCTTGAGGGAAACCCTGAAAAAAATCCATCCATGGATTTTTTCAGCTCGTCTT
>JBMFOY010000201.1:0-1826 GCA_049969375.1 Halothiobacillaceae bacterium | reverse complement strand
GGTGGACGTCGAAGGCTGTCAGGCACGCCTCGAGGAGACGCGCGCGCGCATCGCCCGCCTGGGCGCGGTCAACCTCGCCGCGCTGGAGGAGTTCGAGGAGGCGCGCCAGCGCAAGGCCCAGCTGGATGCCCAGCGGGCCGACCTGACCGAGGCCCTCGCCACCCTCGAGGCGGCCATCGCCAAGATGGACCGCGAGACGCGCGGCCGTTTCCGCGCAACTTTCGATGCCGTCAATGCCAGGCTCGGCGAGAGCTTCCAGCGCCTGTTCGGCGGCGGCGAGGCCTACCTCTCCCTCACCGCCGACGACTGGCTGGAGGCGGGGGTCCAGCTCATGGCCCGGCCGCCGGGCAAAAAGGTCAGCCATATCCACCTGCTCTCGGGCGGAGAGAAGTCACTCACCGCCATCGCCCTGGTGTTCGCCATCTTCCAGCTCAACCCTGCGCCGTTCTGCCTCTTGGATGAGGTCGACGCCCCGCTGGACGAGGCGAACGTGGGGCGATTCTGTGCTATGGTGCGCGAAATGGCTGAACGCGTGCAGTTCATCTTCATCACCCACAACAAGACCACCATGGAGCTGGCCCACCAGCTGGTCGGCGTGACCATGCGCGAGGCCGGCGTGTCGCGGATCGTGGCCGTCGACCTGGACGAAGCCGTGCGCCTGGTGGAGACCCGGGCACAGCCCTGAAACCTTAAGGAAACGCTGAATCATTCAGCGTTTCCCGCTTGCTTGGGGCAGGACGCCCCAACGCGAACAACGACGTAAGTCGTTGATTCGCGGAGGCCGTCGCGGACATGTGCCGCGACGAGACGATCTGAAAAAATCCATGGATGGATTTTTTCAGAGTTTCCTTAAGCGAGGCGAGCATGGAGGATTTGCGTTGGATCCTTCTCGGGCTGGGGGCACTGGTGCTCCTCGGCCTGTATCTCTTCAGCCGCAAGCGTCGTGGTGACGCCGTCATGCCCTTCGACGACGAGCTGAAGCATGACCCCCTGGAGGCTGCCCCGGTGCCCCGTCGCGCCGAGCCGCGCATCGAGGACATCACCCACTGGGACGACGACGGGGTCGGCCCGGTGCGCCGCCGCACCCTCGACGAGGAGGCCGCTCCCCCACCGCGTCCCGCCCCACGCCGCACCCCTCGTTTTTCCTACGAGGCCAGCCCGCGCCCTGTCTCGAGCGCCGGGCAGGCGCCCCGAGCGGCCGCCCCCGCCGCCGAGCCGCCAGCCGCCCCTCCTGCCCCGGAGCGCCCGGTGAACGAGCAACCCGCCGAAGCCCCCTCCCCTGCCGTGGTGCCGGTCTACCTCGTCGCCCACGACCCGCAGGGTTTTGCCGGGGCCACCCTGCTTGAGGTCTTCGCCCGCCACGGCTTTGAATTCGGCGAGATGGACGTTTATCACCACGCCGACGCCCACGGCCATATCCTGTTCAGCCTGATGAACGGCGTCGCCCCAGGCACCTTCGACCCGTCCACCCTGTCCGAGCAGCGCACGCCCGCCCTGGCCCTGTTCCTGCGCCTGCCGATCCCGGCGCAGGCTGGCCTTGTGTTCGAGCAGTTCCTCGACATCGCCCACCGCCTGGCCGAGGAGTTGGACGCCACCCTGCTCGACGAGCGCCGTGAGGAGCTTTGCACCGAGTCGATCGACCGCATGCGGGAGATCACGTTGGGGGAGTGAGGCGCTAAGGAAACTCTGAAAAAATCCATCCATGGATTTTTTCAGATCGTCTTATCAAGGCGCATGTCCGCGACGGCCTTGGCGAATCAACGACTGGCGTCGTTGTTCGCGTTGGGGCATCCTGCCCTAAACGGGAAACGCTGAATGATTCAGCG
>JBMFOY010000200.1:0-1940 GCA_049969375.1 Halothiobacillaceae bacterium | reverse complement strand
CTGGACGCAGAAGCGCTGGCCAGCCTGCTGCGACGCGCGCTCGATGACCACGAGCGTGGTCTTGGTGAACGTGGCCTCAAAGCGGACGATGCGGCCCTGCTCAGGCTGGCGCACGCTGCAGACGGCGATGCGCGGCGCGCCTTCAACATGCTGGAGATGGCGGCCGACCTTGCCGAGCATGGAGTGATCGACGACGTGGTGCTGGAACAGGTGGCCGAGCAGGCCCCGCGCCGCTTCGACCACGGCGGGGATGACTTCTACGACCAGATCTCGGTGCTGCACAAGTCCCTGCGTGGCTCCGACCCGGATGCCGCCCTGTATTGGCTGGCGCGCATGCTGGACGGCGGTGCCGATCCCGAGTACATCGCCCGCCGACTGGTGCGGGTGGCCTCTGAAGACATCGGCAATGCCGACCCCCGCGCCCTCGGCCTGACCCTGGAGGCGTGGGAGACTTACCAGCGTCTGGGAAGTCCCGAGGGGGAGCTGGCCCTGGCCCAGGCCACCCTCTACCTTGCGCTAGCGCCCAAGAGCAATGCGGCCTACATGGCCTACAAGGCGGCGATGAAGGACGCCCGCGAGTTGGGCAGCCTCGAGGTACCGATGCACCTGCGCAATGCCCCCACCAAGCTGATGAAGCAGCTCGATTACGGCAAGGGCTACCGCTACGCCCACGACGAGCCGGAGGCCTTTGCCGCCGGTGAGGTCTACCTGCCTGACGCGTTAGTGGGAAGGCAGTACTATCAACCGGTGGAGCGCGGCCTGGAGGTCAAGCTGCGCGAAAAGCTCCTTCACCTGCGGCAGCTCAACGCGCAGGCCCGCCCCCAACAGAGAGATCCTTCATGAAGAAAAGCCTCTTTCTTGTCGCACTCCTGCCCATGGCCGTGTTGGCAGAGGCCGACAAGGCCCCCGAGCGGGAGGCGCTCAAGCTCGCTCCGGAGTACGAGGCGCTGTCCGTTACGAGATGCGCGGTTTCCTCGTCTCCCTGCAGGGGATTAACGAGGCCCTGGCCAAGCAGGACTTCGAGGCCGTGGCGCGCTACGCCCGTCAGTCGGGGCGTTCGGCGCCTGCCCAAGGACCGCGCGGATTGGGCAAGGCCCTGCCCGAGCGTTTCCGCGAGCTGGGCGGGGCCACCCATGCCGCCTTTGACCAACTGGCCGTGGATGCCGAGACCATGGGGGATGCGCGGGTCATCGCGGAGCACGTCTCCGGCATCATGAAAAACTGCATCCAGTGTCACGCTACCTATCGCTTCGGTAAGTAAGACATGCACTTTTGGTTCGCCCTTGGCGTCGCCGGTGCCCTCGGCGCGATGGCGCGCTATGGACTTGCGGTGTGGATCGCCCAGCAGTTCGGGCGGGGATTCCCTTGGGGGACGCTGACGGTCAACGTGCTTGGCTCCGCCCTGATGGGCTTTTTGGCGGTATTCCTGCTCGATCGCCTGCACTGGCCGGTGGAATGGCGCACTGTGGTGCTCACCGGCTTTCTTGGGGCCTTCACCACCTTCTCCGCCTTCAGCGTGGACGCTATCTACCTGATCGAGAAGGGGGCCTGGCTCAAGGCCGGTGCGTACATCGCGGCGAGCGTGGCCCTGTGCCTGCTCGCCGCGCGCTTGGGCATGCTCGGCGCTGAGCGCCTCTGAGCTTCGCGTGCGCCTCGATCCCGGCGGACTGGTCGCACAGATCAAGGCCTGGGGCCAGGAACTCGGCTTCCAGCAGGTCGGCATCGCCTCCACCGATCTTTCCTCGTATGAGGCGGGCTTCGTGCGTTGGCTGGACGCCGGCATGCACGGTGAGATGGACTACATGGCGCGCCATGGCCTCAAACGCCTGCGTCCGGCGGAGCTTCAGCCGGGCACGCGGAGCATCATCAGCGTGCGCATGGACTACATGCCGGCCGCCCTCGCCGATGCCCCGCGCGTGCTGCGGGATGGTCGACTTGGC
>JBMFOY010000199.1:0-1981 GCA_049969375.1 Halothiobacillaceae bacterium | reverse complement strand
GCATTGGGGCATCCTGCCCCAAACGGGAAACGCTGAATGATTCAGCGTTTCCCTAGCCCCTACCCCGCGGAGCGGGGGGCGGCCTTCGAGATCAGTGCTGTTCGGCCGGGCCACCGATCGAGCCATCGTGCGGCTTTATCCCGCCCTCGCCCGTAACCGCAGCGGGAGTGCCACCATCCTGCGGTGGGTTGCTGCGATCCTGCTCCGTCCAGCCCTTCGGCTCACCCGGGTCCTGCCGCGCCATCAGCTTATCGATCTGCTCGCTGTCGATGGTCTCATATTTGAGCAACGCCTCGGCCATGGCGTGCAGGATGTCCATGTTCTCGACCAGGATGGTCTTCGCACGCTCGAAATTGCGATCGATCACCGCGCGGATCTCCTCGTCGATGACGTGCGCCGTCTCGTCCGAGATGTTCTTGTGCTGGGTCACACTGCGGCCGAGGAAGACTTCGCCCTCCTCCTCGGAGTAGGCCAACGTGCCGAGCCGCTCGGACATACCCCACTTGGTGACCATGTTGCGCGCGATCTCGGTGGCACGCTCGATGTCGTTCGAGGCACCGGTGGTGATCGCCTCCGGCCCGAAGATCAGCTCCTCGGCAATGCGCCCACCGAACAGGCTGGAGATCTGACTCTCCAGCTTGCGCTTGCTGTAGCTGTAGCGGTCCTGCTCAGGCAGGAACATGGTCACCCCCAGCGCGCGGCCACGCGGGATGATGCTGACCTTGTAGACCGGGTCGTGCTCGGGCACCAAGCGGCCGACGATGGCATGACCAGCCTCATGGTAGGCAGTGAGCTTCTTCTCGGCGTCGCTCATGAGAATGGAACGGCGCTCGGACCCCATGATCAGCTTATCCTTGGCCCACTCGAGGTCGACCATGGTCACGTCATGCTTGCCGGAGCGCGCCGCGTGCAGCGCCGCCTCGTTGACCAGGTTGGCGAGATCGGCGCCGGAGAAACCCGGGGTGCCGCGCGCGATGGTCATCGGATCGACATCCGGGGCGACCGGCACCTTGCGCAGGTGCACCTTGAGGATCTGCTCACGCCCACGCACATCCGGCAGGCCGACCACGACCTGGCGGTCAAAGCGTCCCGGGCGCAGCAGCGCCGGGTCGAGCACATCCGGACGGTTGGTGGCGGCGATGACGATGATCCCCTCATGACCCTCGAAGCCATCCATCTCGACCAGCATCTGGTTGAGGGTCTGCTCACGCTCGTCATGCCCACCCCCGAGGCCCGCGCCGCGCTGGCGGCCGACCGCGTCGATCTCGTCGATGAAGATGATGCACGGGGCATTCTTCCTCGCCTGCTCGAACATGTCGCGCACGCGCGCCGCACCGACACCAACGAACATCTCGACGAAGTCCGAGCCGGAGATGCTGAAGAAAGGCACCTTGGCCTCGCCCGCGATGGCCTTGGCGAGCAGGGTCTTGCCGGTGCCCGGCGGACCAACCATCAGCACGCCGCGCGGGATCTTGCCCCCCAGGCGCTGGAACTTGCCCGGGTCGCGTAGGAAGTCAACCAGCTCGGCCACGTCCTGCTTGGCCTCGTCGCAGCCGGCCACGTCGGCGAAGGTCACCTTGATCTGGTCCTCACCCATCAGGCGGGCACGGCTCTTGCCGAAGCTCATCGCCCCACGGCCTCCGCCGCCCTGCATCTGGCGCATGAAGAACACCCACAGGCCGATCAGCAGAAAGAACGGAAACCACTGGACGAAAATGGTCATCAGCAAGCTGGGACGCTCGGGCGGAATGGCCGTGATGCTGACACCTGCGTTGAGCAGGTCGCCGATCATCGCCTTGTTGTCCGTCTCCGGACTGTAGGTGATGAACTCACCGCCGTCAGTGGTCCTGCCGCGGATCACATTCTCGTCAATGATCACACGCTCGACCCGACCCGACTTCACGTCGCTGAGGAACTGCGAGTAGGACAGCGGCTGGCTAATCGGCCCGCGATTCTGAAAGCTGTTGAAGACGGTCATCAG
>JBMFOY010000198.1:0-2007 GCA_049969375.1 Halothiobacillaceae bacterium | reverse complement strand
GAAGCTGATGGCGCAGGCTCAGGTCGCGCCAGCGTTGGATGATTGCGGGCATTTCGGCGGCAGGTGCGAGGGAAGGGTTGGTGTGGAGGGAAGGTACATTGTAGCAAGACCACTCTGCTGTCATGGGAATAGGCGGTCCGGCCCGCAGCTTCTGCCGCCGGTTTGTCCCATGTCCGACAGGCGCTCAGGCCATCCAGCACAGGCCCAAGGTCAGGAGCATGGCTGTGATGGCGAGTAGGGTCAGCTGCAGGCCGATGCGGCGTGCACGTTCCATCGATCTTCGCAGGGCGCGGATTTCCTGTGCCTGGCGCTCCAGCAGTTCCGCCTGTTTCTTCTGCGCGCTCAAGGCCTCGTGGGTCAGGCGTGGCAGCTCGGGAAGCAGGGCGAGCGTGCGCGGCAGTTCCTCGCGCAGCGTGTTCAGCGCCGCCTTTGGGCCGATCCGCTCGCGCATCCAGCGCTCGATGAAGGGCTTGGCGGTGGTCCACAGGTCAAGGTCGGGATAGAGCTGGCGACCAAGGCCCTCCACGTTCAGCAGAGTCTTCTGCAGCAGCACCAGCTGCGGCTGGACTTCCATGTCGAAGCGGCGCGCGGTCTGGAACAGGCGCAGCAGGAAGTGGCCGAAGGAGATCTCGCGCAGCGGGCGCTGGAAGATCGGCTCGCTGACGGTGCGGATCGCGGCCTCGAACTCGTTCACCCGGGTGTGGGGCGGCACCCAGCCGGATTCGATGTGTAGCTCGGCCACCCGGCGGTAGTCGCGGTTGAAAAAGGCGTGGAAGTTCTCCGCCAGGTAGCGCTGGTCCTCCGGGGTGAGGGTGCCCATGATGCCGAAGTCGACCGCCATGTAGCGCGGTGCGGCGGGCGTTTCGGGGGAAACGAAGATATTGCCCGGGTGCATGTCGGCATGGAAGAAGTTGTGGGTGAACACCTGGGTGAAGAAGATTTCCACCCCGCGTTCGCCCAGGGCCTTCATGTCGATGCCTGCCGCGCGCAGGGCGGCGAGGTCGCTGATGGGGATGCCGTGGATGCGCTCCTGCACCATCACGTTCGGCTGGGTGTACTCCCAGTACACCTCGGGGACGTACAGCAGGTCCGATCCGGCGAAGTGGCGCGCCAGCTGGCCGCAGTTGGCCGCCTCGCGCACGAGGTCGAGCTCGTCGTGCAGGGTTTTGTCGAACTCGTCGACCACGTCCGCAGGGTGCAGGCGGCGCGCCTCGCGCGAGGCCTTCTCGGCCAGGGTGGCGAGGGTGTGGAGGATCTCGAGGTCGCGCTCGATGATGGGCAGTATATTGGGGCGCACCACCTTGACCACCACAGCCTTGCCGTCCGGCAGGCGTGCCGGGTGCACCTGGGCAATGGAGGCGGAGGCGAGCGGAGTCTCGTCGAACTCGAGGAACAGCTCGCCGACCGGCTTGCCGAGTGCCTTTTCGATCAGGGCACGGGCCTGCGTGCCGGGGAAGGGCGGCACCCGGTCCTGCAGTTTCGCCAGTTCGTCGGCCACGTCCTCGGGCAGCAGGTCGCGGCGGGTGGAGAGGGCCTGGCCGAACTTGACGAAGATCGGTCCTAGCTCCTCCAAGGCCTGCCGCAGGCGCTCGCCGCGTGAGCGGCGGGTGCGGCCGAGAAGACGCCAGGGCGAGAGCCAGAGCATGAAGCGCAACGGTTTGAACCAGGGCGTGGCGAACAGCAGCTCGTCCAGCCCGTGGCGCATCAGGACCCACTGGATGACGGTCAGGCGGATGAGGATGCGGGGGCGGATCATGCGCCCGCCTCCGTGCGCGAGCATTCGAACCCTTCTTCCAGACGCCGGAGGCGCGCCTCCAACGCGTCCACCTTATCCCGCACCCGGTTGACGGCATCGAACCACGGCTCCAGTTCGGCGCGGTGGGGGGCGAGGCTGGCCTCGTCGCGCAGGTCGTCGGCCGTATCTTGCAGGCGGTGGTCGGCAAAGCGGCGCAACTCGTCGTTCATGCCACGCAATACACGGCTGAGCTGATGGGCGAGCAGCATGCC
>JBMFOY010000197.1:0-2009 GCA_049969375.1 Halothiobacillaceae bacterium | reverse complement strand
ATTCATCCACCAGAAAACGCATTCAGGCCCGCTCCGAGGCCAAGGGCATAAACGAGGTGTCCGCCAGCGCTTTGGTGGCAAACAACAAGCACGCCTGGATGTCCTCGCGGGTCAGCCCGGGGTATTCCTCCAGGATTTCGCTCACCGTCGCGCCATGGGCGAGCAGGTTGAGGACGTACTCCACCGTCAGGCGTGTTCCCTTGATGACCGGTTTGCCGGCCATCACCTTGGGGTTGAGCACAATGCGCGCAAGGAGTTGCTGTTCGCTCATCCTTTGCCTCCTCTGCAAGGGAGCATTCCCCCGTTGTGGATGTGTATCTTATCCTACCACAATTCCACGCGCGGTGAAAGGCCATTTGCTCCGTCCACGGGGAGAGCCGGGGTGGGATATGCTGTTTTTACCGCCGAGCACGCAGCGTTCGCAGAGAAAACCCCCGCAGGTTCGGAACCCGCGGGAGGTTTCCTCTACGGTGAGAAAGTTTCCTGCTCCCTCACGGTCGCGGCTGGGATGCAGGCGCGGACGGGGGCGCATCCAGCATGGGAATCTTGATGCCGTGCCGGCGCGCGAAGGCAATCGCCTCCGGGTAGCCGGCGTCAGCGTGGCGCACCACCCCCATGCCGGGATCGGTGGTGAGGACGCGCTCCAACCGCCGCGCCGCCGCCTCGCTGCCATCCGCCACAATCACCTGGCCGGCATGGATGCTGTAACCGATGCCCACCCCGCCACCATGGTGGATGCTCACCCACGTCGCGCCGCCCACCGCGTTGATCAGGGCATTCAAAAGCGGCCAATCGGCGATGGCATCCGAGCCGTCCAGCATGCCCTCTGTCTCACGGTTGGGGCTGGCCACCGAGCCAGCATCCAGATGATCGCGCCCAATGACGATCGGCGCGCTGACGCGCCCCGAGGCGACCAGCTCGTTGAAGCGCAATCCGGCACGGGCGCGCTCGCCGTAACCCAGCCAGCAGATGCGCGCGGGTAACCCCTGGAAAGCCACTTTCTGCTGCGCCATGCGAATCCAGCGCTGCAGGTGCTCGTCCTCCGGGAAGAGCTCCATGATCGCCTGATCGGTGACGGTGAGGTCTTGCGGGTCACCGGAGAGCACCACCCAGCGGAAGGGACCTTTGCCCTGGCAGAAGAGGGGGCGGATGTAGGCGGGCACGAAGCCGGGATAGCTGAACGCCTCGCGCACGCCCATATCATACGCGCGCTGGCGCAGGTTGTTGCCGTAGTCAAACACTTCCGCTCCCTTTGCCTTGAAGCTGAGCATCGCCTCGACGTGGCGCGCCATCGCCTCCATGGAACGGCGCACATATGCTTGCGGGTCGCGCCGACGCAGCTCCGCCGCTTCCTGCACCGTCAATCCGGGCGGAATGTAGCCATAAAGCGGGTCATGCGCCGAGGTCTGATCGGTCACCACATCGGGCGTCACACCGCGCGCCAGCAATTCGGGCAGCGCTTCGGCGGCATTGGCGATCAGGCCGACGGAAAGGGGTTCCTGGCGCACCAGCGCCTCCTCGACCCAGGTCATTGCCTCCTCGAGGTTGTCGGTGATGCGGTCGATCTGGCGCAAGGCGAGGCGCCGTTCGGCGCGCCAGCGATCCACCTCGACGATCAGGCCGACTCCCTCGTTCATGGTGATGGCGAGCGGTTGCGCGCCGCCCATCTCACCCAGCCCGGCGGTGAGCACCAGCTTACCCTTCAAGCTCGGCCAGCCGCGTTGGCGTGCCAGGGCGGCGAACGTCTCGTAGGTGCCCTGCAGGATGCCCTGCGTGCCGATGTAAATCCAGCTGCCGGCGGTCATCTGGCCGAACATGATGAGGCCCTGCTGCTCCCAACGGTCGAAATTCTCCTGCGTCGCCCAGGCGGGCACGATGTTCGAATTGGCGAGCAGCACGCGCGGTGCGTCCGCGTGGGTGCGGAAGATCGCCACCGGCTTGCCCGACAGCACCAAAAGCGTCTCGTCCGGTTCAAGTGTCTCCAGCGCGCGCATGATGGCGTCGAAACA
>JBMFOY010000196.1:0-2054 GCA_049969375.1 Halothiobacillaceae bacterium | reverse complement strand
GCCCAGGAGGAGCGCATTGCCCACCTCGCCCACCACGACGCCCTCACCGATCTGCCCAACCGCGTGCTGCTGCATGACCGCCTGAACATCGCCCTCGAACATGCGCGCAATCGCCAGGGACGCCTGGCCGTGCTGTTCATCGACCTGGACCTGTTCAAGCACATCAACGACACCCTGGGACACATCCAGGGGGACCAACTGCTGGTGCAGGTGGCGGACCGGCTACGCCAGCTCACCCCCACCATCGACACGGTGGCGCGCATGGGTGGCGACGAATTCGTCATGCTGGTGCGCGGTGATGCCGACGATGCCTCACGTCGCGCACAGACCATCCTGAACGCCCTCCTCGCCCCGTTCGAGATCGCCGGGCGCAGCATACACATCACCGCCAGTATCGGCATCAGCCTCTACCCGGAGGATGCCGACAATCCCGATGACCTGCTGCGCCACGCCGACGTAGCCCTGTACCAGGCCAAGCAGAGCCGCAATGCCTTCCGCTTCCATACCGAAAGCATGACCCGCCATGCGGAGGAACGCCTGCGTCTGGAGCAAGCCCTGCGCGAGGCCATCGAGCGGGAGCAGTTCCAACTGGCCTACCAGCCGCAGCTGAGCCTGCGCGACGGCAAGGTGATCGGCGCCGAGGCGCTGATCCGCTGGCCGCATCCCGAGCTTGGCCCCATCCCTCCGGGACGGTTCATCCCGCTGGCCGAGGAGATCGGCGTCATCGGCAGCATCGGCGACTGGGTGCTGCGCACCGCCTGTCGGCAGATGCAGGCCTGGCGCGAGGCGTTTGGCGTGAATTGGCGCGTGGCGGTCAACCTGTCAATCGCCCAACTGGAGGACGAGCGCTGTATCAGGATCGTCCAGCAGGCCCTGAGCGCGAGCGGTCTGCCCGTGGATGCCCTCGAGATCGAGGTCACCGAAAGCATGATGATGACCGACAACCCGATGGTGCGCGGCAACCTCGACCGCCTGCGGGGCCTGGGCATCAAGATCGCCCTGGACGACTTCGGCACCGGCTATTCGAGCCTCGGCTACCTCGCTGACATGCCGATCGACATCCTCAAGATCGACAAGCGCTTCGTCGACACCGTCACCCAGGCGGGCAAGGGCGACGCCGTGGCGCGCCTGATCATCCAGATGGCGGGCGAGCTCGGCTTTGCCACCCTGGCGGAAGGGGTTGAGAATGCCCAGCAGGCCGAAGCCCTCACACGGCTGGGCTGCGACTTCGTGCAGGGCTACTACTTCGCCCGGCCGCTACCGCCCGAGGAGATCGAGGCGCGGTATTTGCGGAGAAGCCCAGGTTAAGGAGATGCTGAATAATTCAGCGTTTCCCTAAGTGATTGATGTCCGCAGCCTGTCGCGGGCGTGCACCGTGACAAGGCGAGCTGAGAAAATCCATGGATGGATTTTTTCAGAGTTTCCTTAAGGATGCGCTGCCTGCCAGGCCGCCCACAGGCGGTCGAAATGGCTGTCCATCATCCCGGTGATGGCCTGATCCTTCATGATGCTGGCGGGCAACCAACACCATTGGCCACTGAAATAGAGCAGAAACCATGGGGCATTGGCCGGCCCAACCCGTTCGCCATCGGCTAGGACGTGTTCGATGAGCGCCCAGCGGCCATCGACATGCGCCCTCCCAAGCACAAAGGCTTTTCGCCCCGCAAGCTGCTTGCCCAGCTCTTCGAGCTCCTGAT
Source organism: Halothiobacillaceae bacterium (assembly GCA_049969375.1). Taxonomy (GTDB): domain Bacteria; phylum Pseudomonadota; class Gammaproteobacteria; order Halothiobacillales; family Halothiobacillaceae; genus Thiofaba. The sequence continues at coordinate 357 of JBMFOY010000196.1, read as the reverse complement.
ATTCCTTCTGCTGCCTGCGCCAGCGCAGGGGCAGGAAGATCAACCCTTGATCGATCAGGGCGCGCGCCTGACCTGCTGCCAGACCCTCGACCACACGCTGCAAAGTGGCGTGGACCGCCTCGGCCTGTTGCTCGGGCGACCCTTTGGGCAGCACATCCGGCGGCGTCCCGCAGGCAGCCAGCCCCACCCCGACCCCCCCCAGGACGAACACGCGACGTTGCATGGAAACCATGGGAAGCCTTCCTCATAAAAAGAATTTAAAGCCTATTTAAAGCCATTTCCCGCGCGCTTGAAATGCCCTGTAGCAGGATGTTGAAAAAGGGCTTCCTGCCCTTTTTCAACTCGCCTTGTCGCGGT
>JBMFOY010000195.1:0-2056 GCA_049969375.1 Halothiobacillaceae bacterium | reverse complement strand
CCTTCTGCCTTGGCAATCTCACGCTCCAGGTCGTTCAGGGCCGACTGCAGTTCGGCATCCGACTTGTAGGTCACCCACTTGTCACCGGCCTTCACGGTGAGCACCCCATTGAAGCGGGCAGACTGCAGGGCCTCGCGTTGGGCCTTGAGTTGTTCGAGGGTCATGGACACCTGCCTTGCAGATACGCATGCGAAGCTTTAAACTTGCACAATAAATAGCACAACTCAAAAGGAGCCATCGTCATGCGCGTGGTGAATTTCTCTGAGGCGCGAAACAACCTCAAAAACGTGATCGATCAGGTCATCGCCGATGCCGATTACACGGTCATCGCACGCCGGGATGCCCCCGATGCGGTGGTGATGTCGCTGGACACTTTCAACAGCTTGATGGAGACCGTGCACCTGCTCAAATCACCGGCGAACGCTGCCCACTTGGCGCGCTCCATCGAGCAGTACCGCCAGGGACAGGTCAAGCAGCAGGATCTGGTCGATGCCGATTGAAGAAAAACTGCTGAAACTGACCTGGACCCTGGCCGCCTGGGAGGATTACGAACACTGGCAAGGCCAGGACCGCAAGACGCTCAAGCGCATCAATGCCCTGATCAAGGACTGCCTGCGCCACCCCTTCGAGGGCATTGGTAAACCCGAGCCCTTGAAGGAAAACCTCTCGGGTTTTTGGTCGCGCCGCATCGACGACACCCACCGGCTGGTCTACTGCGTCGACGACCAGACCTTGGTGGTGATCGCCTGTCGTTACCACTACCAGTAATACCCTCACACGTAGTTCGACGGGATCGCCATCCGCCGACGACGCGGGCTGGCGGTCATCGGGGCCGAAACAGGTGTGCTCTTGCCTTGGCGACTGGCGGGCACCGGCGGCAGCGCCTCCACCCGCTTGTTCAGGCTCAAGCCCATCGATAGCAAGCCATGCAGTGCCGCATAGCCATACACCCGGCAGTCCAGCGCTTCGTTCCTGCGGCCATCGGGCTTCCACCAGAAACGCTGCGGGAAGCCCTTCACATAGCGGGTGCGGATGCGCTCGGCGGTGAGCTGCTCGAAATACTGCGCATCCCGATCCAGCGGGAAATGCATCGCGCCGGCCCCAGATGCTTTCTTCAACCGGGCGTAGATGGCTTCCTTGGCCGCATCGACCCCCACCGTGAACAGATTGACCTTGCCCTTGTTCGCCTTTGAGGGGCGCTTGGGCCAGATCGGGCGTTTGCCCGAGCCCCCCTTGATCGCCCAGATGCGTTTCCTCTCCCGGCCCTTGCAGAAGGCATAGGCCGCCAGGGTGTGGTGACCACCGGTGTCCAGACACGCGGCTTCGATGGTCAGGCCGTTAGCCAGGGTCTCGTGCTCGAAGCGGTTGGACAGGTAAGCATCGAGTTGCGCCCAGGTGTCTGGCGCCGAGGGATCACCCCAGAGCACCTTGTAGTCGATGGACCAGGACTCCTCATCGCGGCCCCAACCGATCACTTCCAGTTCGAGCCGGTCGTCCTGCACGTCGATGCCGCAGGTAAGCAGCGCGACTTCTGCCGGCACGGCTGGGCCATAGGCTTCGCGGCGTTCCATCAGGCCTTCAGCGTCCAAGGTCTCGCCCTCGCGGTCTTCCCAGGTCTCGGCCAGCTTGGTGTTGACCCAGACCTTCAATCTGACCGGGTCGTCCTTGGCGGCGTGATGCTCTTTGGCGATCTCGCCCCAGGTGAGCCACGGGCTGTAGAGGCTGGAGAGGTGGAAGCCCGCCGTCTTGCCATCACCCTCAGCTCGTGGCGTCCAGCGACCGTTGGCCAGCAGTGCCGGCTTGCGGTACTCGGGATGGCGGCCCTCGCAGTGTGGGCAGTGCCAAGCGGCGTCCGCCATCTTGTCCTTGGGCCACTTGATGTCGCGCCAGTGGATCGGGCTGTACGCCCCGCAGTGATCGCAGGGCACCTCAAACACCCGCTGATCCGATTCCAGGTAGGCCGCCTCGATGCGCGAGAAGCCCTTGAGCGTCGGGGTCGAGCAGAGATAGACCTTGCGATTGACGAAGGTGGCGGCCCGCTGCACGGCCAGTGCCA
>JBMFOY010000194.1:0-2063 GCA_049969375.1 Halothiobacillaceae bacterium | reverse complement strand
CGCTGAATCATTCAGCGTTTCCCGTTTGGGGCAGGATGCCCCAACGCGAACAACGACGTAAGTCGTTGATTCGCGCAGTCCGTCGCGGACATGTGCCTTGATAAGACGATCTGAAAAAATCCATGAATAGATTTTTTCAGCGTTTCCTTAGGGGGAGCGGGCAACGCCCTATCCTGCGCCCTCACTCCCGGCACCTTCCCCTCGCCAGCCCAAGGCACACCGGACCCGACCTGTTACAATCGCCCACCTGTTTTGACCCTCCACCGATCCTGGCAGGTTTCCAGCATGTCCCCTCTCACCCGCGACCAGCGCCTCGCCGCGCTCCACGCCGCCATGCGCGAGCGCATCGTGATCCTCGACGGTGCCATGGGCACCATGATCCAGCGCCGCAAGCTGGACGAGGCAGCCTACCGCGGCGAGCGCTTCAAAGATTGGGGGCATGACCTCAAGGGCAACAACGACCTGCTGGTCCTGACCCAGCCTGCGATCATCCGCGACATCCACTGGGCCTATCTTGAGGCCGGCGCGGACATCCTCGAGACCAACAGCTTCAATGCCACGCGCATCGCCATGGCCGATTACGCCATGGAAGAGCTGGCCTACGAGATCAACGTGGCCGCGGCGCGTCTGGCGCGCGAGGCGGCGGATGCGATGACCGCCCGCACGCCGGACCGCCCCCGCTTCGTCGCCGGGGTGCTCGGCCCGACGAACCGCACCGCCAGCATCTCGCCGGACGTGAACGACCCGGGGTTCCGCAACATCAGCTTCGACCAACTGGTGGAGGCCTACACCGAATCCACCCGCGGCCTGATCGAGGGCGGCGCGGACATCATCCTGATCGAAACCATCTTCGACACCCTCAACGCCAAGGCCGCGGTGTTCGCGGTGGAACGGGTCTTCGACGAGGGCGGCCTGCGCCTGCCGGTCATGATCTCCGGCACCATCACCGATGCCTCCGGCCGCACCCTGTCTGGTCAGACCACCGAGGCCTTCTACAACAGCCTGCGCCACGCTCAGCCGCTGTCGATGGGCCTCAACTGCGCCCTCGGCCCGGATCTGTTGCGCCAGTACGTGGAGGAGATGGCGCGGGTTTCCGAGTTCTACGTCTCCGCCCACCCCAACGCCGGTCTGCCGAATGAGATGGGCGAGTACGACCTTGAACCCGCGCCCATGGCCGCGCAGATCGCCGAGTGGGCCGATTCTGGCTTCCTCAATATCGTCGGTGGCTGCTGCGGCACCACCCCGGAGCACATCCGCGCCATCGCCGGGGCCGTGGCTGGCAAGCCGCCGCGCGTGCCGCCCAAGCCGGAACCCACCTGCCGCCTGTCGGGCCTGGAACCGTTCAACATCACCGCCGAGTCGCTGTTCGTCAACGTCGGCGAGCGCACCAACGTCACCGGCTCTGCACGCTTCCGCCGCCTAATCAAGGAGGGCGACTACACCACCGCGCTGGAGGTGGCCCGCCAGCAGGTCGAGGCCGGGGCGCAGATCATCGACATCAACATGGACGAGGGCATGATCGACGGGCAGGAGGCGATGGTGCGCTTCCTCAACCTGATCGCCGCCGAGCCGGACATCGCCCGCGTCCCCGTCATGATCGACTCCTCCAAGTGGGAGATCATCGAGGCGGGGCTGAAGTGCATCCAGGGCAAGGGCATCGTCAACTCCATCTCACTCAAGGAGGGCGAGGAGAAGTTCATTGAGCAGGCCCGCCTGCTGCGCCGCTACGGCGCGGCAGTGGTGGTGATGGCCTTCGACGAGACTGGCCAGGCCGACACCTACCAGCGCAAGGTCGAGATCTGCGCGCGCTCCTACCGCGTGCTGGTGGACAAGGTGGGCTATCCGGCCGAGGACATCATCTTCGACCCCAACATCTTTGCCATTGCCACGGGGATCGAGGAACACAACCACTACGCAGTGGATTTCATCGAGGCGACCCGCTGGATCAAACAGAACCTGCCGCACGCGATGGTCTCCGGCGGCGTGTCCAACGTCTCCTTCAGCTTCCGCGGCAACGAGCCGGTGCGCGAGGCGATCCATGCGGTCTTCCTCTACCACGCCAT
>JBMFOY010000193.1:0-2074 GCA_049969375.1 Halothiobacillaceae bacterium | reverse complement strand
CCCAACGCGAACAACGACGTCAGTCGTTGATTCGCGGAGGCCGTCGCGGACATGTACCGCGACGAGACGGGCTGAAAAAATCCATGGATGGATTTTTTTCAGCGTTTCCTTAGAAGCGGCGAGGACGCGGGGCGAAGCCGCCTTCGCGACGCGGACGCTCTTCGCGCGGACGGGCTTCGTTCACGCGCAGGGCACGGCCGTCGATCTCTTGGCCGTCGAGGGCCTTGATGGCGGCAAGGCCGGCCTCGCGGTTCGGCATCTCGACGAAGCCGAAGCCCTTGGAACGGCCGGTTTCGCGATCCATCACGACCTTGGCGGAGGCGATTTCACCAAACCCCTCGAAAGCCTGGCGAAGGCCTACGTCATCGGTGCGGAAGGACAGGTTGCCCACGTAAATGTTGATCATACCAATCAGTCTTGAACATGCGTCATGGAAAAACAGCATCAGAATCAACCCACGACGCGGCGTGAAACTGACGTGACCCGAAGGTCTTCAAGCATGCGTTGCCGTGCTTGCACAGTCGAACGCAGGCCTATCGTAAGCCCAATTTCCGTAAGCAGGAAGCACTTTCGGCATTTATTTGTGCAAGGGGGGCACGTTATGATGTTTTTTCCAACACACCCAGGGAAAACTTTCCGTGTCCAGCCATCCGCGCATCAAGATTTCCACCCGCCTGGGCGACATCGTCGTCGAACTGAATGCCGAAGCCGCGCCCAAGACCGTGGCCAACGTGCTGGCCTATGTGGATGAGGGATTCTATAACGGTACCCTGTTCCACCGCGTGATCCCCGGGTTCATGATCCAGGGCGGCGGACTGGCCCCCGATATGACCAACAAGCCCACCCGCGCGCCGATCGAGAACGAGGCCACCAACGGCCTGCCGAACGTGCGCGGTAGCATCGCCATGGCCCGCACGCCGAACCCGCACTCGGCCACCAGCCAGTTCTTCATCAACCTCAAGGACAATGCCTTCCTGAACTACACCAGCCCGACCCCGAACGGCTGGGGCTACTGTGTGTTCGGCAAGGTGGTCGAAGGCATGCACGTGGTCGATGCCATCGCCCAGGAACCCACCAGCATGCGCGCCGGCCACAGCGATGTACCGCGCAACGACGTGGTGATCGAGAAGGTCACACGCGTCGAAACCGCCGAATAAGACCTCTTGGCGCAGGAAACCCTCTTCCTCGCCGACCTGCACCTGCGTGAGCAGGCGCCGCAGGTCACGCGCAGGCTGCTCGCTCTCGAACCGCGCCTTGCCAAGGCGCAGGGGATCTACATCCTCGGTGACCTGGTCGAGGTATGGATCGGCGATGATGCGCCGATCGACCCCGACATCCTCCCTGCCTTTGCCCTGCTACGTCGTCTAACCGATATGGGCATTCCGGTCTTTTTCCAGCACGGCAACCGCGACTTCCTGATCGGCCAACGCCTTGCCCACCGCTTTGGCCTTCGCCTGCTGGCGGAGGAGGTGGTGGTCGAGCTTTATGGTCATCCCGTGGCCTTGGTGCATGGCGATCAGCTCTGCACAGATGACCTCGCCTACCAACGCCTGCGCCAAAGACTACGCCACCCCCTCACCCGCTTCATCCTGCGCCATCTCCCCCTTGGTACGCGCCAGAAGCTTGCGGCAAGATTGCGGGAGCAGAGCCGTCAGGCCACAGGGCGCAAGAGCGCGGACATCATGGACGTCAACCACGATGCGGTGATGGCCTTCATGCAGCGCCTTGGGCTCAAGGCCCTGATCCACGGGCATACCCACCGCCCGGCCATTCATCAGCAGGACGGCAGGGTTCGCGCGGTGCTAGGTGACTGGGAGGCGGGGGCGGTGCTCTTGAGTGCAACACCGGTGGGGCTACGCCTGGAGCGTATCGAGGATGCCGGCGTGACCACTGTGCTGGCCGAATCCGGCTGGCCCTTTAAGGAAACTCTGAAAAAATCCATCCATGGATTTTTTCAGCTCGTCTTATCAAGGCACATGTCCGCGACGGACTCTGCGAATCAACGACTTACGTCGTTGCTCGCGTTGGGGCATCCTGCCCCAAACGGAAAACGCTGAATGATTCAGCGTTTCCT
>JBMFOY010000192.1:0-2095 GCA_049969375.1 Halothiobacillaceae bacterium | reverse complement strand
CTCGTCGCGCATGCCCGCGACGGACTCCGCGAATCAACGACTGACGTCGTTGTTCACGTTGGGGCGTCCTGCCCCAAACGGAAAACGCCAAATGATTCAGCGTTTCCTTAGGTGTTTGGCGGAGAGAGAGGGATTCGAACCCTCGATGCAGCTTTTGACCGCATACTCCCTTAGCAGGGGAGCGCCTTCGGCCTCTCGGCCATCTCTCCAATGAGGAAAGCTATTCTATCCGCTGTGGCGACCCTCAGGCAAGGGTTGCGCGACGAAAAGCCTCACCCCTCGTCGCTCGGAGTGGTGGCCTGACCTTGCTCGCGCTTGATGCGCTGGTAGATCTCTTCACGATGGACAGCGACATCCTTGGGGGCATCGATGCCGATGCGTACCTGATTGCCCTTGACGCCCAGGATGGTGATCGATACGTCGTCACCGATGCGCAGTACTTCGCCGATGCGGCGGGTCAGAATCAACATGTTGGCTCTCCTTAAACCGTCTTGCCCCCATCCGAAGATAGCAGAGCGCAAAAAAGTCGACGGTTATTTTTGTTCAGTGATCGGAAAAGGGGCTGCTCAGGCAGCCTTGTCCAGGCCGAAGGCGTCGTGCAGGGTGCGCACGGCCAGTTCCAGGTACTTCTCGTCCACCACCACGGAAATCTTGATCTCGGAGGTTGAAATCATGTGAATGTTGATGCCCTCGCGAGCCAGCGCGGCGAACATGGTGCTGGCAATGCCGGCATGCGAGCGCATGCCGACCCCGACGACCGAGACCTTGACGATCTTCGCGTTACCCGAAACCTCGCGCGCCCTGACCTCGTCGGCCACCTTGCGCAGGATGCCCATGGCCTTGTCGTAGTCGTTGCGATGCACGGTGAAGGTCACGTCGGTGGTATCGTCGGCGCCGACGTTCTGCACGATCATGTCGACCTCGATATTGGCATCCGCCACCGGGCCAAGGATGCGGTAGGCCACGCCCGGCGCATCAGGCACGCCCTTGATGGTCAGTTGTGCTTCGTCGCGGTTGAAGGCGATCCCGGAGATGAGGGGCTCTTCCATACCGTTTTCCTCGTAAGTGATCAGTGTGCCAGGGTGTTCCTCAAACGGACCTTCGTCGAAGCTCGAGAGAACACGCAGCGGGACGTTGTACTTGCCGGCAAACTCGACCGAACGAATCTGCAGCACCTTGGAGCCGAGGCTGGCCATTTCCAGCATTTCTTCGAAGGTGATCCGATCGAGGCGGCGAGCATTCGGTTCGACACGCGGGTCGGTGGTGTAGACCCCGTCCACGTCGGTATAGATCTGGCATTCGTCCGCCTTCAGCGCCGCTGCCAGGGCCACGCCGCTGGTGTCGGAGCCGCCGCGTCCGAGGGTGGTAATGTTGCCCTCTTCGTCCACGCCCTGAAAACCGGCGACCACCACCACCCGCCCCTCGCGCAGATCATCACGAATGCGCTGGGTGTCGATTTCGCGAATGCGTGCCTTGGTGAAGGCGGTATCGGTCAGGATACGCACCTGGGCGCCGGTGTAGGAGCGGGCCGGCTGGCCAAGCTTTTGCAGGGCGATGGCAAGCAGGGCGATGGTGACCTGCTCGCCGGTGGCCGCCAGCATATCCAGCTCGCGCGGATCGGCCTTGGGATCGATCTCCCTGGCCAGCCCCAGCAGGCGGTTGGTCTCGCCGCTCATGGCGGAGACCACGACCACGATGTCATGCCCCATCTTGCGCCAACGGATGACGCGCTCGGCGACCTTCTGGATGCGTTCGACGGTCCCTACCGAGGTGCCGCCGTATTTTTGAACAATCAATGCCATGATTGGCCTGCCATAAAAACGTCACAAACAGACGCAAATCAAAAAAGAACCCGCCATAAAGCGGGCCCTTTACATTTTAATCAATGACTGAATAAAAATCAGCCAGTTGCCTTGGCGAGCCGAGCACGGACCCAATCGGCAACGCCGGCGAGGGCCTGCGGCAGAGCTTCGGGCTGGGTGCCCCCGGCCTGCGCCATGTCCGGACGCCCGCCGCCCTTGCCACCCACCTGCTGGGCGACGAAGTTGACCAACTCGCCCGCCTTGAGCCTGCTGGTCAGATCCTGCGTGACCCC
>JBMFOY010000191.1:0-2109 GCA_049969375.1 Halothiobacillaceae bacterium | reverse complement strand
TCGCGTTGGGGCATCCTGCCCCAAACGGGAAACGCTGAATTGTTCAGCGTTTCCTAAGACCGGCGTCACCTACCTGCGCGCGGCCTTCGGCGGTGAGATCGAGCGCGTCATCGACGACGCCGTGCTGGATACGGGCATCCTCGGCCCCGTCTGGCTCACTCCGGACGAGACGCGCGCCCGTGCGGCCCAGCACCGCAGCCCGCTGGTGATGGCCTGCATCGAGGGCCACCTCGCCGGCCGCCGCCACTCCCTCGACCTGATCCGCCACCTCCCGAGATGAGCCGCGGCATGAAGGTCATCGTCGGCATGTCCGGCGGAGTGGACTCCTCGGTCGCCGCCCTGCTCCTCAAGGAACAGGGCTTCGAGGTCGAAGGCCTGTTCATGAAGAACTGGGAGGGCGACGACACCGAGGACTACTGCCCCGCACGGCAGGACATGATCGACGCCATGGCGGTGTGCGACCGGCTCGAGATCCCGTTCCATTTCGTCAATTTCGCCAAGGAATACTGGGACCGGGTGTTCGCCTATTTCCTTGCGGAATACCGCGCCGGACGCACCCCGAACCCCGATATCCTGTGCAACCGGGAGATCAAGTTCCGCGCCTTCCTCGACCATGCGCTGAACAACCTCGGCGCCCAAGCCATCGCGACCGGCCATTATGCCCGCGTCACCCATGATGCTTCCGGGGCTCACCTGCTCAAGGGCCTGGATGCGAACAAGGACCAGAGCTACTTCCTGCATGCCCTCGGCCAAGAGCAGCTGCGTCACGCCATATTCCCCATCGGCCATCTGCCGAAGCCCGAGGTGCGCAGGCTCGCCGAGCAGGCCGGCTTTGCCACCGCAAAGAAGAAGGACAGCACAGGGATTTGCTTTATTGGCGAACGCCGCTTCACCGAGTTCCTGCAACGCTACTTGCCCGCCCAGCCCGGTCACATCGTCACCCTGGAAGGGCAGGTCATTGGCCGTCATCATGGGCTTATGTATTACACCCTCGGTCAGCGCCAGGGCCTCGGCATCGGTGGGCTGCGCGGCTTTTCCGAGGCGCCCTGGTTCGTGGTCGACAAGGACCTGGCCAACAACCGCCTGATCGTCACCCAGGGCACCGACCATCCCTCGCTCTACCGCCCCGCCCTGCTCACGAGCCAGGTACACTGGATCGCGGGTGCTCCCCCGGCCCTGCCGCTGCGCTGCCAAGCCAAGGTACGTTACCGGCAGGCGGACCAGGAATGCATGGTTTATCCCCACGGCGATGGTGTGCGGGTCGTTTTCGACACGCCTCAGCGCGCCATCACCCCCGGCCAGTCCGTGGTGTTCTATCTTGGCGAGGAATGCCTTGGCGGCGCGGTGATCGAGGCCGGGATCAAGCTGGAGAACAACGACTGATGGCCCATACGATCGAAGACCAAACGCTCGCCCTTGCCGGCATCATCCAAGCCTGCCTGCTGGTGCGCGAATTGGCCTATCAAGGACAAGCCCCTGCGCATGTGCTGGCTGCAAGCCTAGCGAGCATTTTCCGCATCGATGCCCCCAACGTGCCTGCGGTCTATGGCGAAGTCGGGCGGCTCGGCGAAGGACTGCGCCACCTGCGCAAGCAATTGGCCGGACAGACCGGCAACCAAGACATCGAGGTCACCCGCCACGCGCTCACCCTGATCCAGCTGGCTGGCCAGCTGCTGCGCCTGCCGGACATGCAGCAGCAACTGGGGCAGGGCCTGCAAGCGCTCGAGGCCAAGCAGCGCGAGCTCGGACCAGACTCCCCGGAGGTCATCGAAGGCCTGGCAGGGATCTACCAGCGGACCATCAGCACCTTAAGCCCGAAGGTGATCGTCAACGGTAACCCCCAGCAACTGAACCGACCGGAGGTCGCCCAGCGCATCCGCGCCGCCCTGCTGGCGGGAATTCGCTCGGCCGTGCTCTGGCACCAGTGCGGAGGGAGCCGTCTGAGCCTGATCTTCCGTCGCAAGCGCTTCCTCGAGGCGGCAGATGGCTTGCTGCGTGGCGGGATCAGGCTGGTGGACGAAGCCTGAGAACAGAAACGCTGCGGGGCACCACTCTTGCCCTTGATCAAGGAAACGCTGAACAATTCAGCGTTTCCCGTTTGGGGCAGGA
>JBMFOY010000190.1:0-2117 GCA_049969375.1 Halothiobacillaceae bacterium | reverse complement strand
CGGACATGCGCCTTGATAAGACGAGCTGAAAAAATCCATGGATGGATTTTTTCAGGGTTTCCTAAGAAAGCGCTCGGACAAACCTGCCGGCCTGCCCTTTTTCCCGAGCCTTGCATCCCAGGGTTCGGGAAAAAGCACGAACCAACCACGAACCAACCATGCGCACCGAAACCATCCTCGGACTCGCTTCCCTCGCCGTGACCCTCGGCCTGGCCCTGCTGCCCTGCCAGGGCGGAGGTGAGCCTGCCTCGCCCGTCACGTCCCCCACCCCGGCCCTCCCCACGGCCGGACCGCTCAAGGGCGAGACCATCAGCCGCGCCAGCTTCCCCAATCCCCACGCGCACATCCCCGCGCAGTGCTACATCGAAACCAGCTTCGGCACCCAGAACGCCTGCCTCTTTTGCCACACCGACGGGGTGGCCAGGCTCAAACTTGGCAACAACAACCCGCAGGCCGGCCTCAACCCCAATATCGGCAACCTGCAGGCCGAATACGCCTTTGGCGTCTTCGACCATCCCTTTGTTCCGAACTCCAGCATCAACCCCTGGATCAATACCTTAAGGCCCGAGGAGCTCCGAAAGGCAGTGGATGCCTTGGGGCTTAGACCCGAGGACTGGGACATGCAGGCCTACGTGCGCGAGGACAACTGGCGCAAGGCCTTTGCCCAACGCCCTGGCTCGCCCAAGGACTGGGATAGCGGCATTGACCACCCCCTGCGCCTCTTTCCGGGCCTCGCGCCGGACGACCTCCCTGCCGGAAACGATGGTTTCGTGCGCACCACTGTGGCCGAGCGCGGCTTCTTCCAGGACGGCCAAGGCTGGATCACCGGCTGGCGGGCGGTGAACTTCATGCCCTATGGCATCTTCACCCCACGCTCAGGAAGCGTCTCGGGCATCTACATCCGCCTGCCCGAAGTGTTCATGAAGGACGCCGAAGGGCGCTTTAGCCTCATGGTCTATGCGGCCAACCTTGAACGGGTTGCGGCGAATATCCAGGATCGACTGCAGGGCGAAACCCATTATCTGGGGGCCGCCGCCGGCATCGCCATCGTGCGCGGCCAGTACCCGCTCGGCACCGAGTTCGCCCACCCCTTGCATTACGTGGACGTGGAGGCGGATGGTTCCAATCCCAGCATCAGCCCCTACCCTGGCACCCGCGCCCGCCGGGTGAAGGAGATCCGCTGGATGTACAAGATGCACCCCTGGCATCCGGAGGAATTCGGCCTGGGGCTCAAGGACGAGGCCGCTCCCGTCTATGCCAACCGCCAGCAGGGCTGGATCGAGAATGGGGTGGGCTGGATTCTGGGCGGCTGGATCGAGGATAAGAACGGTGCCCTGCGTCCGCAAAGCCCCTCCGAACTCACCCAATGCGTGAGTTGCCACTCGGGGAACCTGCGTCAGCCGGACATCGGCCAGAACGCCGTCTACACCTCGGGCACCGGCAACACCATCGACAGCACCTGGGCCCTGCCGCGCAAGCTCGCAGGCGAGGCCGGCTGGCGCGAGATGGACTATCTCGGCTACACCGCCAAGGCCCAAGCCGTGCTGGATGAGTCCCCGGGCCGACTCACCCGCCCCGAGCCGCACAACCGCGCCTTAGGAGAAGGGGAGTTCAAGGTCTTCCTGGACCACGTGGTGGGCGCCTCGCTCTACGGCGACATGCCCGCGAGCATGGACGCCTATCTTGCCGACCAGATCCGCAAGTCCAGTGGTTATTCGGCCGACTGGCCGAGCCTGTATGCCGCACTGGCCGAAGGGCGGGCCGAGGCCGTGCGCAGCGCGCAGGAAACCCGCCTTAAGCTCATGCGCGAATTCACCGCGCGCGGGGCCTACAAGGATGGTGAAGGGCGCATCCAACCCGAACTGTTCCTGCCCACCCGGCGCGAGGCCCTGGCCACGGCCGCACGCTACCGTCAGGTGGTCGTCACCCAGCGCTATGACTTCGGCAAGGACGTCTTCCCAGAAACGCCTTTCACCCTGCGCTACTTCCGCACCCCCGAGGTCGGCTTTGCGCATCAGGATGGCCGCCCCTACACCTTAGGCGAGGTGATCACCGACCGCCCCATCGAGACGAATCCCGCCAAGTTCACCTTTGGGATGGGCATCACCTCCACCCTG
>JBMFOY010000189.1:0-2135 GCA_049969375.1 Halothiobacillaceae bacterium | reverse complement strand
CCTCCAGCCGCCCCCACAGCAGATGGCGCGCCTGCGGGTCGAGGCCGGTGGTCGGCTCGTCCAGCACGACCAGCTCGGGGGCGTTGATCAGGGCACGGGCCAGGGTGAGGCGCCGCTTCATGCCACCGGAGAGGCTCTCCACGCGGGCGTCGCGCCGGTCCTGCAACCGCGCGAACTCGAGCAGGCCCTCAATGCGCTCCTCGACAAGCGGGCGCGGCAGGCCGAAGTAGGCGGCGTAGATGCGCAGGTTTTCGACCACGGTGAAGTCGGGGTCGAGGGTGTCGGCCTGCGGCACGATGCCGATCCTGGCGCGGATCGCGCGTGCCGCCTCCGGCATAGGCATGTCCAGGACGGTAAGCTCGCCCGTGGTCGGAGGGGTGAGGCCGAGCAGCATGCGTAGGGTGGTGGTCTTGCCCGCGCCGTTCGGGCCAAGCAGACCGAAGCAGATGCCGCGCGGCACGCACAGATCGATGCCATCCACGACCCGCAGGCCGTCGTAGACCTTGCTCAGGCCGCGGACGACGATGGCCGGGGTGGACATCGGCAGGGCGAGGGGCTTACTGGCCGAGGGCGGAGAGGCGCTGAGCCCGCACCTTGTCGAGCCAGTTGCGGCAGTAGAGGGTCTCGGGATGATCCGCACCCAGGTTCTTCTCATGGATCTGCGCGGCGCGGCTGAGCGACTGCTCGGCCTCGTTCAGATGGCCGGCCATGGCTAGGTTCACCCCCATGCCGGAGAGGCTGCGCGCCACGGCAGCATCGTTCGGCCCGAGCACCTTCTCGCGGATGGAGAGGCTGCGCTTGTAGGCGGTATTGGCCTCCTCATGCTTGCCGAGCAGGGCCTGCACATTGGCCAGGTTGTAGATGTCCTTCGCCACCTCGGGATGATCCAACCCCAGGGCACGTTCGTCGATGGCCAGGGCACGTTCGTAGAGCGGCTCAGCCTCGGCATAGCGGTCGTTTTGGTAGTAAAAGCCGGCCAGCTGGCTGGCACTGGTGGCCACGGCAAGATGGTTGGGCCCCAGTGCCGACTCGTACATGGCAAGCGCGCGCTTGTAATCGGTCTCGGCCTCGGCCAGTTTGCCCTGCTGGGCCAGCAGGGCGGCGCGGTTGCTCAGCGCCGTCGCATGGTGCTTGCTGTTGGGGGCGGACTTCTCCGCCTCGGCCAGGGCCTGGCGGCAGAGGGTCTCAGCCTCGGCCAGCTGCTGGCCACTCACGGCCTTAAGACAACGCTGGTTCTTTTCCTCCGCCACCGGCGCGCTGGAGACGGCGGCGACACTCGCCACACTGTAGGCCGCAGCCGCGCCGGCAGCGGCCTTGGCCGCTTTCTTGGCCGCGCTGGGTGACTGGGCATGCGCTTTTACTGCGGTCTCGGGCTTGACCTCCGCGGCAACAGTCGAGCCAAGAGGCATCATCAAGACAGTCAAGGCGATCAGGTCACGAAAACGCATGGTGCTCTCCCAGCAAAAGAGGCAAAAACAAAAAGAGGGGACAAGATTGCATCAGGGCACAAGCTAAGCAAACTCGGGATTTTCCAGCGTTTGCTTAGCTTGATTGATGTTTGTGCAAGCCATCCATGGCCCGTCTTAACAGGCCACTGAAAAGAATTTTTCAATGGCCTGTTAAGCTGCCCACAGACAAAAACAGGATGGTGCCGGAAGAGGGACTCGAACCCTCACGCTGTTGCCAGCGGCGGATTTTGAGTCCGCTGCGTCTACCGATTCCGCCATTCCGGCACGGGGAGGGCTGATTCTACACGCCCGGAGCGCTGGGGGCCAAGGGCTGTATGGTATCCTCGCCCGCCATGAAGCCTTCCTCCATGAAAATCAGCGATTTCGACTTCGATCTGCCTGAAGCGCTGATCGCCCAAGCCCCCTTGCCCGAGCGATCCGGCGCCCGCCTGCTGGTGGTGGACGGCGCGGCGGGCACCTGGCGGGATGGCGCGGTGCACGACCTGCCCACCCTGCTGCGAGCGGGTGACCTGCTGGTCTTCAACGACACGCGGGTGATCCCGGCGCGGCTGTATGGCCAGAAGGACAGTGGCGGCAAGGTGGAGGTGCTCGTCGAACGCCTGCTGAACGAGCGCGAGGCCCTCGCCCACGTGCGCGCCAGCAAGCCCCCCCGGCCTAGCACCCGCC
>JBMFOY010000188.1:0-2138 GCA_049969375.1 Halothiobacillaceae bacterium | reverse complement strand
CAACGACTGACGTCGTTGTTCGCGTTGGGGCATCCTGCCCCAAACAGGAAACGCTAAATTGTTCAGCATTTCCCTAAGGGGAAACTCTGAAAAAATCCATCTATGGATTTTTTCAGATCGTCTCGTCGCGGCACATGTCCGCGACGGCCTCCGCGAATCAACGACTGACGTCGTTGTTCGCGTTGGGGCATCCTGCCCCAAACGGGAAACGCTGAATTGTTCAGCGTTTCCCTTACACAGAAGGCTCACGAACATGCGCATCCACCTGATCGCCATCGGCGAGAAGATGCCCGCCTGGGTTCAGGCGGGCTTCGACGAGTACGCCCGCCGCCTGCCGCGCGAGTGCACCCTGGTGTTGCGCGAGCTGCCACTGGCCACACGCGGCAAGACGGGTGACCCTGCGCGCTGGAAGCGCGAGGAGGCCGAGGCCATCCGGGCGGCCATCCCGAAGGGCTCCCATGTCGTTGCCCTCGACGTGCTGGGCAAGGCGTGGGATACCCCGGAACTCGCCCGCCGCTTGGGGGTCTGGATGCAGGAGTACGCCGATGTGGCCCTGCTGGTCGGCGGCCCGGACGGGCTGGACGAGGCCCTGCTGCGCGAGGCCCATGCCCGCTGGTCGCTCTCCCCCCTGACCTTGCCCCACCCGCTGGTGCGCATCGTGCTCGCCGAGCAGGTCTACCGGGCTTGGAGCCTGCTCAACCACCACCCCTACCATCGCGCATGAACCGCCTGATCCTCGCCTCCACCTCGCCCCGCCGCGCCGAGCTCCTGCGCCAGATCGGCGTGGCGTTCGAGCCGCGGGCGATCGAGGTGGACGAGTCGCCCCGAACCGGCGAGGTGGCGGCCGAGACCGCCCTGCGCCTGGCGGTGGCCAAGGCAGAGGCAGGGCGCTCCCAGGCCGCCCCGGGGCAGGCGGTGCTCGCAGCGGACACCCTGGTGAGCCTGGACGGTGAGCCCTTGGGCAAACCGCGTGACCGCGAGGACTTCTTCGCCATGCTGCGCCGCCTGTCCGGCCGCCGGCACGAGGTCTACACCGCCGTGGCCTTGGCCTGGGAGGATCAGATCCAATCCTTCCTCTCGGTCAGTCACGTAGACTTCCGCCCCCTGCTGGATGCCGAACTGGCCGCCTACTGGGCGACCGGGGAGCCGCAGGACAAGGCCGGCGGCTACGCGATTCAGGGCTTGGCGGCCATCTTCATCACCCGCCTCGAGGGCAGCTTTTCCGGGGTCATGGGCCTGCCTCTGTTCGAAACCGCCGAGCTTTTACAGCAGGCGGGCATCCCCCTCTGGAGCACCACCGGATGAGTGAAGAGATCCTGATCAACGTCACGCCGCAGGAGACGCGCATCGCCTTCATCGAGAACGGCGTGCTGCAGGAGATCGCCATCGAGCGCCAACGCAGCCGGGGCATCGTCGGCAACATCTACAAGGGCCGGGTGAGCCGCGTGCTGCCGGGCATGGAGGCGGCCTTCATCGACATCGGCCTGGAGCGCGCGGCCTTCCTGCACGTCTCCGACCTCGACCTGACCCCAGAGGAGAAGCAGACCGGGGTGGAGACCAACCCGCCGCAGATCCAGGAGATCCTACGCGCCGGGCAGGAACTGCTGGTGCAGGTGATCAAGGAACCGCTCGGCACCAAGGGCGCGCGCCTGACCTCCGAGATCACCATCCCCAGCCGCTACCTGGTCTACCTGCCGACCGGACGCAATATCGGCGTCTCCAGCCGGATCGAGGACGAGGCGGAACGCGCGCGGCTGAAGACCGTGCTACAGGAGGCCCTGGCCGAGCATCCCGTGCCCGGCGGCTTCATCGTGCGCACCGCCGCCGAAGGCGTAGACGTGGAAAGCCTGCGCCGCGACATGCGCTTCCTGCACAAGCTTTGGACCGACATCGCGGAGCGCGCCCAGCGCGTCTCCGCCGGCCGGCTGGTGCACGAGGACCTGCCGATCGTGCTCCGCACCCTGCGCGATTTGGTCGGCGGCGAGGTGGAGAAGGTGCGCATCGACTCGCGCGAGACCTACCACCGCGCCGCCCACTTCGCCGAGCGCATGGAACCGGACCTGCTCCCGCTGCTGGAGCACTACACCGGCGAGCGGCCGATCTTCGAGCTGTACAACGTCGAGGAGGAGATCCAGCGC
>JBMFOY010000187.1:0-2197 GCA_049969375.1 Halothiobacillaceae bacterium | reverse complement strand
AAGCCATCCATGGCTTGCCTGACCAGGCCGTTGAAAAGCGTTTTTCAACGGCCTGCTACACGACCTCCCCGCGCAGCGAGTTGGGCAGTACCTCGGTAATGCGCACGTCGACGAACTGGCCGATCAGCCGCTCTCCGCCCTTGAAATTCACCACGCGGTTGTTTTCGGTACGGCCCATCAGCTCCTGCTCGTCCTTGCGCGAGGGGCCTTCGACTAGGATGCGCTGGGTGGTGCCGAGCATGGCCTCGCTGATCGCGCGGGCCTGGCTGTTGATCAGCTCCTGCAGACGGTAGAGGCGCTCCTTCTTCACCTCCAGCGGGGTGTCGTCCGGCAGGTTCGCCGCCGGGGTACCGGGACGGGCGCTGTAGATGAAGCTGAAGGACTGGTCGAAGCCGATCTCGCGGATCAGTTTCATCGTCGCCTCGAAGTCGGCCTCCGTCTCGCCGGGGAAGCCGACGATGAAGTCGGAAGAAATGCTGATCCCCGGCCGGGCCTCCTTGAGGCGACGGATCTTGGCCTTGTATTCGAGCGCGGTGTGGCCGCGTTTCATCGCCGCAAGCACCCGGTCGGAACCGGATTGCACCGGCAGGTGCAAAAAGCTTGCGAGCTTGGGCACGTTGCGGTAGGCCTCGATCAGACGGTCGGTGAACTCCACCGGGTGCGAGGTGGTGAAGCGGATGCGCTCGATGCCGTCGATGGCGGCGACGAACTCGATCAGCAGCGCGAGGTCGGCGATGCCGCCGTCATGCATCGCGCCGCGGTAGGCATTCACGTTCTGGCCGAGCAGGTTGATCTCGCGCACACCCTGCGCGGCGAGCTGGGCACACTCGGCCAGCACATCGTCGAACGGGCGGGAGACCTCCTCGCCGCGGGTGTAGGGCACCACGCAGAAGGTGCAGTACTTGGAGCAGCCCTCCATGATCGAGACGAAGGCGGTCGGGCCTTCCGCGCGCGGCTCGGGCAGGCGATCGAACTTCTCGATCTCGGGGAAGGAGATGTCGACGACCGGTTGGCCAGAGGCGCGCACCTCGCGAATCATCTCCGGCAGGCGGTGCAGGGTCTGCGGGCCGAACACCACATCGACGAACGGCGCGCGTTCACGCAGCGCCTCGCCCTCCTGGCTTGCCACGCAGCCGCCCACGCCGATCACAAGCTCAGGCTTCGCGCGCTTGAGCTCCTTCCACTGCCCAAGCTGGGAGAACACCTTCTCCTGCGCCTTCTCGCGGATGGAGCAGGTGTTGAGCAGGATCACGTCTGCCTCTTCCGGGCTCTGCGCCAGCTCCATGCCCTCGCAGGCATGCAGCACATCGCCCATCTTCTGGCTGTCGTATTCGTTCATCTGGCAGCCCCAGGTCTTGATGTAGACCTTCTTGGGCGTGGCGGGGGAGGCGGTTGGGTCGCGATTCATGGAGGTTAACCAGTCGCAGTGGATCAAGGGGCGGCATTCTAAGCCCTTGATCCTGCAAAGGCCATGGGTGGGATCAAGTCGGCAGAGCCAGGCCGGTATCCTCGTAGATGTCCTCCAGCGACAGGACGGCCTGGATGGGCGGGCAGTCGATCGTCAGCACCTCGTCACCCTCAAGCATGGCCACCTGCCAGTCGCCATCGGTTGTGCGGCTGTACACCTCCACCTCCACCTGGTCCGAGTTCACCACCAGGTAGTACTTGAGGGAAGACATGTCGCGGTAGGTGCGCCATTTCTCCCGTCGGTCGATGGTGGCGGTGGAGGGCGAGAGCACCTCGACGATCAGACAGGGGCGCTCCTTATAGTAGGGATGGTCGTCGCTCGGGTCGCAGACCAGCATCACATCGGGGTAGTAGAAGATATTGAAGGTGCGCTCGCGCACCTTCATGTCGGCCATGAAGACCCCACACGGTTTGCCGCGGGCGAGGCTGCGCAGGTGAAAGGCGATGTTCAGTGCAATCCGGTTATGCCGCTCGCTGGCCCCGGACATGGCATAGATGCGGCCATCGAGGTATTCGTGCTTAACATGGGCAACTTCTTCCTGGCGAAGGTAGTGCTCGGGGCTGAGACGTTCGATACGGAGTGGTTGTCCCATGGCATAAATCCTCTGGGCAGGTGCGGGGTATCCAACCATACCCTGCATAAGGGCGGCCTAGGCCGCCCTGGCATGAGTCTTCCGCTAAGGAAACGCTGAATCATTCAGCGTTTCCCGTTTGGGGCAGGATGCCCCAA
>JBMFOY010000186.1:1671-2221 GCA_049969375.1 Halothiobacillaceae bacterium | reverse complement strand
CTCCTCTCCGGCCCTTCCGGCATCCATGCCGGAAAACCCGTCAGGGTACGGCCCCCGCGAATCCTCTGGGCAAGAGGCCGCAAGGCCGGATGTGATGGTCATCGACACGCTCGGCGAGCTGATGGATTTCTATGCCGCGAGCGATATCGCCTTCGTCGGCGGCAGTCTGGTGCCGCACGGTGGCCATAACCCGCTGGAGCCTGCCGCGCTGGGGCTACCGGTGCTGACCGGGCCGCATGTCCGCAATTTCAGCGATGTCTTTGCCGCCATGTGCGCCACGGGGGCAGCGCGGGAGGTCATAGATGCCCACGCACTGGGGATGGCGGTGGCCGAACTGTTGGGGGAGGCACCCCTGCGGCGGTCCATGGGCGAGGCTGGTGCAACGTGGCTGGCCGCGCATCGCGGCGCGTTGGAGCGGCTGGTCAGGCGGCTGGAGTCCCTTGTAGGAGCACCGCCTCCCGCGCGATGACAAGCGGGGCGAGCGGCCCGAGGGCGGGCCGCCTAGACGTAGGGTGATCGCTCGCCCGCCGGGCGCGTCTTGAACCGCCGG
>JBMFOY010000186.1:0-1661 GCA_049969375.1 Halothiobacillaceae bacterium | reverse complement strand
GCCGGTGCAGCCAGAAGTAGTCCGCCGGACGCTCACGCGCGAAACGCTCGATCAGGGCGTTGTAGACCGTGGCGTCGCGCACCGGGTCGCCGCTCGGGATCTTTGGCACCGGCACCAGATGCATGACATAGCCTTGAGCACAAGGAAGCCGTTCGGGATAGATGAAGATCACCCGCGCATTGGAACGTTCCGCGATCTTGGAGGTCAGCGTCAAAGTCGCGGTCGGCACGCCGAAAAACGGCGCGAACACACTTGCCTCTAGGCCAAAGTCCTGATCCGCGCCATACCAGCAGATGCCGCCCTCTTTGAGAATCTTGAGCATCCCGCGCAGGTTGTCATTGGCAATCAGCTCGCCAAAATACCGCGCGCGCCGGGCACGCATCACAGCATCGAACAGGGGGTTTTTGGCGGCCTTGTAAACGGTGTTCATCGGCAGTTTAAGGGCCATGAAACGCCCCCCCAATTCCAGCGCCGTGAAGTGTGCCCCCAAAAGCAGCACGCCCCGCCCCTCACGCCGTGCCGCCTCCACATGTTCCAGCCCTTCGTAGCGTACAGGCAGGCGCTCGGCACGCCCCCACCAGGCGATCCCCCCCTCGATCAGCCCCATCCCGGCCGAGGCAAAGCTCGCCCGCTCAAGGTCGCGGCGTGCGGCTTCCGCCACGTTGGGTAAACACAAAGCCAGATTCTGCCGGACGATGCGCCTGCGTTTAGGCAACACAGCCCAGGCCAAAAGGCCCAGCCCACGCCCAAACCCTAGGGCCAACGGCAGAGGCAGGCGCGCGGCCAGGCAAAGCAGGCCAAGCCCAAGAGCCAACGGCCACTGGCGGGGAGCAAGCCAAGCTTGAAGTGCGGGCATAGGTGGCAGGTCAAAGGGGCCAAAAAGAACTCAAGGGCCCCGCGTCGGTTCAGCGCAGCTCGCGCTGCAGGGCCTCGAGGTCAGCCAGTTGCAAGGTCCCCGCAGCGCGCTTGAGGCGCAGGGTGGCAAGCAGATAGTCGTAGCGCGCATTGAACAGGTTGCGCCGCGCCTGGGTGAGCAGACTCTGGGCGGTGATGACATCGACGATGGTGCGCGTGCCGACTTCATACCCTGCCTCATTGGCCGCAAGCTGAGTCTCGGCAGACTTCACCGCCTGCTCAAAGGCCGCAATCTCGCTGATCTTGCTGGTCACGGCGCGAAAGGCATCACGGGTGGCGCGGGTGGTATCACGCAGGCTTGCCTCATACAAATCTTGCGCACGCTGGAGCTTGTAGGTCGCCTCCCGCACCCGGGCATCCACGCCGCCGCCAGCATAGAGGGGGACATTGAGCTGCACGCCGACGCGGGTGTCGTAGTTCTTCAAGGGGGTGCCAGCAAACTGGGTGTCCTGGTACCCATAGGAAGCGTTCAGGCTGACCGTGGGATAGTGGCCAGAACGCTGCTTTTCAATCTCTTGTCGGGCGATGTCCAGTCCAAGACGCGCACTCTGCAGAGCGAGATTCTGCTGCTCGGCAAAACTCACCCAAGCGGCGGGATCGACCGGATCAGGTCGGACAGGGGTGAGATCGACGCGCACATCATCAAGGCGTTCCACGCCCTGCGCGGTCAGCACCCGCAGGGCCTCATGCGCATCGGCCAAGCTGGCCTCGGCACTGATCCGACGTGCGAGGGCCTGATCACGCGC
>JBMFOY010000185.1:0-2274 GCA_049969375.1 Halothiobacillaceae bacterium | reverse complement strand
ATGCCACGACCCATCACACTCTTCACCGGCCAGTGGGCCGACTTGCCGTTCGAGGTCGTCTGTGCGAAGGCGAAGGCCTTCGGCTACGACGGCGTGGAGATCGCCTGCTGGGGCGATCACTTCGAGGTGGACAAGGCGCTGGAGCAGGACGGCTACATCCAGAGCCGCTGGGACATCCTGAACAAGCACGGCCTGAAGTGCTTTGCCATCAGCGCACACCTGGTGGGCCAGGCCGTGTGCGACCGCATTGACGAGCGCCACAAGAGCATCCTGCCGCCCCGCATCTGGGGCGACGGCCAGGAGGACGGCGTGCGCGCCCGCGCCGCCGAGGAGATGAAGAACACCGCCCGCGCCGCCGCCAAGTTCGGCGTCAAGGTCGTCCCCGGCTTCACCGGCTCGCCCATCTGGCACCTGGTCTATTCCTTCCCCCCCAACCCAGCCGACTTCCTGGAAAAGGGCCTGCAGTTCTTCGCCGCAATGTGGACCCCCATCCTCGACGTCTTCCAGGCCGAGGGGGTCCGGTTCGCCCTGGAGGTGCACCCCACCGAGATCGCCTTCGACATCGCCAGCGCCGAGAACGCCCTCCAGGCCATCAACTACCATCCGGCCTTCGGCTTCAACTACGACCCCAGCCACTTCGGCTACCAGGGCGTGGATTACGTGGCCTTCATCCGCAAGTTCGCCGACCGCATCCTCCACGTCCACATGAAGGACGTCTGGTGGTCCTCCAGACCCACCGCGGCCGGCGTCTTCGGCGGCCATCTGCCCTTCGGCGACGCCCGCCGCTTCTGGGACTTCCGCTCCCTCGGCCGCGGCTGCATCAACTTCGAGGAGATCATCCGCGCCCTGAACGACATCGGCTACCGCGGACCGCTCTCGGTCGAGTGGGAGGACGGCCGCATGGATCGCGAACACGGCGCCGCCGAGGCGGCCGCCTTCCTGCGCAAGCTCGACTTCCCACCCTCGGCCGTCGCCTTCGACGCAGCCTTCGCCAGACAGTAAGCGCGGGGACCAGAGGCCAGGGGTTGGGGATCGGGGGTTGCGAAGGGGGCCGGCCCCCGGCCCCCAGCCCCCAGTCTGACACGAAAGGAGCATGGAACCATGAGCGAACAAGCCTTCACCGCCATGGCCGGGCCGCGCGCCTCCGGCCAGGCACCCACCATCGGCATCGGCATGTTGGGCTATGCCTTCATGGGCAAGGCCCACAGCAACGCCTACAAAAAAATCCCCTACATCATGTACCCGCCGCCGGCCATCCCGCAACTGGTCGCCATCGCCGGCCGCAACCTGGAGGCCGCGCAGGAGGCCGCCAAACGCTACGGCTACGCCAGAGCCTATCGCGATTGGCGCGACCTGATCGCCGACCCCGAGGTGCAACTCTTCGACAACGGCGGCCCCAACGACGCCCATGCCGAACCCTGCATCGCCGCCGCCCAGGCCGGCAAGCACCTCTTCTGCGAAAAACCCCTGGCACGCACCGCCCAAGAGGCCAAAGCCATGTGGGACGCCGCCCACAAGGCCGGCGTCAAACACATGGTGGCCCACAACTACCGCTTCGTGCCGGCCATCCGCCAGGCCTACCAACTGATCCAAAGCGGCGCCCTCGGCCGCATCTATCACTTCCGCGCCGTCTACCTCCAGGAATGGATCATGCCCCACTACCACACGCCCTACATCTGGCGCGTGGACAAGCAGGCCGCCGGCAGCGGCGCCCTCGGCGACCTCGGCTCCCACATCATTGACCTGGCCCGCTTCCTCTGCGGCGAGATCAAGACCGTCAGCGCCCTCACCAAAACCTTCATCCCCGAACGCCCCAGAGCGGACGGCACCCTGGCCCGCGTCGAGGTGGACGACGCCTTCGTCGCGGTCGTCGAGTTCGCCAACGGCGCCATCGGCACCCTCGAAGCCACCCGCTTCGCCGCCGGCCGCAAAAACCACGAGGTGCTGGAGATCAACGGCGAACGCGGCAGCATCCACTTCAACATCGAAAAACTGAACGAACTGCAGGTCTTCTGGGTGGACGAACAGCCCAAGGAAACCCAGGGCTTCCACGAAGTCCTGGTCACCGAGGGCTATCACCCCTGGATCGCCAACTGGTGGCCCCACGGCCACATCATCGGCTGGGAGCACACCTTCGTCCACGAACTGACCCACTTCCTCGACTGCATCGTCAACAACAAGGACGTGGCCCCCTACGGCGCCACCTTCGAGGACGGCTACCGCACCGCCTGCGTCTGCGACGCCATCCTGGAAGCGGCCGCGACGAAACGCCAG
>JBMFOY010000184.1:0-2277 GCA_049969375.1 Halothiobacillaceae bacterium | reverse complement strand
ACGACAACCCGAACTGGACATACCACGACATCAAAGACAAGACGCTGAATTAAAAGCGGCGGCGAGAGGCCTGCTGCTACTCGATGTACTGGCGCACGATGAAAATCGGCGCACCACCACAACTTGAATCCAGAAAGAGTCCGCCATGAAGAAACTCGCCTTTTTTGCCGTAGCCGCGCTGGCCTCCACCCCTGTGATGGCGCAGATGCCCGTTCCGCTGATCGACGATGCTGTCGACAACTCTGAGCAGTGGAAGATCGCCGCACCCATGGTGCAAGCCGGTCTGGAGTGCCGTCAGCAGATCAACCGGAATAACCCGGCCCTGCGCTCTCTACTCCCCAGCAACGATACTTGGCAGTGGAATCTTGTACCGCCCAAAGGGTTTACCGTTTTCGGACTGCCCGTTCAGTCGATCACGA
The DNA here is from genome assembly GCA_049969375.1 of Halothiobacillaceae bacterium. Lineage (GTDB taxonomy): Bacteria > Pseudomonadota > Gammaproteobacteria > Halothiobacillales > Halothiobacillaceae > Thiofaba. Next base: position 1,858 of record JBMFOY010000184.1, on the reverse strand, counting down.
TTTACATCGACCCGGACGGCGAAATGGGCGCGAGCTACACCGCGTCGGTGGCCGCGCCCAAGGCCGCAGTTATCAAGGCCGCCAAGCTCAACGGTCAGCGCAAGACCAAGATCGGCAGCCTGATGGCAAAGCAAGGCAGTCAGCCCTCGCTGACCGACGTCACATGCACGGTCAGCGGCTCCCGCGAAGAGGAATAACTAAGAAGGACGTTGCATGAAAATCAAGCAAATTGTCGTCGTTATCGCTGCTCTCGCAGCCGCAGCCGCAGCACAGGCGAGCGATTCTGCTGCCGTCGCCAAAGCCAAGCTGGAGAAAATCCTGACCTGCTAACAAGGGGCAGTCTTGCAAGCTGGTGAAACGAGCGCCAGGTCGAGGCCCCGGCTTTCGCGTCGGTGGACATCGCCAACCTGCCCGGCCACCTGAAGCAGCTCGAAAAGGCCGGGGTGAAGCTGGCGATCATCGACACGCCTCCGGCAGTCACCGACACCATTCGCAAGGTGCTGGCCGTGGCCGACCTGGTGCTGATCCCGACCAGGCCAAGCCCGCACGACCTGCGCGCCGTGGGTTCTACGGTCGAGCTGGCCGAGGCGGCAGGCAAGCGCATGATTTTCGTCATCAACGGCGCCGCGCAGCGGGCCAAGATCACCGGGGAAGCCGCTATCGCCCTCAGCCAGCACGGCACCGTGGCCCCGGTGACGCTCTACCAGCGCACCGACTTCGCTGCTTCGATGATCGACGGGCGCACCGTGCAGGAGATTGACGCCGGAGGCCGATCCGCTGCGGAAATTACGGAATTGTGGATGTACGTATCTGCGCAACTTCGCAAGAAGTAAGCTATAATTACGTATAACCACAGTTACGTATAGGAGACCCCAGCATGGCAAAGACAGCGAGCCTCACTTCCAGCTTGGTCGCCAAGAAAGGCCAGGCAATGCCCGCCGTGACCCACCGGGCCGAGGCCCCGGCGCGCGCTACGGCCAAGACCGCCGCGCCCGACTACTACAAGGCTTTGACCGTTAAGCTCGACCGCGAGCGTTACGAGGCCTTGAAGACCTTGGGCGTGAAGCTCGACAAGAAGAGCCAGGAAATCTTTGTCGAAGCCCTCGACCTCTACCTTCAGCAGACCGTGCAGAGCGCATAAGGGGCAGCCATGAGCGAGCACAAGCGCGTTTTCGGGAAAACCTTCGCCGAGCTGGACGCCCAGGCGAAGGAGGCCGCTCGCCGCGCTGTGGCCGACCTGCACGCACGCGGCATCCCGACTCACCACATGGAGGGCGGCAAGATCATCGAGACGGCACCGGACGGCACCAGGCGCGAGCTGGACGCGCCGCTGGCGGACGGGGCAGGGGAGGGCACCGCATGACCGACGGCAATCCTGATCCCGTGAACAAGGCGAAGCAGATCGCCGAGCGCGGCATCGCGCTTGCGCGCGAGCGCAAGAAGGCAGCTCTCGCCGAACAGTTCCAGGCGGGGCAGTTGGCACTGTGGCCCGAATCAGAGCGAGGCATCCCGAACGAGCTTGTCCGGTGTTCGGTGTTCTCCGCAAAGAACCGGAAGGAGCGGCGCGAGTACTACCGGGCCGCTACGCCGTTGGTTGTCCCGATTATCGGCGGCGGCGAGGTGTCCTATCACGGCGAGGAACTGCGGCAGGACGATGAAACCGTCTGGATGCAGCTCATCCACATGGCGAAGGAGGCGCGCAGCGAGACAGTCACCTTCACCCCGTACAGCTTCATCCGGGCCATCCGCTGGCCCGACAAGGGCGCCAGCTACAAGCGGCTTCTCATCACGCTCAAGCGCCTCAAGGGCGCATTCCTGACGGTCTACAGCGAACGCTTGGACAACGGCTGCAGCATCA
>JBMFOY010000183.1:0-2283 GCA_049969375.1 Halothiobacillaceae bacterium | reverse complement strand
GTTTCTTCAGCGACACCCCCTGCCCGCCGATCCAGCTCGAACAGCCTGGCTGCACGGGAGGCTGCTGTGGGCACAGTTGAGCGGCCAACCCTCGCCAAACGGCTTGCTGAGGGCATCGCCAGCATGGGCCTCGTCATCCCGGACAAGGCCCAGGCGACCCTGCTCGACTACCTGGAGCTGATGGCCAAGTGGAACCGGGCCTACAACCTCACCGCCATCCGCGACCCGCTGGAGATGGTGGACAAGCACCTGCTCGACGCGCTGAGTCTGTTGCCCCACCTTGAAGACGCCCCCCTGCTGGATGTGGGCGCCGGAGCTGGGCTACCGGGGCTGGTGATAGCCATCGCCTTCCCGCCGGGCAACCAGCCGCTGGAAAACATCCTGCGCCCTCCCCCCGCGGGGGGAAAGGGAAAAGCCGGTGCGCGGCTTGAAGTGACCCTGGTCGATGCGGTGGCGAAGAAGGTGCGTTTCATGGAGCACACCATCCGCAGCCTGAGGCTCCCCAACGCCCGCGCCCTGCACACCCGCATCGAGGCACTGGAGGGCCATTATCCCCAGATCACCAGCCGCGCCTTTGCCTCGCTGACTGACTTTCTCACCCTCACCCGCCACCTGCTCGCCCCGGGCGGGCGCTGGCTGGCGATGAAGGGCCAGATACCGCATGATGAGCTGGCGAAGCTGCCCGCCTGGGCCGAAGTGGTCGCCACGCCCCGTCTTGCCGCCCCGTCCGTCCTCGGTGAGCGCCATCTGATCATCCTGCGTGACAAGGAAACCTCGTGAGCGCGATCGTTCTCGCCATCGCCAACCAGAAGGGCGGGGTGGGCAAGACCACCACCGCCGTGAACCTCGCCGCCGGCATGGCACTCGGCGACAAGCGCGTGCTGCTGATCGATTTCGACCCGCAGGGCAACACCACCACCGCCAGCGGGCTGGACAAGCACACCATCACGCCGACCGCGGCCGAGTTGCTGCTGGGTGAGGCAAAGATCGGCGCCTGCATCCACGCCACCCAAGGGGGGGACTTCGACATCCTGCCCGCCAACGGTGACCTGACCGCCGCCGAGGTGCGCCTGGTGAGCAGGATCGGCCGTGAGATGGTCCTGCGCAACGCATTGCAGTCGGTCTTGGAACGCTACGACGTGGTCATCATCGACTGCCCACCGGCGCTCAACATTCTCACCGTCAACGCGCTGGTCGCAGCCCACGGGGTGGTGGTGCCCATGCAGTGCGAGTACTTCGCCCTCGAAGGACTCTCCGCGCTGATGGACACCCTCGAACAGGTGCGCGCTGCGGTGAACCCCAATATCGCCATCTTCGGCGTGCTACGCACCATGTTCGACGGGCGCAACCGCCTGGCGCAGGAGGTCTCCCAGCAGCTTGAGGCCCACTTCGGACCCCGCCTGTTCCAGACCATCATCCCGCGCAACGTGCGCCTGGCCGAGGCCCCGAGCCACGGCCTGTCCGGGCTTGCCTACGACCCCTCCTCCACCGGCGCGCAGGCCTACGTGCAGCTGGCCCAGGAGGTCATGGAGCGATTGATGAAGGAGCGTGCCGCATGAATGCCGCCACCAAGCGGGGTCTCGGCCGGGGCCTGGAATCCCTGCTCTCCTCCAGCGACAAGCCGCGCGAGGGCGAGCTGCGCACCCTGCCGATCTCGGCGATCCGCCCCAACCCCTGGCAGCCGCGCCAGGTGTTCGAGCCGGAGCAGCTCGAGCAGCTGGCCGCCTCGATCAAGGCCCAGGGTCTGCTGCAGCCGGTGGTCGTCCGCCCGGCCGGCGACGGCTATGAACTGATCGCGGGCGAGCGCCGCTGGCGCGCGGCCGGGCTGGTCGGCCTCACCCACATCCCGGCGGTGGTGCGCCAGGTGGACGATCGCACCACCGCCGCCCTCGCCCTGGTCGAGAATCTGCAGCGCGAGGACCTCAATGCCCTAGAGAAGGCGCAGGGCATCAAGCGCCTGATCGAGGAGTTCGGCCTCACCCACCAGCAGGCCGGCGAAGCCGTCGGTCATTCGCGCACCCACGTGAGCAACCTGCTGCGCCTGCTCGAGCTCGCCCCGGCGGTGCAAGGTCTGGTGGAGACCGGCCAACTCGACATGGGCCATGCCCGCGCCCTGCTGCCCCTGCCTGCCGCCAAGCAGGAGGAGCTGGCTGAGCAGATCGTCGCGCGCCAGCTTTCCGTGCGGGAGGTCGAGGCCCTGGTCGCCCGCTTCACCCAGCCCGCCCCCACCCAACCGGCCGCCAAGCCCCGCGATGCCGACCTGGAGGCCCTGGAGCGGCGGGT
>JBMFOY010000182.1:0-2311 GCA_049969375.1 Halothiobacillaceae bacterium | reverse complement strand
GCCGGCCGAACAGGTCCTGATGGCGCAGGGTGGCCATCGCGGTGGCGGACGCGCAGCTCGTGTTGGCGTGCGATGCGCTGGCTTCGGAGGATGGCCATCAGGGCCTCCCGCTCGTCGGGGTCGACATAAAAATCCACCGTCCGCGTGCCGAGGAGTTCAGCGCGGCTGAAGCCAACACTCTGGGCCGCAGCCTCGTTGATCTCGATCAGCAGGCCATCCTCCGCCCGCCTCATCACCATGGGCGAGGGCAGGGATTCAACGATCTGGCGCAAGCGCTCGCGGCTGGCCTCGACTCGATCAGCGCGGTCCGAGCGGCGCCTCGCCCCTCAAGGTGGGCATTGAGCCACGTAGGGCGATCCAGATCAGCGGCAGGAGGATGAGGGGCACCAGCCCCGATGCGACGGGCCCCTCCATGGGCTGGAAAAACGCCCAAGCCGTCAGGCCGAACAGCAGGCAGGCGGAGGCGATGGCCTCGAACCAGCCATGAATCGGGGCGCGGGGCCTGGGGTCGCGCCACCACAGGTAAAAGACCGGGGCGAGCAACACGGCGCTCGAAATATCCCCGATCATCCAGCGCATGAAGGTGGGCACGAGCCCAGCCTCGCCCTGCCCCTCGATGAAGGCGACGCCCGTAGCGCCGAAGGCCGCCGAGACCAGGGCATTAAGTCCACCTAGCAGGAGGAAGAACGCGGCGACGCCCAGGGCTGTGTCGAAGGGACGTTGCACCTCACTGACCGCTCGGCGGAACAGCGCCATGCCCAGCACCGGTCCGAGCACATTGCCCAGGGTGACCCACAAGGCGCCGGTGGTGCCCCAGCCCATGAGGAGGTCGTTGGCCAACCACGAGCCGAGGGCGACACCGGGCATCCAGCGCATGCCCCCCGCCAGGATGGCGAACACCGCAAGGCCAGTGGAGGGCCACAGGGGGGCCGGAAGATCGAAGAAGACCGTCACCAGCCCCGCCAGGGCGACATAGCCCAGCGCAACGAGCAGATTGGCTCTGACGGCGGATGCGGACATGCGGACGCCTCCGACGTGATGGCGGATGAAGCCCACCCTAACCCCGTCCCGCCAGGGTCAAGGCGCGCGCCCAAGCCGGGGCATATCCCAGCTTGCCCATCAAGCTTAGTTCATGCTGGATTCTTGCAGAAGGAAATCAGTGCACCAGCCGGCGGCGCGCGAGGATCACCGCGAGGACAAAGCTTGCGGCGGCAAAGGCGGCTAGCACGGCAAGGTTGAGCAGCGGGCGAGCGGGCTCGGTGCCAACGATCAGCGGGCGGATCAGCTCCACCGCGTGAGTCAGCGGCAACCAGTCGACGAGGGCGCGCATCGCCTCGGGCAGGGTGTCGACGGGGTAGAACACCCCGCACACCAGCAGCATCGGGGTGATGACAAGGACGAAGTAGTAGTTGAAGAAGTCGTAGTTGCTCGCCCGCGCGCTCATGACGATGGCCGGCCCGGCGAAGGCCAGGCCGGTGAGGAAGGCGGCCGGCAACGCCCACAGGGCAGAGAAGCCATGCACCACGCCGAGCAGGGCCGCGACCAGCAGGATGCCCGCCGCGCTGAAGGCCGACTTGGCCGCGCACCAGAGCATCTCGCCAAGCAGGATGTCCTGGATCTGCAGCGGCGTGGCGAGCATGGCCTCGTAGGTCTTCTGCGGCACCATGCGGGTGTAAACCGAATACATGCCCTCGAAGGTGGCGGTGTTCATGGCGCTGGAGGCGACCAGGCCCGAGGCGAGAAAGGCTAAGTAGGACAGCCCGTCCAGGGTGCCGACGAAGGTGCCGAGGCCGAGCCCCAGGCCGAGCAGGTAGAGCGCGGGCTCGCCCAGATTCATCACCAGCGCAGGCCAGAACAGCCGGCGCCAGACCAGGAAGTTGCGCCGGAAGACGGCCAGGGCCCCGGGGATGGACAGGTCGAAGGCCATCAGCCGTCCCTCAGCTCGCGCCCGGTCAGGCGCAGGAACACGTCCTCCAGGCCGGCCGGGCGATGCAGCACGGTCAGGCCGGGGTGCCCGCCGAGCTGCGCCATGCAGGCCACGCTGTCGCGGGTGTGGATGACCAGGCTGCCGCCGTGCCGCTCGACGCGGCAGTCGGCGGGGATGTCGAGCGGCGGCGGTGCATCGACCGGCAGGCCGCGCACCTCGATCACCTCCGGCTCGACATGGCGGGCAATCAGCTCGCGTGGCGATCCCTGATCGAGGATGCGACCGTGATCCATCACCACCAATTCGTCGCACAGCCGCTCGGCCTCCTCCATGTAGTGGGTGGTCAACAGCAGGGTGGTGCCACGCGCGCGCAGCTCCTCCAGC
>JBMFOY010000181.1:0-2421 GCA_049969375.1 Halothiobacillaceae bacterium | reverse complement strand
GCCGGGGCGGCATCCTGCAAGGGGGTGACCTTGACGGCCTGGGGCTCTGCGCTTGCCGACGGTTCCTCGGGGGCGCTGGCACAGGCGGCGAGCAGGGCGGGAAGGGCGATCAGGCTCAGGCGTAGTGCATTCCGGGGCATGGCGGTTCCATCGACGCAGGGAGAGTTTCCGAAGTTGATACCATAAAATGGGCGTTTCTGCGATGAAGAGTATCGGCTGAACCATGGCTTTGTTGCCCATTCTGGAGTACCCGCATCCCAACCTGCGCAAGGTCGCGCGGCGCGTGGAGCACTTCGACGACGAACTGCGCCGCCTGGTGGCTGACATGTTCGAGACCATGTACGCGGCCCCCGGCATTGGCCTTGCCGCCACCCAGGTGGATGTCCACCGCAAGATTGCAGTGGTGGACGTGTCCGAGGGCAAGGACCAGCCGCTGGTGCTGATCAACGCTGAGATCCTCGAAGCTTCCGGAGTTGAGGAGATGGAGGAGGGGTGTCTGTCCATCCCGGGGCTGCACGAGAAGGTGGCGCGCAAGGAGCGGGTGCGCGTGCGTTACCAGGATCTCGACGGCGTCGAGCACGAGCTGGACACCGGCGGTCTGCTCGCGGTGTGCATCCAGCACGAGCTCGACCACCTCGAAGGGCGTCTGTTCATTGACCACCTCTCGCCGCTCAAGCGCGAGCGCGCATTGAAGAAATACGAAAAGCTGCGCAAACGCGAACGCGCCTGAGACCGGAGACACCATGTCCAAACCCCGCATCATCTATGCTGGCACGCCCGATTTCGCCGTGCCGGCCCTGCGCGCCCTCATCGAGGGCGGCACCAACGTCGTGGCCGTGTATACCCAGCCGGACCGCCCCGCCGGGCGGGGGCGCAAGCTGACCGCGAGCCCGGTCAAGCAGGCGGCGTTGGAATACGGCCTGCCGGTGTTCCAGCCCGCGACCCTGCGCACGCCCGAGGCGCAGGCGGAGCTCGCTCTGCTTGCGCCCGACCTGATGGTGGTGGCCGCCTATGGTCTGCTGCTGCCTGAGGCGGTGCTTAAGATCCCGACCCGCGGCTGCGTCAACCTGCATGCCTCACTTCTGCCCCGCTGGCGTGGGGCGGCGCCGATCCAGCGTGCCATCGAGGCGGGAGATGCGGAAACCGGCATCACCCTGATGCAGATGGATGTGGGGCTCGACACCGGTAACATGCTGGCCAAGTCCGCCTGTCCGATCACGCCCGGGGACACGGCGCAGAGTCTGCACGACAGGCTGGCTGTGATGGGCGCGGAGCTTTTGATGCAACACCTGCCCGCGTTGCTCGCCGGTACGCTCAAGGGGGAGGTGCAGGACGAGGCCCTCGTCACCTACGCGAAGAAGCTGGACAAGGCCGAGGCCCGTCTCGACTGGTCGCGCCCCGCCATCGAGCTGGCGCGTCAGGTGATGGCCTTCAACCCTTGGCCGGTGGCGGAGACCCTCTGGCATGGGGAGAGCTTCCGCATCTGGCGCGCCCGTGCGCTGGACGGCCAGTCCGGCAGGGTGCCGGGTACGGTAGTGGCCACCAGTCGTGACGGCATCGATGTCGCGACCGGGGCCGGCATCCTGCGCCTTGAGCAGGTGCAGCGGCCCGGTGGCAAGCCACTTCTTGCTGCCGACTTCCTCAATGCCCAGCCCATGCTGGGCGAAAGGCTCGGGGTCTGATGGCCGGCAAAGCCCACGCCGAGGAGCGTCCTGCGGGCAAGGATGGCGTGGGCAGTGGGGCTCGCGCCCAGGCCGCTCGTGCCGTGGCCGCCGTGCTGGCGGGGCGTTCGCTGAGCGATGCTCTGCCGCCGCTCTTGGCCTCCCTGCCCGAGCGGGACCGGGGGCTGGCCCAGGAGCTGGCCTTCGGGGTGCTGCGCGAGTTTGAGCCGCTCGCCTTCCTCGCGGATGGTCTGGTCAAGAGCCGCCCCAAGTCGGCCGAGGTCTTCGCCCTGCTGCTGGTGGGGTTGTACCAGTTGATCCATACCCGGGTGCCGGAGCATGCCGTGGTGCATGCCACGGTGGAGGCGACCCGCACGCTCAAGGCCCAGCGCCTTGGTGGCCTGGTCAACGGCGTGCTGCGCAGCTTCATGCGTGAGCGCGAGGCGCGCCTCGCCCGGCTGGAGGGGGCCGCCCCGGCCACCCGCCACGCCCTGCCGGGCTGGCTGTGGACGCGCCTTGGGCGTGATTGGCCGGGGCAGGAGGAGGCCATCGCCAACGCGCTTTGCCTGCGCCCGCCGATGACCCTGCGGGTCCATGCCGCCAAGGGCGGCCGTGAAGCCTACCTTGCGCGGCTGGCCGAGGCCGGCCTTGCGGCGGAGCCGACCCGCCATGCCCCGCTCGGCGTGCGGCTGGCCCAGCCGCAGCCCATCGAGCGCCTGCCCGGCTTTGCCGCGGGCGAGGTGTCGGTGCAGGACGAGGC
>JBMFOY010000180.1:0-2445 GCA_049969375.1 Halothiobacillaceae bacterium | reverse complement strand
TGACGTGCGCGACCGGCTGCTGATTATCAACGAGGTCGAGGCCAAGCTGGTGCGCCGCATCTTCGATGATTTCGTGACCGTGCGCTTGCTTGTCGCGTTGACGCGGGCCTTCTACTGGAAGCAGTTACTGGACGACGGCGTGGTCGACAGCGGCAGCGACATCGCCCAGCGCGAAGGCCTGCACCATTCGACGGTCAACGAATTGCTGCGGCTGACGCTGCTGGAGCCTGCCATCATCCAGACCATCCTGGCCGGACAGCAGCCCAAATGCATGAGCCTGCTGTGGTTCCTGCGCAACCCGCTGCCGACCGACTGGGTGGCGCAGCGGGAGGTGGTAACGGCGTTTGATGCCTGATGGGTCGCCTTGGTTGACGATGAACCGCCGCGCGTAAGTTGTTGATTTCGCTAGACCTGCATCTGCGCCTACCCGCAGGCCAAACAGAGAACAGAGACGGCTCTGGCCGAGGAAGTGGCCGATTTCAGGCGTTTCGGCAGCTGACCACCCGCAGCACAAGTGGCCGGAACCCCGCGTGGCGCGGGGATTTTGGGCAAGAAAAAGGGCCCGGAGACTATCCGAGCCCTTAGTATTTGGTGGAGGCGGCGGGAATTGAACCCGCGTCCGCAAGCCCTCCGCTGTTGGTACTACATGCTTAGTCTCGCCTTTTGGTTTTAACCGCACATCCTCCGACGGACGGGATGATGAACGGCGAGCCCTGGAGTTTTAACCTTGCGCCCTCGGGCAGGGCGCTCGGCGATTCTGTAATGGATGACCCCTGAATGGCCTTGCGGCCTCCGGACTTACAGACAAGAACCGGTCAGAGGCCCAGCCGGATTAAGCGGCCAGGGAGTATACGTCGTCGTTGGCGTATATTTTTTTGCGGCTGGTTTTACGAGGTCACCCGCACCTCGGCATGCACCTCGAGCTTTGCAACCCACGTCGAAGCCAGGTCGCCCCCGAAGCATGTTGAGTATGATGAGGCTTGACGCAAAAAGTTCAAGGGTCGAGCTTCAATTAGGCGCCACGGAACATGAAATAGGCAGCACCGACCAGGCACAGGCCTGCCCACAGGAAGTCGAGCTTGACCTCCTCGTGCATGTAGAACACGGCGAAGGGCAGGAACACTGACAAGGTGATGACTTCCTGCATGATCTTGAGCTGGGCGAGGGACAGCTCGGTGTGGCCGATACGGTTGGCCGGCACCTGGACCAGGTACTCGAACAGGGCGATGCCCCAGCTGGCGAGGGCCGCGATCCACCAGGGCTTGCCGTTCAGGTTCTTGAGGTGGGCGTACCAGGCGAAGGTCATGAAGACGTTCGACAGGATGAGGAGCCCCACTGTCTGTACGATCACTGGAAGCTGGGTCAGGGCGTTCATGATCCGAAGTGTCCTGCGTGTTGGAGCAGCTGTTCGCGGGTGAGCAGGAAGACGCCATCCTCACTGTGCTCGAAGCTCAGCCAGGTGAACGGCACGTCCGGCCAGGTGTGTTCTACGTGCTCCTGACTGTTGCCGACTTCGACGATCAAAACGCCCTCGGGTTCCAGATGTTGCGGGGCCTCACGCAGGATGCGGCGCACGATGTCGAGGCCGTCCTCGCCCGCTTCAAGCGCTATGCGCGGTTCATGCTGGTATTCGGGGGGGAGGGTGGCCATGTCGCGCGCATCGACATAGGGTGGGTTGCTGACGATCAGGTCGTAGCGGCGGCCAGCCACGGGGGCGAACAGGTCGCCTTCCAGAAGTTCGACCTGCTCCTCCAAGCCAAGCTTTTCGCGGTTGAGGCGGGCGAGTTCGAGGGCATCGAAGGAGAGGTCCACCGCATCAACCTTGGCCTGTGGAAAATAGTGGGCGCAGGCGAGGGCGATGCAGCCGCCGCCTGTGCACAGGTCGAGGATGGCATGGATGCGCTCGGCCTCCACCCAGGGGGCGAAGCCCTGCTGGATGAGTTCGCCGAATGGCGAGCGCGGCACCAGGGCGCGCCTGTCGGCACGGAACTCCAGCCCGGCGAACCAGGCTTTGCCGACGAGGTAGGCGGTGGGGACGCGCTCGATGCAGCGCTGGCGCAGCAGTTCGGCCAGGCGGATGCGCTCGGTGCCGGTGAGGCGGCTGTCGAGCCACTCCCCGCTAAGGTCGGGCGGCAGGACCAGGGCCTGCAGCACGAGGTAGGCCGCCTCGTCCAGGGCGTTGTCGGTGCCATGACCAAAGTGGACTCCATGGCGGGCAAAGGCGGACATGGCCCAGTGCATGAAGTCGCGCAGGGTGAGCAAGTCACGTGCGGCGTCGTCAAAGGTCTTGCTGTTATCGATCGGTCGCATGATTCATTTTCACTCTGGGTCATTGACGCGAGCTGGCTCGCGGGCCGGTGTATCATCGCTTTTTCGAATACAAACCGAGCACCATGTCATCTCCCTTGCGCGACGCCCTGTTCGTTAGTCTGCAATATAACCTGC
>JBMFOY010000179.1:0-2452 GCA_049969375.1 Halothiobacillaceae bacterium | reverse complement strand
TGATTCAGCGTTTCCCCAACACCAACCTGAGTGCCAAAGGTGGTGGACTCATACAGCAAATTGCCGGCCTGTAACGATATTGCTATATTCGGGACGCCCGTACGCATGAGCGTGCGGCCTGAATGAACTCGATTTTCTCTCCCGGCAGCGCCGTAGGACGCGGGAAGAAATGACACGAGGCCCTCGGCCAGAACCGGATCCGCGCATCCGCACGAGCCCATCTTGCCCGCTGCGCCTGCCCGCCCGCTTCGAACCAGGTGGTCCCAGTCGTTTCGCCCTCGCTGTATGGCTGCAGGGAGACGGTCCCGCCCCGGGCCGCAACCGCCGCAGGCGGAGGGTCGATGAACGACTCATGATCATTCTTGGACGCCTTGCCCTTGCCTGCCTGATCGCCCCCCTCTTCGCGAGGAGCCTACCGGGCGCACGGCAGATTCTTGGACGCCTGCTCTGCCAGGCGCCCGGGCATTCTGCGCCCAGCGGTCAGCCCTTCCGGCCTTCCGGCCTCCGCAGATGCCGACCATCCCTGGTCGGCCTCCTGCGGGCTCGCCTGAAGGTGACTCCCGGTTTGTTCCTGACAAATCGGCTCGGTCTCCCCGCTTGCACGGGGGGCGGCGTACGGCTGGCCCTGGCCTTGGCGTCCAGTTACCCTTGCCGAGAATTCCTGCATGAAACGCATGCTCATCAATGCCACCCACCCGGAGGAACTGCGCGTTGCCCTGGTGGATGGACAGAAACTCTACGACATCGACATCGAGACCCCCTCCCGGGAACAGAAGAAGTCGAACATCTACAAGGCGACCATCACCCGTATCGAACCGAGCCTTGAGGCCGTCTTCGTCAACTACGGGGCCGAGCGCCACGGTTTCCTGCCTTTCAAGGAAATCGCCCGTAGCTACTTCAAGCCCGAGGCCGTCGATGAGAAGGGGCGCCCGATCATCAAGGAGGCCCTGTCCGTCGGGCAGGAGCTGATCGTCCAGATCGACAAGGAGGAGCGCGGCCAGAAGGGGGCGGCGCTGACCACCTTCATTAGCCTGGCCGGCCGCTACCTGGTGCTCATGCCCAACAACCCGCGCGCCGGCGGCGTGTCGCGCCGCATCGAGGGCGAGGACCGTGCCGAGCTCAAGGAGGCCATGGCCGCTCTCAACGTGCCGGACGGCATGGGCATGATCATCCGCACCGCCGGCGTGGGCCGCAGCCCGGAAGAGCTGCAGTGGGACCTCGACTACCTGCTCAACGTCTGGCGCGCGATCGAGGAGGCCGCCGCCGAGCGCTCCGCCCCGGTGCTGATCTACCAGGAAAGCAACCTGCTGATCCGCGCCCTGCGCGACCACCTGCGCGACGACATCGGCGAGATCCTGATCGACCACGAGCCGACCTACCAGCAGGCCGTGGAGTTCGTCCAGCAGGTCATGCCGCAAAACCTCAAGCGCCTGAAGCTGTACCAGGAGCGCGTGCCACTGTTCACCCGCTTCCAGATCGAGAGCCAGATCGAATCCGCCTACCAGCGCACGGTCACCCTGCCCTCTGGCGGCGAGCTGGTGTTCGACCAGTGCGAGGCCCTGACCGCGGTCGACATCAACTCCGCGCGCGCCACCAAGGGTGAGGACATCGAGCAGACCGCGCTGAACACCAACCTGGAGGCGGCCGAGGAGATCGCCCGCCAGGTGCGGCTGCGCGACCTCGGCGGCCTGATCGTCATCGACTTCATTGACATGGCGCCGTCCAAGCATCAGCGCGAGGTGGAGAACCGCTTGCGCGATGCGCTGAAGATGGATCGCGCCCGCATCCAACTCGGCCGCATCTCGCGCTTCGGCCTTTTGGAGATGTCGCGCCAGCGCCTGCGCCCGTCGCTAGAGGAATCCACCCAGCACGTCTGCCCGCGCTGCCACGGCCAGGGCACCATCCGCAGCACCGAATCGCTCGCACTGTCCATCCTGCGCCTGATCCAGGAAGAGGCCCTCAAAGAGAATACCGGCCGCATCGTCGCCCAGCTGCCGGTCGCAGTGGCAACCTACCTGCTGAACGAGAAACGCGAGGTCATCAGTCGCCTCGAGCAGGAATACCGCCTCGAGATCATCCTGATCCCGAACCCCAACCTCGAGACCCCGAACTACCGCCTCGAGCGCGTCCGTCGGGCCGACATGGAGGCTCAGGGTGCCCGTGCGCACGAACTGGTCGAGGCCCGCCAGGAAATCGCCTGGGAAGCCCCTCGTCCGACCGCCGCGCGTGAGACGCCGAGCCAGCCTGCGGTCAGGATGGTGGCCCCGCCGACCCCGGCCCCCGTAGCGACCCCCGCTCCTATCGAGGCGGCTGCCCCGGCCCCGGCCAAGCCCCCGAGAGCGCCCCCCACCCCAGAAGAAAGGCCACAGCCTGAGCCTGGCGCCGGCGAGGCCCAGCCCGCGCCCGAGGGCGGTTTTCTCAAGCGCATCTGGGGCTTCCTGTTCGGCGCCCA
>JBMFOY010000178.1:0-2478 GCA_049969375.1 Halothiobacillaceae bacterium | reverse complement strand
GTTGGGGCATCCTGCCCCAAACGGGAAACGCTGAATGATTCAGCGTTTCCCTAGGCTAGACTTGGTCTGGTCAGACAACGAGGTGCTCTCATGCTCGACCCCAAACAACTGGATGATTTCGCCCGCCGCCTGGGCGAGGCCCTGCCCGCCGGCCTGACCGAGCTGCGCGCCGATCTCGAAAAGACTGCGCGCCTCGGCTTGCAGCAGATGCTGGAGAAGATGGATCTGGTCACGCGCGAGGAATTCGAGGTGCAGAAGGCCGTGTTGGAGCGCACGCGCGCCAGGCTCGAGGCGCTCGAGCACCGCGTGGCGGCACTGGAGGCCGCGGCCCACGGGGCCGAACGCGGGTGAGCCGCACGGACCAGGGAGGGTCACCATGTCACTTGCCATCACCTACGCCCGCGCCCAGGTCGGCATCGAGGCCCCGCTGGTGGCGGTGGAGGCCCATGTCGCCAACGGTTTGCCGTCTTTCGCCTTGGTCGGCCTGCCGGAGGCTGCGGTACGCGAAAGCCGCGAACGGGTGCGCGCCGCCCTCTTGACCAGCGGCTACGAGATGCCGCCGCGCCGCGTCACGGTCAACCTCGCCCCTGCCGACCTGCCCAAGGAGGGCGGCCGTTTCGACCTGGCCATCGCCCTCGGTCTGCTGGCTGCCACGGGGCAGCTCGCGCCCGATCGCTTCGCCCCCTACGAGTTCCTGGGCGAGCTCGCTCTCAGTGGCGCGCTGCGTCCCGTGCCTGGTGTGCTCCCCGCGGCCATTCGCGCGCGGGATGCTGGGCGGGCGCTGATCGTCCCGCACGGCAATGTCGCGGAGGCCGCCCGCGTGGCGGGGGCGGAGATTTTGGGCGCGGGCCATCTGCGCGAGGTGGTCGCCCACCTGTTGGGGGTTGAGCCTTTGCGTCCGGCGACGCAGGTCGCGGTGGCGTCTGTGCCGGCCGTTCCCGACCTGCGCGATGTGCGCGGCCAGCACCGCGCCAAGCGCGCGCTGGAGATCGCCGCCGCGGGTGGCCACAACCTGCTGTTGATCGGTCCGCCCGGGGCGGGCAAGAGCATGCTGGCGACCCGGTTGGCAGGCATCCTGCCGGTCATGAGCGAGGAGGAGGCGCTGGAGAGTGCCGCCCTCTGGTCGGTCAGCAGCCAGGGGTTCGACCCCGCGCGCTGGGGGGTGCGCCCCTTCCGCGCCCCGCACCATACCGCCTCCGGCATCGCCCTGATCGGCGGCGGCTCGACCCCGCGTCCAGGAGAGATCTCCCTGGCCCACCACGGCGTGCTGTTCCTCGACGAGCTGCCCGAGTTCGACCGCCGCGCGCTGGATGTGCTGCGGGAGCCGATGGAGACTGGGCGCATTGTCATCTCGCGCGCGGCGCGCCAGGTCGAATTCCCGGCCGCCTTCCAGCTCATCGCGGCCATGAATCCAAGTCCCCGGGGCGACGACTCCGACCTAGAGGCCGGGCGCCGCTATCGGGCCAGGCTTTCGGGCCCCTTGCTCGATCGCATCGACCTCCAGCTCGAAGTGCCTGCCGTGCCCAAGGCGTACCGACGCCTGGATGTCCCGCCGGATGGCGAGCCGAGCGCCTTGGTGCGGCAGCGGGTGGAACAGGCCCGCGCGCTACAGATGGCGCGCTCGGGCAAGCCCAATGCGCGTCTGGAGGCGGAGGAGCTGGCCCGTCATGCCCGGCTCGGCGTCAAAGAGGCCGAGCTTTTGGAACAGGCGATGGAAAGACTCGGCCTCTCCCTGCGCGGGCGCGACAAGGTGCTGCGGGTGGCGCGCACCATCGCCGACCTGGCGGGGAGTGATGTCATCCGCGCCGAGCACTTGGCCGAGGCGATCGGCTACCGCGATGTGAGCCGTTACGGACTTGGCTGATATCCGTGACGCCCGATGGACGGAGCCTTGTGGTGGGGCAGGTGATTGTTTCAGCGATGCCCTCAATCCCGCAGCACCGCGACCATCCGCCCCGGCACCAGCAGGGCATCCAGCGCATCAAGGATAGAGGGGAAGATCGCGCGTGCAGCCATGAGCGTGGCGCTCGCCGCACCCTCGTTCATCAGCACGGCCAGGCCCAGGGTGGCCTGCTCCAGCATCAGCCGGTCGTTCCAACCATTACCGATGGCGCACACTCCACCCTCAAGCGAGGCGATGTAGTCCCGCTTGGCAATGGACTGCCCGGTGGTGGGCAGTACGTGCAGGTTTACCGGCAGCCCTTTCAACGCCGCTTGGGCGGTGCCAAAGGTGTCTCCGGTCACGCAGTGCAGGGTCAGTGCCGCGCTCAAGGCATGCAGGCGCTCAGCCGCCCCGGCAACGACCGCCCCGCGCAGGGCGAGGGTGCCGTTGAAGTCGAGCACCAGGTGCTGGAGTTCGAGTGGCGGTTGGCCGGGCAGGTCAATGCAGAGCATGGCGGACGCCTCTATCCAAAGGAGGAGGGAGGGTGCCCCGCCCCCGGTCCAGCGTCAAGGGAAACGCAATCATTCAGCGTTTCC
>JBMFOY010000177.1:0-2482 GCA_049969375.1 Halothiobacillaceae bacterium | reverse complement strand
GAGGATGTTGCCCATCCCCTGGACGGTTTTGGCGTGCTGATCCCGTCCAAGGAGCGCCGCACCACGCTTGGTGCACTGTTTTCCAGCACCCTGTTCGAGGGGCGGGCCTTGGCTGGGCATGTCGTGCTCACCGCCTTTATTGGCGGACGCCGTCATGAGGAGGTCGGTGACTGGCCCGATGCGCAGGTGGTCGAGCGCGTGTTGGATGACCTCGGCCCCATCCTCGGCTTCCGTGCCCCGCCCGTGATGACGCATATCAGCCGCTGGCCGCGTGCCATCCCGCAGTACGAGCTTGGACACCTCGAGCGCGTTACCGCGCTGGATACGGCACTGGCAGGCCTGCCTGGGCTGTGGACGCGGGCGAACTGGCGGGATGGGGTGGCGGTTTCGGACTGCATCCGCAACGGTTGGGCGCTGGCGGAGCGGTTGGCGGGGTAGGCGGCACCTCCGGGCCGATTAACCCACGCTTGATCGCGCCGCGCCTACAGCAAGCGGTGTAGGAGGCCTGCCCCGGGCCGATGAATCAACCGCCAGTCATGGACATGAAGCGGACGATCTTGCCCGGCTGCTCACGGAACTCATGCCGCTCCGGCTTGAGGGCGATGGCGGCGATCAGGGCCTCTTTGAGCTCATCGTCCGGGATGCCGCGGCGTAAAAGGTCGCGCAGCGGATAGTTGTGTTCCTGCCCAAGGCACATGTAGAGGGTGCCATCGACCGACAAGCGGACCCGGTTGCAGGTCGCGCAGAAGTGCTGGGAGATCGGCGTGATGAAGCCGATGTGGGTATCGGTGCCGGCCACGCGCATATAGCGCGCCGGGCCGCCGCCGTAGATGAGTCCACCGTCGATCGAGCCATCGAGGGTGGGGAGAAGTTCGAAGCGTTCGGCTAGCTGCTTCTTCACGCTGTGGAGGTCGAGGTAGTGGTCGGTGGCCGAGCGGCCGGTGTCGCCCATCGGCATGGTCTCGATCAGGCGCAGGGTGAAGCCGTGTTCGATGCAGAACTCGAGCATGTCGCCGATCTCGTCGTCGTTCACGCCCTTCATCGCTACCATGTTGATCTTGATCGGCGAAAACCCCTCCGCCTTGGCGGTGAGGATGCCGTCCAGGACCTTGTCCAGGCGCCCCTGGGTGATGTCCTTGAATCGCTCGGGGCGCAGGGTGTCGAGGCTGATGTTGAGGCGGTCGACGCCGCCTTCGCGCAGGGCGCGGGCATGCCTGGCAAGGCGGGTGGCATTGGTGGAGAGGGAGAGGTCGGCGATGCCAGCGCCTTGTTTGAGGCGGCGGGCAAGCTGATCGACGTCCTTGCGCACCAGCGGCTCCCCGCCGGTGATGCGGACGCGCGCAAGGCCCATTTCCTGCATGACGCCGACGACACGCTCAATCTCGTCGAAGGTCAGCCAGTGGGCGGGCTCCTCGAAGTCCTTGAAGCCTTCCGGCATGCAGTAGAAGCAGCGCAGGTCGCAGCGATCCGTGACCGACAGACGCAGGTATTTGATCTTGCGACCAAAGGGGTCAATCAGGTTAGTCACGGACTGGGATCTCGTCATGTTTGATCGGACATAACGATAGGCGAAGCGTGACTATATTGTAAAAGTCTAATTTACGATGGCTGATTAACTACCCTTATGGGTATGTTGGGCGGGCGGGGGCGGCCATGAACCATCCGGTGGATGGGTGTGCAGATCATGACCGCCGGCAGGAGTCGTTATTTCCCCATGGACATAACGCTAACCGAAAAAGACGGGTGATGCAATCTTTCGATGGGGTCTAACAGGCCGTTAAAAAACGCTTTTCAACGGCCTGTTAAGGTGAGCCATGGATGGCCTGCATGGATGGCCTGCACGAACCTCAATCACACTAAGTGATTGATGTTCGGAGCCTGTCGCGGGCGTGTACCGCGACAAGGCGAGTTGAAAAAGGGCAGGAAGCCCTTTTTCAACATCCTGCTAGTCGACCCGGGCCAGCCCCTGCTCGGGCAGCATCTGCCAGTGACCGCTCTTGCCGCCCTTCTTCTCCAGGATGCCGATGCGGTCGATGACCATGCCGCGGTCGACCGCCTTGCACATGTCGTAGATGGTCAGTGCGGCGACGCTTGCGGCGGTGAGGGCCTCCATCTCCACTCCGGTCTGGCCCTTGAGGGCGCAGGTGGCGGTGATGTAAATGCTGCTCTCCTCCGTCATCGGTTCGAGCGTGACCTCGACCTTGGTCAAAAGCAGGGGGTGGCAGAGCGGGATCAGGTCCGGCGTGCGCTTGGCGGCCATGATCCCGGCAATGCGCGCTACGGCCAGCACGTCGCCCTTCTTGTGCGTGCCCTGGACGATCAGGGCGAGGGTCTCGGGCTTCATGCGCACGATCGCCTGGGCGGTGGCCTCGCGGCGGGTTTCAAGTTTGTCGCCCACGTCCACCATGCGCGCGGCGCCGGTTTCGTCGATATGGGTCAGGGTGTTGGAAGGGGCGTCGGTCATGCGAGCAACTCCGCGAGC
>JBMFOY010000176.1:0-2511 GCA_049969375.1 Halothiobacillaceae bacterium | reverse complement strand
GGACATGCGCCTTGATAAGACGCGCTGAAAAAATCCATGGATGGATTTTTTCAGAATTTCCTTAGCAGTCCAGAAGTCTTTTGGTGGCAGGCATGGTGAAAACGGGCATGGTCTTCCATGCCCGGCGCGGCCCATCAAGCCAGGGAGAATTTCTTGAGTCGGTAGAGCAGCGTGTCGCGGGTAATACCGAGCAGGCGGGCGGCGCGGCTTTTATTGCCGCGCGCGCGCTCCAGGGCCTGGCGTATCATCTCCGACTCCAGCCATTCCAGGTCGATACCCTCCTCCGGCAGGAGGAAGCCATTGCCCCCCATGGTCACTTTGGCCGTGGCCTGGGTGATGTCGCGCGGCAGGTTGCCCGGCTCCACGGTGCGGCCGTGGAACAGGACCACCAGGCGCTCGGCCAGGTTGCGGAGCTCGCGCACGTTGCCCGGCCAGCGGTGGCGACGCAGAACGGCGCGCGCCTCCTGGGAAAGCTGCGGCATCGGCACCCCATGCTCGCCGGCGAAGTGCAGCAGGAAACGGTTGAGCAGCATGTCGATGTCGCCGCTGCGCTCGCGCAGGGGGGGCAACTCCAGCGGAACCACCTGCAGGCGGTAGTAGAGGTCCTCTCGGAAACGCCCTTCGCGCACCAGTGCGGCAAGATCCTGGTGGGTGGCCGCAATCACGCGCACATCCACCTTCACCACTCGACTATCCCCCACCGGCATGCACTCGCCCGACTCGAGGAAGCGCAGCAGCTTGGCCTGCGCGGCCGGGGGCAGTTCGCCCACCTCGTCGAGGAACAGGGTACCGCCGTGCGCACTGCGCACGTGACCGGGGCGATCCTCCAGCGCGCCAGTGAAGGCACCGCGCTTGTGGCCGAACAGCTCGGACTCGACCAGCGACTCCGGCAGGGCGGCACAGTTGAGGGCGACGAAGGGGCCGCTCGCGCGCGGGCTGGCTTCATGCAGGGCACGGGCCATCAGGTCCTTGCCGGTGCCGGTCTCACCGGTCAACAGCACAGTCACATCCGTGCGGGCGACGATCTGGGTGGAGCGGATGACGGTTTCCAGCAGCGGGGACTGGGTGATGATGCGTGCAAAGGGGTTCATGCGAGCCTCCACATCAAGCAAACTGTTCGGAACAGTATGCCATGCGACTGAGTGATATAACACAACTCTATAACACATCCATGTGATTTCATCGAGGAGCCTTCCCCGGAATGAAAATCTATCTGGTCGGCGGCGCGGTGCGCGACGCCTTGCTCGGCCTGCCGGTCAGGGAGCGCGATTACGTCGTGGTCGGAGCCACCCCCGCGGACATGCTGGAGCACGGCTTCCGCCCGGTCGGCAAAGATTTCCCCGTCTTCCTTCATCCCGAGACCAACGAAGAATATGCCCTCGCCCGTACCGAGCGAAAGTCCGGACGCGGCTACCACGGCTTCGTCGTGCACGCCTCCCCGGAGGTAACCCTCGAGGAGGACCTGACCCGCCGCGACCTGACCATCAATGCCATCGCCCAGGCCGAGGACGGCCAGCTGATCGATCCCTTCGGGGGCCGCCAGGACATCGAAGCCCGCCTGCTGCGCCATGTCTCCCCCGCCTTCGTGGAAGATCCGGTACGCCTGTTGCGCGTGGCCCGCTTCGCCGCACGCTTCGCCCCCTTAGGCTTTCGCGTGGCGGACGAGACCCTCACCCTACTGCGCCAGATGGTCGAGAACGGCGAGGTTGATGCCCTGGTGCCGGAGCGGGTGTGGCAGGAGATCGTCAAGGCACTGGCCACCGACCATCCCGCCCGCTTCTTCGAGGTGCTGCGCGCGACCGGTGCACTGGCCCGCCTGCTGCCGGAGCTCGATGCCCTGTTCGGCGTACCCCAGCCCGAGAAACACCACCCGGAAATCGACACCGGCCTACACAGCCTGATGGCGCTGCAGCAGGCTGTCCGCCTCGGTGCCGATGGTCCCACCCGCCTCGCCGCCCTGCTGCATGACCTCGGCAAGGGCATCACTCCGCCCGAGCTGTGGCCCCACCACTACGGCCACGAGCGACGCGGCGCACGCCTTGTGGAGCGCATTGCGGAACGCCTGCGCATGCCGGCCCACTACCGCGACCTTACGATCATGACGGCGCGCTGGCACACCCATGCGCACAAGGCCTTCGAGCTGCGCCCCTCCACCCTGCTCAAGCTGCTCGAGGGGCTGGACGCCCTGCGCCGCCCGGAGCGCTTCGCGCAGTTCCTGCGAGCGTGCGAGGCGGATGCGCGCGGACGGGATGGCTTCGAGGAGCGGGCCTACTCGCAAGCGGACTACCTGCAGGAGGCACTGGCGGTAGTCAAGGGGGTGGCGGTGCAGCCCCTGCTGGAGCGGGGATTGCGCGGGGAAGCGCTGGGGCAGGCACTGGCCCAGGAGAGGACGCGCGCCCTGAGGGGGCTGAAAACCGACCGCCAGGACGCAGGCAACCGCCCCGGCTGAGCTCTTAGGGAAACGCTGAATCATTCAGCGTTTCCTGTTTGGGGCAGGACGCCCCAACGCGA
>JBMFOY010000175.1:0-2517 GCA_049969375.1 Halothiobacillaceae bacterium | reverse complement strand
GAATCATTCAGCGTTTCCCGTTTGGGGCAGGACGCCCCAACGCGAACAACGACGTAAGCCTTTGATTCGCGAAGTCCGTCGCGGGCACGCGCCTTGATAAGACGAGCTGAAAAACTCCGGAGAGGGGGGCACGAGCGGACCGCGGGTCATCGCGGCATGCCGCGGCGATCACCCCCTCCAACGCTTGCACCGCCAACGAGCCTCACCCCTGTATCCCCCATGCGCATCACACACCTCCGCCAACGCCTGCGCGATCATGGCGCCCTGCCATGCCACGAGCAACGGGTGCTGCAGGCCTGGGCGCAAGTCAGGTCGCTCGACAACCGCCACAGCCCGGCGGAAACCTTTTTGCCGCAAGCCGTCCGCGCCGCTTTGCCCGGCCTGTGGGCCGAACTCGAGGGCCTTGTACGCCTGCATACCCGCCACCCTGCCGAGGATGGGGCCGAGCGGCTCCTGGTAGGGCTGGCGGACGGCCAGACGGTGGAAACCGTCCTCTTGCCACGCGATGGGCTGTGCGTCTCCACCCAGGTCGGCTGCGCGGTCGGCTGCACCTTCTGCATGACCGGGCGCGAGGGGCTCATCCGCCAGCTCGGCAGTGCCGAGATCGTCGCCCAGGTCGTCCTGGCGCGGCGCCTGCGCCCTGTGAAGAAGGTGGTGTTCATGGGCATGGGCGAACCCGCGCACAACCTCGACAATGTGTTGGAGGCCATCGACCTGCTCGGCACCCACGGTGGCTTCGGCCACAAGAACCTGGTGTTTTCCACGGTGGGCGATGTGCGCGTGTTCGAGCGCCTGCCGCATGGCCGGGTGAGACCGGCACTGGCGCTCTCCCTGCACAGCACGCGCGCCGAACTGCGCGCCCGCCTGCTGCCCAAGGCCCCGCGCATTGACCCCGAGGCGCTGGTCGAGATGGGCGAAGCCTATGCCCAGGCGGTCGGCCATCCGGTGATGTATCAATGGACGGTGCTGGCCGGCATCAACGACGGTGAAGACGAACTCGAAGGCATCGTCCACCTGCTCAAGGGCAAGCGCGCCCTGATCAACCTGATTCCCTACAACACCACGGAAGGCCTGCCTTACCACCGCCCCAGCCCCGAGCGCCTCACCGCCATCGCTCGAGCCCTGCACGGGCGAGGCGTCTACGTCACCGTGCGCCACTCCGCTGGCCAGAGCGTGGACGGCGGCTGCGGGCAGCTGCGCGCCCGGGTGATGCAGCACATCCCGCTCACCGCGTAGGCGGCCCGCCCCCGGGTCGATTCATTCCGCCTGTGCCAGCAAGGCCTCCACCGCCTGCGCCAGGTCATCGAACACCGGCGTATCCGCAGGCAAGCCCCCCTTGGCCAAGGTTCGCTCCCCCTTGCCGGTGCGCACCAATATCGGCCGCGCCCCCGCCGCGACGGCGGCCATAAGGTCGCGCAGGCTGTCGCCAATCACAGGCACCCCGGTGAGGCTACAGCCAAAGTGCTCTGCGATCTCTTCATACATACCAGGCAACGGCTTGCGGCAGCGACAGGTCGAGCCTGGCCCGTGCGGGCACCAGGTGATGTAGTCAACCGCCGCGCCATGCTCCGCCAGCAGGGCGGCCAGCTTGTCGTGCATCGCGCTCAGGGTGGCCAGATCGAATAGGCCTCGCGCAATGCCTGACTGGTTGGTGGCGATACCGACCGTCCAACCGGCCTGCTTGAGACGCGCGATGGCCTCGATGCTGCCCGGCAGCGGCACCCACTCCTCGGGTGACTTGATGAAATCGTCGGAATCCTCGTTGACGACCCCGTCGCGGTCGAGGATGACCAGCTTCCCGCAGTCGGTCATGCCCCATCCTCCCGGAAGGCCTCATCGATCATCGCGCACCAGATATGGCCGATCAGGATATGGCATTCCTGAATCCGCGGTGTGTCATGGGACGGCACAATCAGGACGTGATCCACCAACTCCTTGAGCCCCCCACCGCTGCCGCCGAGCAGGCCAATGGTGGTCACGCCCAGCTTGCGTGCCACCTTCACCGCCTCGATCACATTCCGACTGTTGCCCGAGGTGGAAATCCCGATCAGAATGTCGCCCTCGCGCGCCAGCGCCTCGACCTGGCGGGCAAAGACGTGATCGAAGCCGAAGTCGTTGCCGATCGAGGTCAGCGCCGAGCTGTCGGTGGTCAAGGCAATGGCGGGCAGGCCACGGCGGGTATGGGCGAAACGCCCCACCAGCTCCGCTGCGATGTGCTGGGCATCGGCCGCGCTGCCGCCATTGCCGCAGAGCAAAAGCTTGCCTTGGACCTGCAAGTTTGTGAGCAATTGCCGCCCGATGGCGTCGATCTGGGGCGCCATCGGGCGCAGGGCTTGGATCACTTGAAGATGCTGTTCGATATCCCGGACGCTTGACACCGCGCTCGCCCCCCCTTTCACTCACATGCTGCGCAGCTTAAGAAAACTCTGAAAAAATCCATCCATGGATTTTTTCAGTTCGTCTCGTCGCGGCGCATGTCCGCGACGGACTCCGCGAATCAACGACTTACGTCGTTGT
>JBMFOY010000174.1:0-2582 GCA_049969375.1 Halothiobacillaceae bacterium | reverse complement strand
AGGCACTCGATGCCGCCACCCCCGAACCCGACCTTGTCATCAGTGGCCAATCCAACCTGGTCGGGCTGGAGGACATGAGCAATCTTGCGCGCATGAAACGCCTGTTCGAAGCCTTCGAAACCAAGCGTGACATTCTCCACCTGCTCGACCAGTCCGAGCGTGCCGAGGGCGTGCAGATCTTTATCGGCGGCGAATCGGGCTATGATCCCTTCGAGGGCTGTAGCCTGATCACCGCGCCCTACCGCGAACAGGGCCGGGTGGTGGGCTACCTTGGCGTCATCGGCCCCACCCGCATGCCCTATGATCGGGTGATCCCGCTGGTGGACATCACTGCCCGCCTGTTGGGCGCGGCCATGAATCCCGGTCTTGAAACCGAAGGCTGAAGCCCAATATTTGTTTTTCACAATCCAACCATCCGCATCAGGAGACAGCGCGTGAGTCAGGACACCCAACCCACCCCGGAATCCCCCGAAGTGGAGCAAGCCACCGAACTGCTGCCGGACGACTCCATCCATGCCCTGCTGGAAGACGCGCGTAACAAGGCCGACGAGCACTGGAACGAGGTGCTGCGCCTGCGCGCGGAGATGGACAACCTGCGCAAGCGCACCGAGCGCGACATCGACAACGCGCGCAAATATGCCCTGGAGAAGTTCGTCGAGTCCCTGCTCGGTGTGGCCGACAGCCTCGATCTGGGCCTCAAGGCCTGCCGGGAGGCCACCGAGATCGCCCCGTTGCAGCAGGGCACCGAAATGATGCACAGCCAGTTCTTCCAGACCCTGGAGCGCTTTGGCGTCAAGCCGATCGACCCGCTGGGCGAGCCCTTCAATCCGGAGCTGCACCAGGCCATTGCCATGCAGCCGGCCGAGGGCGAATCCAACCGCGTCATCCAGGTGCTACAGAAGGGCTATCAGCTGAACGAGCGCGTGCTGCGCCCAGCGCTGGTGATCGTTTCCCAGTGACACAGCCTTGAAACGCCAACAAGCGGCCCCACCATCAAGTCAACCGAACCACCCGTAGGAGCGGCGCCCCCGCCGCGATCAACGGTTTCAAATCGCAGCGGGGGGCGCCGTCCCTCAGCAAAATCAACGCATTCTGTTAAGGAGCACATCATCATGGGCAAGATCATCGGCATCGACCTTGGCACCACTAACTCCTGTGTTGCCATCATGGAGGGTGGCCAACTGAAGGTCATCGAAAACAGCGAGGGCGCGCGCACCACCCCATCCGTGGTTGCCTTCACAAAAGATGGCGAGGTCCTCGTCGGCCAGCCTGCCAAGCGCCAGGCCGTCACCAACCCGCAGAATACCCTGTACGCCGTCAAGCGCCTGATCGGTCGCCGCTTCGATGAAGAGGCCGTGCAAAAGGACATCAAACTGATGCCCTACAAGATCGTGCGTGCCGACAATGGCGATGCCTGGGTCGAGGTCAATGGCAAAAAGATGGCCCCGCCCGAGGTGTCCGCGCGCGTGCTGATGAAGATCAAGAAGGACGTCGAGGCCTACCTTGGCGAAGAAGTGACCGAGGCGGTCATCACCGTCCCGGCCTACTTCAACGACAGCCAGCGCCAAGCCACCAAGGATGCTGGCCGCATTGCAGGCTTGGAGGTCAAGCGCATCATCAACGAGCCGACGGCGGCCGCCTTGGCCTACGGCCTCGACAAGACCCAGTCCAAGGATATGAAGATCGCCGTGTATGACCTCGGTGGCGGTACATTCGACATCTCCATCATCGAGATTGCCGACATCGACGGCGAGAAGCAGTTCGAGGTCCTCTCCACCAATGGCGACACCTTCTTGGGCGGTGAAGACTTCGACAACCGTCTGATCGACCACCTCGTCGATGAGTTCAAAAGGGAACAGGGCATTGACCTGCGCAACGACCCGCTGGCCATGCAGCGCCTGAAAGAGGCGGCCGAGAAGGCGAAGATTGAGCTCTCCTCGACCGAACAGACCGACGTCAACCTGCCGTACATTACCGCCGACGCAAGCGGGCCGAAGCACCTGAACATCAAGATCACCCGCGCCAAGCTCGAGGCTCTGGTGAATGATCTGATCCAGCGCACCATCGAGCCCTGCAAGATCGCGCTCAAGGATGCAGGGCTGTCTGCATCCCAGATCGACGAGGTCATCCTGGTGGGTGGCCAGACCCGCATGCCCAAGGTGCGCGAGGCGGTGAAGGACTTCTTCGGCAAGGAACCGCGCAAGGACGTCAACCCGGATGAAGCAGTCGCTGTGGGCGCGGCCATCCAGGGCGGCGTGCTGAGCGGCGAGCGTAAGGACGTTCTGCTGCTCGACGTTACCCCGCTCTCGCTCGGCATTGAGACCCTGGGCGGCGTGATGACCAAACTGATCGAGAAGAACACCACCATCCCGACCAAGGCGAGCCAAGTCTTCTCCACGGCAGAGGACAACCAAACGGCGGTCACCGTGCATGTGCTGCAAGGCGAGCGCGAGATGGCGAAGGACAACAAGTCCCTCGGTCGTTTCGATTTGACCGACATCCCACCGGCGCCGCGCGGCATGCCGCAGATCGAGGTCACCTTCGACATCGACGCCAACGGCATCCTGCATGTGTCGGCCAAG
>JBMFOY010000173.1:0-2606 GCA_049969375.1 Halothiobacillaceae bacterium | reverse complement strand
CGCCTTGATAAGACGAGCTGAAAAAATCCATGGATGGATTTTTTCAGAGTTTCCTAAGAGACGCGTCCCTACGCGCCCGTCATGCCGCGGCCTTGGCGCCCCACAGCTTCTCGAGCTGATAGAACTCGCGCGTCTCAGGCAGCATCACGTGCACGACGATGTCGCCGAGGTCGAGCAGTACCCAGCTGGCCTGGGCCTGGTCGGCGCCCTCGACACCCAGCGGGCGCACGCCCGCCTCGCGCACCTTCTCCTCGACATTCGCGGCAAGCGACTTGACGTGCCGGTCGGAGGTGCCGGAGGCGAAGATCATCAGGTCAGTGAAGGAGCAGCGTCCGCGTACGTCAAGCACGCGCACGTCCGTGCCCTTCAGGTCTTCTAGCGCGTGCACCACGGTGTCGCGAAGTTGTTCAAGTTCCATGCGGTTCTCGGAGGATTCAAGGGTTTGTACGGTAGAGGCGGTGCGTAAGAAGGTACTCGCGCACCGCTTCCGGTAAAAGGTAGCGGGTACTGTGGTTCTGTACGGCCAGCTCGCGGAGGCGGGTCGCCGAGATATCCAGCGCGGCGATCGGTACCTCGACAATGCGGCCGGCCGGGGCCCGTTCAAGTTCGGCCACACGACTTCTGCGCTCGGCGAGCAGCGCGGCGGCCTCGCCCTTGGCGGTCGCGCCGGGGCGCGTGGCCACCGCGAGGTGCACCTGCGTGAGGATGCCCTGCCAGTCCCGCCAGCGGGTGAAGCCGTTGAAGGCATCCATACCCATAATCAGCACCAGCGGGCGGTCGCCGTAGGACGCGCGCAGCGAGGCACAGGTGTCGACCATCCAGGACGGCCCGCCCCGCTCGTATTCGCGCGTGTCGACAGTGAAGTCGTCGTTGTCCTGGAGCGCAAGGTGCAGCATGGCCAGCCGGTGCGCGGGGGAAGCCGTGGGGGCTTCGCGGTGTGGTGGCTGGAAGGCCGGGATGAAGCGCACCTGCGCAAGTCCCAGCGCCTCGCGCACCTCCTCCGCCAGGCGCAGGTGGCCGTAGTGGATAGGGTCGAAGGTGCCGCCGAGGATGCCGATCAAGCCCCGCCCACCTCAGCTGCGGATGTGCCCATCGCCGAGCACGATCC
The DNA here is from genome assembly GCA_049969375.1 of Halothiobacillaceae bacterium. GTDB lineage: Bacteria > Pseudomonadota > Gammaproteobacteria > Halothiobacillales > Halothiobacillaceae > Thiofaba. Next base: position 1,498 of record JBMFOY010000173.1, on the reverse strand, counting down.
ACTTCTGCGTGGTCAGCCCCTCCAGCCCCACCGGGCCGCGGGCGTGCAGCCTGTCGGTGGAGATGCCGATCTCTGCGCCAAGGCCGTACTCGAAGCCGTCGGCGAAGCGGGTGGAGGCGTTGACCATCACGCTCGAGGAGTCCACCTCGCGCAGGAAGCGGCGGGCGCGTGTGTAGTCCTCGGTGATGATGGCGTCGGTGTGGTGCGATCCATAGCGTTCGATATGCTCGATGGCCGCATCCAGATCCTCCACCACCTTGATCGCCAGGATCGGGGCGAGGTACTCGGTGGTCCAGTCGTCCTCGGTTGCAGCCTTCACGGCCACGCTGTCGAGGATGGCGCGCGTGCGCGGGCAGCCGCGCAGCTCGACCCCCTTGGCAAGGTAGGCATCCGCCAGCGCGGGCAGCACCTCCTCGGCGATGCCCTCGGCCACCAGCAGGGTCTCCATCGCGTTGCACACGCCATAGCGGTGGGTCTTGGCATTGATGGCGACGCGTAGCGCCTTCTGCACATCGGCGGTGTCGTCGATGTAGACGTGGCAGTTGCCGTCCAGATGCTTGATGACCGGGATCAGGCTCTCGCTCGCCACGCGTTCGATCAGGCCCTTGCCGCCGCGCGGGATGATTACGTCGATCAGACCGCGCGCGCGCAGCATGGCCCCCACCGCCTCGCGGTCGGTGGTGGGGATGACCTGCACCGCGGCCTCCGGCAGCTCGGCCTTGCGCAGGCCGCTTTGGATGCAGGCGGCGAGGGCGCGGTTGGAGTGCGCTGCCTCCGAGCCGCCGCGCAGGATGGTGGCATTGCCGGACTTCAGGCACAGCGCGGCGGCATCCACGGTCACGTTCGGGCGCGACTCATAGATGATGCCGATCACCCCGATGGGCACGCGCATCTTGCCGAGCTGGATGCCGGAGGGGCGGTAGTGCATGCCGTCGATGGCGCCGACCGGGTCGGGCAGGGCGACGATCTGGCGCACGCCCTCGGCCATGGCCTTGATGCGCGCGCTGTCGATGGACAGGCGGTCGAGCATGGCGGCATCCAGGCCGACGGCCTGGCCGTGTTCGAGGTCCTGCGCGTTGGCGGCCATGATCTCGTCCGCTCCGTCGAGCAGGGCCTGGGCGATGGCCTCAAGCGCTCGGTTCTTGGCGGCGGTTTCGGCGCGGGCAAGCTGGCGCGCGGCCTGGCGGGCCTGTTGGCCCAGGGTCTGGATCAACTGTTCCATGGAAGGCGATGACAATTTCTGCAGATGCCGGGATTGTCGCAGAAATGGCCAAGAACCACACCACACAACCGTGGGGCACGGCATGGTGAGCGGCTCGTACAAGCCTGCCGTGGGTGCGGCAGCTCTGTGGCGATCCGGTCCTGGATCATCGGCCCGGGGCGGGCTTCCCACCAGGCCGTTGAAAAACACTTTTCAACGGCCTGGTAAGGCAAGCCATGGATGGCTTGCACGCGGATCAATCACGCTAAGGAAACTCTGAAAAAATCCATCCATGGA
>JBMFOY010000172.1:0-2638 GCA_049969375.1 Halothiobacillaceae bacterium | reverse complement strand
TTGATTCGCGGAGGCCGTCGCGGACATGCGCCTTGATAAGACGAGCTGAAAAAATTCATGGATGGATTTTTTCAGAATTTCCTTAAAGGCGATGTAGGAGGCCCGCCCCGGGCCGATGCTCGTGACCCATCTTTCGATGGCATCATCTTTTTTGATGGGGCAGGGTGTGCGTAGGCGAGCTAGGATCAAAGGGCAAAACCTTGGTCCGGAGGATTTGACATGCGCCATGCCCTGATCCCCATGCTCCCCGCAGCCTTCGTTGCCACCGCCCTGTTCGCGGAGCCCGTCCTGGCGGACATCAGCCGCGGGCAGAAACTGCACGAGGAGAAATGCGCCGGTTGCCACAAGGCGCCGCACAACGCCGCGTTCTACACCAGCCGGGTCGGCAAGAAGTACCCGACCAAGGAAAGCCTGACCACCATGGTCCAGTCCTGCGTCACCTACTTCGACATCCCCTGGTTCGAGGAAGAGGTGCAGGCGGTGTCGGACTACCTCAACCATACCTATTACAAGTACAAGTAAGACTTGGCCGAGGATCTCCCGGACGATTCACTCCTGCCTCTGCTCGAGGCGCGAGTGGGGCGGCTGCACGCCCGCTTGCGGCTCGGCATCGAGGCCGAGCACGAGGCCCAAGTCTTCGGCCAGGGCCGTACCTTCTTCCATATCGAGAACTGGTACTCCGTCCACGGCCTGATGCGCGGCCTGCTGCGCCTCGTCGGGGTACACGGGCGCGGGCGGCGCAATGCGCGCGATATCCGCCTGACCCGTAGGGAGGTGCGCCTTGAGCGCCTGCCCCCGGCCTTCGACGGCTTCCGCCTGCTGCACCTCTCCGACCTGCACCTGGACATGCACGCCGACATGCCGCACGCCATCGCCGAGGCCGCACGAAGGGTGGAGTGCGATGCCTGCGTCATCACCGGCGACTTCCGCGCGCGCACCTTCGGCCCTATCGAGCCGGCCCTGGATGGGCTGGATCGACTGCGCGCCGTGCTGCCCGAGCGGGTGTTCGCCGTGCTCGGCAACCACGACAGCCTGCGCATGCTGCCTGGCCTGGAGACGCTCGGCATCCGGGTGCTGCTGAATGAAACCGCCGTGCTGGAGCAGGCGGGGGCGCGGCTACACCTCGCCGGGGTGGACGATCCCCACTACTACGCCCTGGACAACCTGGAGAAGGCGACTGCCGGCCTGCCGCCGGATGAGTGCGCCATCCTGCTCGCCCACTCCGCCGAGATCTGGCGCCAGGCCGCGCACGCGGGCTTCGACCTGATGCTGTGCGGCCACACCCACGGCGGGCAGATCGCCCTGCCGGGCGGCGTGCCGATCCTGTGCAATGCCCACGCGCCGCGCCGGCTGTGCAAGGGGGCCTGGAGCCATGCGGGTATGCAGGGTTACACCTCACGCGGGACCGGGGTGTCGGTGCTGGACGTGCGGCTCAACTGCCCGGCGGAGATGACCCTGCATGTCCTGCGTTCGGGCCTGAGGGCGTGACTCAGTACGGCCGGTTGCGGATATGCAGGCGGTAGAGTAGGCGGGAGAGGGCGATGTCCGCCAGGACGAACAGTCCGGCCGTCAGGGCGATATCGAGCCCGCCGAGCCCGAGGGCAGGCTTGAGCAACAGCAGGGGCAGGAGGGCCTCCGGTAGCTGGTCCAGCAGGGGGGCGCGGCTGCTGGGGGCGAGGGCGAGACGCCGCTTGATGAAACTGCTGCCAAGGTCGCCCAGCATCGAGAAGAGGGCGAGCAGCATCCCGGTGATCGCGCCCAGTCCCAGTGCGGGGGCCATGGCGGCGGCGCCGAGCAGGGCGGCGACTAGGCCGCGCCAGGTCTTGCGCGGGCCGAACAGCGGGCGGCCGTCGAGGAAATGCCGCCCACCATCAAGCGGGCGGTCGAGCACTTGTCCAAACAGCCATCCGGCAAGGATGGGGGCGCCATTGGCGGCCATCAGCACCAGCAGCAGCTTGAGGTCAAGGATCGGGTTCATGCCGTGGATGTGGCGCTGCGCTTTCCGAACCGGCGCAGGATGTCCACCGCCTCTTCGTCCTTCGGGCTTGCCCCGGTCATCGCCGCGTGATCCGCGACGTGGATATGGCCAGACTCGTCCACCGCGCCGATGGCGAACTCCGGGTTGCCGGGGGCGCCAAGCTTGTGCACCAGCACCACGTCCAGATCGCCCTCCAGCGCCTCGGCGATGATCGCTCCCATCGGCACTGCACCGCGCGGGATGGCCAGCACCAAGGGGTGCCGGCCCTTCCATGACTTGAGGCGGCCGGCCAGCTGGCGGGCCGCATCCTCGCGGTTCCGGAACATCATGCCTTACTCCAGCAGGAAGGCGATCTTGGCGTTGATGCGGTACTTGACGATGCGGTTATCCTCGATCTTGGCCTCGAAGTTCTCGATATAGATCGACTTGATCCCGTGCAGGGTCTTGGCGGCGCGGTTGACGGCCTGCTGGGCGGCGTCCTCCCAGCTTTTTTTCGGATTCGGACAGGACCTCGATGAGTTTGACGACATTGCTCATGGCGACTTCCCCCCGGTGGTGCGAACAGGTCACGGTGACCGGCCATCGACTATAGACCAGCACCGGGCGGGGCGGTTGGCGGGACGGCGTCTCTTCATGCACGTCCTGTTCTCGGGAAACTCT
>JBMFOY010000171.1:0-2687 GCA_049969375.1 Halothiobacillaceae bacterium | reverse complement strand
GCCATGCACGAGCAGTACAGCCCAAGAGACATCGAACAGGACGCCCAGCAGCGCTGGGAGGCCGCCGGCATCTTCACCGCCAAGGACGATCCGGCGAAGGAGAAGTTCTACTGCCTGTCGATGTTCCCCTACCCAAGCGGCAAGCTGCACATGGGGCATGTGCGTAACTACACCATCGGCGATGTGATCGCACGCTTCCAGCGCATGCACGGCAGGAACGTGCTGCAACCGATGGGCTGGGACGCCTTCGGCCTGCCTGCGGAGAATGCAGCGCTGGCCAATAACGTCGCCCCAGCAGCCTGGACCCTTGCCAACATCGACTACATGCGCAACCAGCTGAAATCGCTGGGCTTCGGCTACGACTGGTCGCGCGAGGTCACCACCTGCCTGCCCGAGTACTACCGCTGGGAGCAATGGCTGTTCACCCGCCTGATGAAGAAGGGTCTGGCCTACAAGAAGACCGCCGTGGTGAACTGGGACCCGGTGGACCAGACCGTACTCGCCAACGAACAGGTGATCGACGGACGTGGTTGGCGCTCCGGTGCCCTGGTCGAGCGACGTGAGATCCCGCAGTGGTTCATCCGCATCACCGACTACGCCGAGCAGCTGCTCAATGACCTGGACAAGCTCAACGGCTGGCCGGAGCAGGTCAAGGCCATGCAGGCTAACTGGATCGGCCGCTCGGTCGGGGTGGAGCTGCAGTTTGCCATCGAGGGCGGGGAACCGCTGACCGTCTACACCACCCGTGCGGATACCCTGATGGGTGTGTCCTACGTTGCCGTGGCTGCCGAGCATCCGCTGGCCAAGCAGGCTGCGGAACGCAACCCGGAACTCGCCGCCTTCATCGAGGCATGCCGCCACACCAAGGTGGCCGAGGCCGAGCTTGCCACCCTCGAAAAGAAGGGGATGCCGCTCGGCATCAGCGCCATCCACCCGATCACGGGTGAGAAGGTGCCGGTCTGGACCGCCAACTTCGTGCTCATGGACTACGGTACCGGTGCGGTCATGGCCGTCCCGGCGCACGATCAGCGCGATTGGGAGTTCGCGCAGAAGTACGCCCTGCCGGTGAAGCAGGTCATCGCCCCGGTGACCGGCGAGAGCTTCGACTTCACCCAGGCCGCCCTGACCGACCAGGGGGTGCTGGTCAACTCTGGCCCGTTCAACGGCCTGACCTCCGCCGAGGCCATCGACGCTATCGCTGCCCACCTTGCTGAACATGGCAAGGGCCACAAGAAGGTCAACTACCGCCTGCGCGACTGGGGCGTATCCCGTCAGCGCTACTGGGGCTGTCCGATCCCGGTCATCAACTGCAAGACCTGCGGCGCAGTGCCGGTGCCGGAGGATCAGCTGCCGGTGGTGCTGCCGCTTGATGTGGAAATGAACGGCCCGCAGTCGCCGATCAAATCCATGCCGGAGTTCATCCATACCACCTGCCCGGTGTGCGGTGGGGCAGCCGAGCGCGAAACCGACACCTTCGACACCTTCTTCGAGTCGAGCTGGTACTACGCCCGCTACACCTCGCCGAACAACGATGCGGCCATGCTGGATGAGCGTGCCAAGTACTGGCTGCCGGTCGATCAGTACATTGGCGGCGTTGAACATGCCGTGCTGCACCTGCTCTATGCCCGCTTCTTCCACAAGCTGCTGCGGGATGAGGGCCTGGTCGATGGCGACGAGCCGTTTGCCCGCCTGCTCACCCAGGGCATGGTGGTGGCAGACACCTACTACCGCGAGGACACCTCGGGCAAAAAGACCTGGTACAACCCGGCCGAGGTCGAGGTGGAACGCGACGAACGCGGGCGCATCATCGGCGCGAGGCTGATCGCCGACGGCCAGCCGGTCTGTGTGGGCGGCACCGAGAAGATGTCCAAGTCCAAGAACAACGGCGTTGACCCGCAGGCCATGATCGACCGCTACGGTGCGGACACTGTGCGCCTGTTCATGATGTTCGCCGCCCCGCCGGAACAGATGCTGGAGTGGTCGGACGCGGGCGTGGAAGGTGCTCATCGCTTTCTCAAACGACTTTGGCGCATGGTGCATGAACACGTTGCACAAGGTGCGGTGCCTGCCCTGGATACAAGCCAGCTTGATCCCAAGCAAAAGGCCGCGCGCCGCAAGCTGCACGAGACCATTCAGAAGGTCACCGACGACATCGGCCGCCGCCAGACCTTCAACACGGCCATCGCCGCCGTGATGGAGCTGCTCAACGAGATCACGAAGCTGGACGACACCGAGCCAAGCCGCGCGGTGCGCCAGGAGGCGCTGGAGGCGACCGTGCTGATGCTCGCCCCGATCGTGCCGCACATCGCCGAAACGCTGTGGAACGCCCTCGGCCACGAGGGGCTGGTCGCCACCGCCGCCTGGCCAGTGGTCGATCAGGACGCGCTGGTGCGCGATAGCATCACCCTCGCGGTGCAGGTCAATGGCAAGCTGCGCGGCCAGATCGAGGTGCCAGTAGACGCCTCGCGCGAGGCGATCGAGCAGGCCGCGCTGGCGGATGCCAACGTGCAGCACTTCCTCGAAGGCAAGAGCGTGAAGAAAGTCATCGTCGTGCCCGGCCGCCTGATCAACCTGGTGGCCGCTTAACAGGCCGTTGAAAAACGCTTTTCAACGGCCTGTTAAGGAAACGCTGAAAAATCCATCCATGGATTTTTTCAGCTCGTCTTATCAAGGCGCATGTCCGCGAC
>JBMFOY010000170.1:0-2703 GCA_049969375.1 Halothiobacillaceae bacterium | reverse complement strand
GTGCGCCGGGCCGAGGCGCGCCCAGCAGGTGAAGCGCGCAAGGTCTATGTCGTGCGCGAGGGCAAGGCCGTGCGTGACGAGTCGGCGCCCGCGCCGGAGCGCAAGCCGCAGGGGGGGACCTCGCGTGAGCGTTCTGAGTACAGTGCAGAGAGTAGGCACGGGCGGCCGGGTGGGAAGTCGGCTGGCCGAGCTCCGCGCAAGCGGGGCTGAGAGCGTCCAGAAAACGAAGGTTTTCTTAAGGAACCTCTGCAAAAGTCAGCCTCTAGAGGGGTTTGGTCTGTTGGTACATCTGCTGGTACACAATCAGCTCGGCTGGCGGGTGGAGGTACCCAAGAAGGGGGCCAGTTACGCCCTATGACCTTGCTGGAGGTCTACCGTAGGCTGGATGACGCCTGGGGCCCCCAGCATTGGTGGCCGGGCGAGTCGAGGCTTGAGATCATGGTTGGTGCGGTGCTGACCCAGAACACCGCCTGGAGCAACGTCGAGCGGGCGATCGCCAACCTCAAGGCCGCGGGGGCGTTGTCCATGCAGGCGCTGCTAGCCCTGCCCTTGGACGAGCTGGCCGCGCTGATCCGCCCGGCGGGCTACTTCAATGTCAAGGCGCGGCGCCTGCGGGCCCTGTTGGAGTGGGTATCGGCGGCGAGCGGTGAGGAGGCCCTGGCTCAATGGTCGGACGATGCGCTGCGGGCGGGTCTACTTAGCGTGCGCGGCGTCGGGCCGGAAACGGCGGACGACATCCTGCTCTATGCCTTTGAGCGCCCGGTGTTTGTCATCGACGCCTACACCCGCCGTATTTTGGGGCGGCTGGGGCTGGTTGATCCCGGTGCGGGTTACGAGCACCTGCGCGCGGTGATCGAGGCCGAACTCGGGGCCGACGTCCCGTTGATCAACCAGTATCACGCATTGCTCGTCGCGCATGGTAAGGCGGTCTGCCGCCCCCGCCCGCGCTGCGCGGACTGCGTGCTACGGGATGGCTGCCCAGCCGCAACGCTGTAACAGGCCGTTGAAAAACGCTTTTCAACCGCCTGGTAAAGTGAGCCTAGATGGCTTGCACGCAGATCAATCACGCTAAGTGATTGATCTTCGGAGTGGGTCGCGGACATGCGCCTTGATAAGACGAGCTGGAAAAATCCATGGATGGATTTTTCCAGAATTTCCTAAGAGGCCCGCCCTCGGGGCGATGAAGTGATTGATCGCGGTGAGGGCACCGAGGCAAGAGCCACTCGGCCTGAGGGCGAACCTCCTACGCGGCTTCTTCCTGAAGGACGCGATCGAGCAGGGTACGCGCCACATCCATCACCGGCGTCAGCCCTGCCGCCGGACCTTCACCCGGGAACAGCCGCGCGCGCAGGGGGGTGGGCATGGGCGGTGCAGTGAACAGCTCCACGTGGATGCCGGGTTGCTCCTCCGCCCATTGCGCCGCCTGGCGTGCAAGGCCCGCCTTGGCCACACCGTAGGCGCCAAGATACGCCGCCTCACAGGCATCGCCGATGAATACGACCTTGCCCGCGGAGGACTTGAGTAGCCCCAGGCAGGCGCGGGTGAGCAGGAAGGGGGCGGTCAGGTTGACGCGCAGCAGGCGGTTCCACACCGTGGGATCGACGTGCGCCAGCGGAGCCGGGGCGCCGGCATCCGCCGCGAGGTGGAGCAGGCCGTCCAGCCGGCCGGCGTGGGCCGCGATCAGCTCGGCGAGCTGGGCGTAGTCTTCGGCCTGGGCGCCGGAGAGGTCGATGGCGTGCAGCAGCGGCTCGTGGTGGCCGGCGGCGGCCACCTCGTCGGCGAGCTGCATCAGTGTTTCGGGCTTGCGGCCGAGCAGGATCAGGCGAGCACCGCGTCGCGCGGCCTCCAGACTCGTTGCGCGGCCGAGGCCGCCGGTGGCGCCGGTGAGCAGGAGGGTGGTCGTCGTCATCAGGCTTTCCTCGAGCGAGCCTTGCGGGCGGTGCGCCAGCTGAGCCACAGCAGGCGCAGGGGAGTGAGTTCCGGGCGCGCATCAAGCAGCCGCCAGTCGTCCTGGGCCATCGCCTCAAGCAGGGCGTCGGCCTGGGCCAGGCTGACCAGGGCCATCACCTGTTGCGGCTGCGCCTCGGAGGGGAGCATGGTCCGGGCGTGGCGCAGTTGCCCGCGCACCTGTGCGCCCAGCTTCTCCAGCATCGCGCGGACGGCCTCGGAGGTGCGCGGTTGGAGCAGGTCGGGCACGTCCAGACCGTGCCGGGCGAGGGTTTCGCGCGGGATCAGCACCTGGCCGCGTGCCGCATCCCGCCCCAGCTGGTGCAGCACGCGCACCCAGGCCAGCGCCTGCCCGATAGCGTGGGCGAAGTCGCGCTCCGCACGGCCGGCGCCCCCCTCGGGGTCGGTCAGGATCAGCCAGGGGGCGACTTCATGGCGGAAAGCATGCAGGCCGAAGTCGCGCTCCTGCTCCAGGTAGCCATGGCGCAGGCGGTCCTGCGCGCCGGCCACCATCTCCTCCAGCAGTTCCAGCCGTCCTGGCAGGTGCAGCACATGCTGCATCAGGGCTTGGGCGATGGGGTGCTGGGCGGTGCCGGCAGCGGCGGCCGAAAGTTCCGCGAGCCACCAGTCGAGGCGCGCCTGGGCGACACTAGGCTCGGGGATGCGGGTGCTCGCATCCAAAAGCTCGGCGCGCAGGGCGAGAACTGCCAAGGCGGCGGGTTTTTGCTGCTCGGGCAGGAAGCGGCAGGCATAGTA
>JBMFOY010000169.1:0-2708 GCA_049969375.1 Halothiobacillaceae bacterium | reverse complement strand
TCAACACCTCGCGCAGTCAGCTTTGCCATGCTTCCCCCCAAGTCTGTGTTACCCGTAGTGTTACCCGATAACGCGGCTTGGGGCAGATTTTAGCGCACTTTAGCGGACAATCTAACCTTCTAAGTCACTGTTTCATAAATATATTTGTGGTGGTTGGTAAACACGGGCAAATCAATAGGTGGCGGACTTTACCTCCGCCATCTGATTCGATGTCTGATTTCAGATCTTCTTCCCAAGTTCCTTTTCTCTTGAACCCGGATTTTCCATTGGAACGCGGCAGGCTGGCGGCCTACCTGCGGCATCTTTGCACCCGTACTCTTCGCCCATAGGCCGGGCTATGGCCTCGTCGCCCGTGCGCCAATCTGCGCGCCCTCGGACGCGCCATGCTCCTGCGTTCCAATGGAAAATCCATCCATGGATTTTTTCAGCGCGTCTTCAAGGGAGGTTGTCCGCCAGCTCGACCTTCACCCACACTTGGACGGACTGGCTACGGGTGCTGGCGCTCCAATCTGAACTGCGCATGTCCTGGCTTGCCATCCCGCCTAAGGGCACCCACTGGCCAAGGGGAACCATGAGCTGGGTGGAGAGCCGCTGCACGTTGAGCGTACGCGGATGGCGCGGATCGGGATGGGCCTCCTCGGGCTGGATGTCGAGAAGGACTTGCTGCCCTTGCAAGCGTGGGACGACGCGTAGCCAGCGACCGGTGGCGCGGGTGGTGGCCGGTACCACGGCATAGCCACCCGGGTGGGGAACGATGACCGGTTCGGTGCGCGAGCTCTCCTCACCGACACTCAGCATGGCGGGCATGCCTTCGAGCACGCGGATGTGCTGCGTTGCTCCTCGGCCGGTGCTCAGTTCGCGTGCTCCTGCGCTGCCTTGGATGCTTATACCGCCTGGACCGACTTGGATGTCTCCGCCCGTGGAGTGTCCTTCGCGTACGTCCTCCATGGTGCTGCGTACGCTGATGATCAAGTTGTGCGGCACACGGTCAAGCTCAGCCAGCAGGCGCTGGATGGCCCCAAGCGTGGCTGGTGAGCCACGCACAATCAGGGTTCCGCCTTGACCGCTGATGGCATCCTCGGGGCCGAGGAGGGGCTGGAGGAGCGGGATGATCTCCTCCGCTGGGCGGTTGTGCAGGGGAATGACTTCCACGCTAGAGGCTGCGGCCAGGGCGGGTAGAAGGAGGCAGAGGATAAGTAGCCGACGCATGCGAGGCCCCCTGGGTAGGATGAGGATGGGGTGGTCCAAGCTTATCCCCTGCGCTGCAGGATGGGTATGGGGCGGGCGTTTCACAGCTCTATGCGTGCCGGGTTGCGGCGAGAGCACCGCTCCTACAACCCCATCCTTCAGCATGGCGCTGGGCTTTCCACGACCATGGCGTGCTGGGTCGCGGCGAGGGCGCTGCGCCTGCAACCTCCATCCTTCAGCCATTCAGAATGGTGCCGGGCTTGCCACAACCATGCCCTTGCCGCTGCGCGGATGGGTGAAGCCCAGGCGTGCGGCGTGCAGGAGCAGGCGCGGAGCCGCGGCCTGGATCTCGGCCGGGGCGTAGAGGGTGTCGCCAAGGATGGGGTGGCCGAGGTGCAGCATGTGCACGCGCAGCTGGTGCGAGCGGCCGGTGATCGGATGGAGGGCGATGCGGGTGTGCGGGCCCTCCTGGCCGATCACCTCCCAGTGGGTGATGGACGGTCGGCCCTCGGGGGTGACGAGGTGGCGGGGGGCGCGGGCACGATGGGGGCCGAGCGGGGCATCGACCGTGCCGCTGGGCTCGGCGAGGTGGCCATGCACCACGGCGATGTAGGTCTTTTCCGTCATCCGCTCCTGGAACTGGATCGACAGGGCACGGTGAGTGGCGGCGTTGAGAGCGATGAGCATCAGCCCGGAGGTGTCCCAGTCTAGCCGGTGGACGATGCGCGCTTGGGGCAGCTCGCGCTGGATGCGGGTGATGAGGCTGTCGTCCTTGCCCGGCCCGACGCCCGGCTGGGTGAGCATGCGGGTGGGCTTGTCGATCACCAGCAGGTCCTCGTCCTCGTACAGGACGGCGTAGCCGGGGTAGGGAATGGCGGGGTCGGTAATGATCACGCCAGGGCCTCTTCGCTCAGGAATGCGCGCAGGCGACGCTCGAGTTCGTCCTGCTGGAGGCCATTCAGTGGCTGGTGGTCGCGGGTGGACACGAACAGGGTGTCCAGCGCCCGCTCGCCGAGGGTGTTGATGACCGCCCCACGCAGGCGCAGGCCGGATTGCGCCAGCACCAGGCCGACGCGCGCCAGCAGGCCGGGCCGGTCGGCGGTTTCGATCTGCACGCGGGTGCAGCCCCCGCCACAGGCCGGGTCTATGACGATCACGGTGGGCACGTCGAAGTGGCGCAGGTGGGGCGAGGGGCGACGGCTGCCGAGACGCAGCGGGGTATCCTCAGGCATGGTCAGGTAGTCCTCAATCTGGCGCACCAGGTCAAGCTGCGTCCACTCGTCCGTCAGGGGCTGGCCCTGCCCGTCGAGGAAGAGGATGTCCTCCATTGCCTTGCCGTCCGTGCTGCTGGTGATGTGGGCGGCCTGGATGTCGAGCCCCATGCGGTCAAGGGTGGCGGCGATGCGGGCGAAGATGTTGGCCGCGTCGAGGGTGTAGACAAACAGCTCGGTGGCCTGGCGTTCGGGATCCAGACGCAAGACGACCACCGGCAGGCTGTCGGCCCGGAGAATGGAGGTGAT
>JBMFOY010000168.1:0-2736 GCA_049969375.1 Halothiobacillaceae bacterium | reverse complement strand
CATCTTGACCTGGTAGTCGGCTTCTTCGGTGCCAGGACGGAACTTGACTTCCTTGACCTCGATCACCTTCTGCTTCTTCTTGGCCTCGGACGCCTTCTTCTGTTGCTGATAGCGGAACTTGCCGAAGTCCATGATCTTGCACACAGGCGGCTGGGCCTGCGGCGAGATCTCGACCAGGTCAAGTTCGGCTTCCTCCGCCATGCGCAGCGCTTCATAGCGGGAGACAATGCCCACCTGGTTGCCTTCGGCATCGATCAGGCGAACTTCACGAGCAGTAATTTCCGAGTTCAGGCGCGGTTCGTCGTCTTTCTTCTCACGCCCAGGAGGTGCAAAAGCGATGTTGGTATCCTCAAGTCATTGATCAAGCCAGCGTCGCATCAATGGCGCCGGTCGACTTCCTCACGCAGTCTGGCAATGAAGTCATCCAGGCCCATGCTGCCGAGATCCTCGCCGCTACGCGTGCGGACGGAGACCTGACGCTGTTCCACTTCGCGATCCCCGATCACCACGAGGTAGGGGATGCGCTGCAAAGTTAATTCCCGAATTTTAAAGCCGATCTTCTCGTTGCGCAAATCCGCGCGGGCGCGGAAGCCTGCGGCGCGCAGGGTCTTCTCGACTTCCTGCACGAACGGGGCCTGCCGGTCGGTGATGCCCATGACCGCCACCTGCTCCGGGGCGAGCCAGAGCGGGAACACCCCGGCGTAGTGCTCGATCAGGATGCCGACAAAGCGCTCTAGGCTGCCGAGGATGGCACGGTGCACCATGACCGGAGTCTTCTTGCTGCCGTCTTCGGCAACGTATTCGGCGCCGAGGCGGCCGGGCATGGAGAAGTCCACCTGGATGGTGCCGCACTGCCAGTTGCGGCCGATGCAGTCCTTCAGGGTGAACTCGATCTTCGGGCCATAGAAGGCGCCTTCGCCGGGCTGCAGGCGGTAGTCCAGGCCCTTGGTCTCGAGCGACTTAGCCAGTGCGTCCTCGGCCTTGTCCCACAGTTCATCCGCGCCCACGCGCTGCTCCGGGCGGGTGGAGAGGGCCATGGTGATGTCGGTGAAGCCGAACGTGCTGTAGACGTCGAAGGTCTGCTCGATCAGCGAGGCGACCTCGGCCTGCAACTGGTCCTCGGTGCAGAACACGTGCGCATCATCCTGGGTGAAGCGGCGCGCGCGCATCAGCCCGTGCAGGGTGCCGGACGGCTCATTGCGGTGCACGGTGCCGAATTCCGCGATGCGGAAGGGCAGGTCGCGGTAGCTCTTCAGGCCCTGGTTGTACACCTGCACATGGCCCGGGCAGTTCATCGGCTTGATCGCGTAGTCGCGCCCCTCGGTGTGGGTGGCGAAGATCATGTGGCCGAACTTGTCCCAGTGGCCGGATTTCTCCCACAGCGAGCGGTCGAGTACCTGTGGGGTGTTGACCTCGAGGTAGTCGTATTTGGCCAGGTGGTTGCGCATGAAGCCTTCCACTTGGCGGAACAGGCGCCAGCCCTTGTCGTGCCAGAACACCATGCCCGGCGCCTCTTCCTGGAAGTGGAACAGGTCAAGCTGCTTGCCGATGCGGCGGTGGTCACGCTTCTCGGCCTCCGCCATGCGATGCAGGTACTCGTCCAACTCCTTCTTGCTGGCGAAGGCGACACCATAGACGCGGGAGAGCATGGCGTTCTTGGAGTCGCCCCGCCAGTAGGCGCCGGCGACCTTGGTCAGCTTGAACGCGCCAAGATGACCGGTGGAGGGGACGTGCGGACCACGGCAGAGGTCGGTGAAATCGCCCTGGGTGTAGAGTGAGAGCTCCTCGTTGGAGGGGATCGACTCGATGATCTCCGCCTTATAGTGCTCGCCGAGCCCCTTGAAATAGGCCACGGCCTCGTCGCGGCTCATCACCTGGCGAGACAGGGGCTGATCGGCCTTCGCCAGTTCGTGCATCCGCGCTTCGATTTTGGCGAGGTCGTCGGTGGTGAAGGGGGGGTCGATCGCGAAGTCGTAGTAGAAGCCGTTCTCGATCACCGGGCCGATGGTCACTTGCGCCTGCGGGTAGAGCTGCTTCACCGCCTGCGCCAGCAGGTGGGCGGTGGAGTGGCGGATCACGTCCACCCCTTCCTCGTCCTTCGCGGTCACGAACTGCACATGGGCGTCGTGGGTGAGGACGCGGCTCATGTCCATCAGGCGACCGTCGACCTTGGCGGCGAGGCAGGCCTTGGCCAAGCGCGGGCCGATGCTGGTCGCAATCTCGATGAGGCTGACGGGATGGTCGAAGTGGCGCTGGGAGCCATCGGGGAGGGTGATGTTCGGCATGTCGAGTTCCTCGGTTCAGTGGCGACCCCTACCACGGGCCGCGTAATACACAAAGGACGCCTGCGCGGCAGGTGTGCCGCACAAACGAAAAAGGCGCAGCCTTGGCTGCGCCCGGAATTGGTAGGCGCGATTGGAATCGAACCAACGACCCCCACCATGTCAAGGTGGTGCTCTAACCAGCTGAGCTACGCGCCTGAAATCGAAACCCGGCAGGGCCGGGTTCTCTGGCTACTTGGGAAACCGATGAGATCGCTTTCCGAAATCTTTGGTGCCTAGGAGAGGACTCGAACCTCCACGGTGTTACCCGCTAGTACCTGAAACTAGTGCGTCTACCAATTTCGCCACCTAGGCATCGGGTGATGCGTATTTTAGAGGGTTCGGCAGGGGTGTCAAGGGGGTGTATGAGTCCACCACCTTTGGCACTCAGGTTGGTGTTGGAGGAGGAAGGATA
>JBMFOY010000167.1:0-2832 GCA_049969375.1 Halothiobacillaceae bacterium | reverse complement strand
AAAAGCGGACAGTTTATGTGCTTTAAGACCGGACAGTTCTATTTGTTGACAACACACTTTGAACGCCGATGTAGGAGCGGCGCCCCGCCGCGCGAGGCATATCGTGTGGAAACGTCAGCCCGAGGGCGGGCCTCCTACACAGTCTGGAGTGGTTTTATTTCGGCTCGAAGACCGCAATGGACTCGACATGGGCGGTGTGCGGGAACATGTCCATCACCCCGGCGGCCTTCAGCCGGTAACCATGCTCGTTGACCAGGATGCCGGCATCGCGCGCCAGGGTAGCGGGGTTGCAGGATACGTAGACGATGCGTTTGGGCTTCATCCGGGCCAGGTGCGGCATGATCTCCATCGCCCCGGCGCGCGGCGGGTCGAGCAGGATCTTGTCGTAGTGTTCCTTCATCCACGGTAAGGCCGGATCCGGCTCGAACAGGTTGCCAACGAAGTGACGGGTGTTGGCGATGCCGTTGCGGCAGGCGCTCTCCTCGCCGCGGCGCACCATGGCCTCATCCCCCTCCACGCCCACCACTTCTGCGGCGCGGCGGGCGATCGGCAGAGTGAAATTGCCCAGCCCCGCGAACAGGTCCAGCACGCGCTCATCTGCCTTGGGGTCGAGCAGCTCGAGCACGAGATCCACCATCTTGCGGTTGAGCAGACCGTTGACCTGGGTGAAGTCGACCGGCAGAAAGTCGATGCGCACATCGTGCCCAGGCAAGCTGTAGTACAACTCGCCCTCCTCGGGCCACAGGCGGTGAACACTGTCGGGACCGGCAGGCTGGAGGAAGAGGTGCAGGCCAGTGGTTTTGGCATAGTCGATCAGGCGCGCGCGATCATGCGCGGAGAGCGCGTCCATGTGGCGGAAGACCAGTGCGGTGACGTCATCACCCACCGCTACCTCGATCTGCGGGATGCGCTCCTTGGCATCCATGCCGGCGATGAGACCGGCGAGTTCCTCCAGGCGCTCGCCCACGCTCGGGTCCAGCACCTCGCAACGGCGCAGCTCGGCAAGGTACGGCGAGCCGCGCTCGCGGAAGCCGACCAGCACCTTGCCCTTCTTGGCCACCCACTTCACGCCCAGGCGGGCGCGGCGGCGGTAGCCCCACAACGGCCCGGTCAGTGGTGGAAGGATGTGCTCGGGCTCGACCTTGCCGAGCTGGCGCAGGTTGTCGAGCAGCCCCCCCTGCTTGGCATGGATCTGCGCCGTGTCGCGCATGTGCTGCAGCGAGCAGCCGCCGCATACGCCGAAGTGCGCGCAACGCGGCTCGACGCGGTCGGGCGAAGGGGTGATGACCTCGATCACCTCCGCCTCATCGAAGCGGCGATGAGGCTTGGTCAGCCTGACCTTGACGCGTTCGCCCATGAGGGCGCCGTCGACGAAGACGACCTTGCCCTCGTGCTGGGCGACGCCGCGCCCCTCGTGGGAAAAGCCGGTGATGCTGGCCTCGAAGATCAGGCCCTTGCGTTTGCTCGACATGGAATCTTGATATGTGGAATCAGGCGGGGAAGACCCCGGTGGAAAGGTAGCGGTCGCCGCGGTCACAGACGATGGTGACAATCACGGCATCATGCAGGCCCTCGGCCAGGCGCAGGGCGGCGGCCATGGCCCCGCCAGAGGAGATACCGGCCAACAACCCCTCGCGCAAGGCGAGCAGGCGCGTCATCTCCTCGGCCTCCTGCTGGCTGACGTCGAGCACCCGGTCGACGCGGCTCGGATCGTAGATCTTCGGCAGGTAGGCCTCCGGCCAGCGCCGGATACCGGGAATGGAGGCCCCCTCGGCTGGCTGCACGCCGATGATCTGCACCGCAGGGTTCCGTTCCTTGAGGTAGCGCGAGGTGCCCATGATGGTGCCGGTGGTGCCCATGGCGCTGACGAAGTGGGTCACGCGGCCCTCGGTGGCCTGCCAGATTTCCGGCCCGGTGGTCTCGTAGTGGGCGAGTGGATTGTCGGGGTTGGCGAATTGGTCGAGCACCCTGCCCTCTCCCCGCGCCTGCATGGCGAGGGCGAGGTCGCGCGCTCCTTCCATGCCTTTCTCCTTGCTGACCAGGATCAGCTCGGCGCCGTAGGCGCGCATGACCTGGCGGCGCTCGATGCTCAGGTTCTCCGGCATGATCAGCACCATGCGGTAGCCCTTGATGGCGGCGGCCATGGCCAGCGCGATGCCGGTGTTGCCGCTGGTCGCCTCGATCAGGGTATCGCCGGGATGAATCTCGCCACGGCGCTCGGCGTGCTCGATCATCGACAGCGCCGGCCTATCCTTCACCGAGCCGGCCGGGTTGTTGCCCTCGAGCTTGGCGAGGATGAGGTTGTTCTGGCCCGTGGTCAGATGCTGCAGGCGCACCAGGGGGGTGTGGCCAATGGCACCGGACAGGGCGGGCAGTGTGATGGGATTCATGCGGTGATCCTCAACGCGTCATGATGACGAAGGCGACCGCATAGTCAGCCTCGTCGCTCAGGGAAAGATGGCAGTCGCGGACGCCAAGGCGCTCGGCCAACTCGGCTGCGCGGCCGTCGAGGCGCAGCACCGGTTTGCCGAGGGGGTCATTTGCAACGGCGATGTGACGCAGGCCGAGCCCGTCGCGGAAGCCGGTGCCGAACGCCTTGGCGGCGGCCTCCTTGGCGGCGAAGCGCTTGGCCAGAAAACGGGCCGGATCAGCCTGCCCGGCCAGGCGCTCACGCTCGTCCTCCGCGAGCAGACGCGCCGCGAGCGCCTCGCCATAGCGCGCCCACAAGCGCTGCATGCGCCCGACGGCGACGATGTCGGTGCCGATGCCGTGAATCATGTCCTGCCCAGGTTTGGACGCCGTGCTCACGCCCGCGCGTGGCGCGCCTCGACC
>JBMFOY010000166.1:0-2836 GCA_049969375.1 Halothiobacillaceae bacterium | reverse complement strand
AGGTGAATTCCGGCTCCTCGCGGCCAAAGTGGCCGTAGGCGGCGGTCTTCTGGTAGATCGGCTGGATCAGGTCCAGCATCTTGATGATACCGTAGGGGCGCAGGTCGAAGACCTCGCTGACGATAGCGGCGATGCGGTCATCGTCGATCTTGCCGGTGCCGAAGGTATCCACCGTGATCGAGGTCGGCTCGGCCACGCCGATGGCGTAGGAGACCTGGATCTCGCAGCGGTCGGCGAGACCCGCGGCGACGATGTTCTTCGCCACATAGCGGCCGGCATAGGCGGCCGAGCGGTCCACCTTGGAGGGGTCCTTGCCGGAGAAGGCGCCGCCGCCGTGGCGGCCCATGCCGCCGTAGGTGTCGACGATGATCTTGCGCCCGGTTAGGCCGCAGTCGCCCACCGGGCCGCCGATGACGAACTGGCCAGTCGGGTTGATGTGGAACTTGGTGTTCTTGTGCAGCCACTCGGCGGGCAGGACGGGCTTGATGATGGTTTCC
This sequence comes from Halothiobacillaceae bacterium, assembly GCA_049969375.1. GTDB lineage: Bacteria > Pseudomonadota > Gammaproteobacteria > Halothiobacillales > Halothiobacillaceae > Thiofaba. The sequence goes on along the minus strand of JBMFOY010000166.1, from coordinate 2,339 downwards.
ATCACCGCTTCCTGCAAGTCCTTGTAGGCGATGTCCGGGTGGTGCTGGGTGGACAGGACCACCGCATCCACTGCCACCGGTTTGCCGTCCACGTAGCGGAAGCTGACCTGGCTCTTGGCGTCCGGGCGCAGCCAGGGCAGGGTGCCGTTCTTGCGCACCTTGGCCTGGCGCTTGACTAGGCGGTGGGCATAGGTGATCGGCGCCGGCATGAGCACGTCGGTCTCGTTGCAGGCAAAGCCGAACATCAGGCCCTGGTCGCCCGCGCCCTGCTCCTCGTTGACGATGCGATCCACACCCTGAGCGATGTCGGAGGACTGCTTGCCAATGGCGGACAGCACGCCGCAGGTACGGCCGTCGAAGCCGATCTCGGAGCTGTCGTAGCCGATATCGACGATGACCTGGCGCACCAGCTCGTCAAGGTCCACCCAGGCGGAGGTGGTCACCTCGCCAGCGAGCAGAACGAAACCGGTCTTCACCAGCGTTTCGCAGGCCACGCGGGCGTTCTTGTCCTGCGCCAGGATGGCGTCGAGGATGGCGTCGGAGATCTGGTCGGCGATCTTATCCGGATGGCCCTCGGACACGGATTCCGAGGTGAACACATAATCACGTTTCATCTGGCGCTCCTGGCGGCACGAGAGTCAAACCACAGGATGATATCCCAAGCGCGTTTGCTCTGCCTATGCGCGGCAGGGGGTGCCGCCCCTGGGGCGGCGCGAGGGGCGTCTCAGTAGCCGTAGGTGCCCTTAAGCAGTTCGGCATACCCCGCGTAAGTGGCGTTGGAAGCGGCTTCGAAACCGTTGGTGTTGAGCATTTCCAGCATAGCGCGGCCCTCGGGAGTCTTGTCGGCCTGCAGCAGGGCCTGGCGGATCTTGGCTTGCACATCCGCGGGCACGGTGGGGGAGGCGGCGATGGCCAGGTGTGGCAGTTGCTTGGAGGAAGTGACTACGTTCAGGTCGTTGTAGAGAATCGCAATGGGGGTGGGCACCAGGGCGGCCACGACCTTGCCCTTGAGGACCATGTCGATGGCCTCCCGGGTGTTGTTGGCGTACTTGAAGTCGGGCAGGCGCATCGGGTTGGGGAACATCTGGAACAGCGTCAGCGCGGACAGGTTGGGGGAGGCGATGGTGGCCACCGGCTTGCCGAGCAATTCCTGGGGGTCGAGGATTGCGACATCGTTGCGGGTGACCAGCGACTGGCTGACGACCCCGGCAATCTTGGCGAGCACCGTGTAGTTCTGGCGCTGGACGAGGAAGTCGATCATCGGCGCGTTGTCGAAGACGAGCTCATACCCCGCACCCTTGCGCATGGCCTCCCAGTGGCCCAGATAGGTGCTGTTGGTGATCAGCTCGACCGGGGTGCCGATGCTTTTACCGAGGTAGTCCGTCATCTTGGTGTATTGGCTCTTCATCTCCGCCTGCGGCAGGAAGGGCGGGACGGTGAGGCGGAAACCGGCAGCCTGTAGGCTGGAGGACAGGCCGAGAAACAAGGTGGCTACAAGGGCGAGCGTGCGGGTATTGGGCAGGAGGCGCATGTTGTCGGTATCCTTTGCGTCGGCGTGCAATAAGGGCTGTAAATGTCAGGAATTTTCCCTGCACGGTCCATGTGATTTCACTGATGCGTCCATCAGGCGCACCAATGTGCGAGGTGTCTTGATTCATGGTGCGAATGACCACTCCCCAGGCCGAGCTCGGCTGGCCTGCCCCTGATTTCGACCTGCCCGGCGTGGACGGGCGTCGCTGGCGGCTTGCGGACTGCCGTGGCGAGCACGGCACCCTTGTCATGTTTATCTGCAACCACTGCCCCTACGTGCAGGCCATCCTCGACCGAATCATCCGTGACGCATGCGAACTGGCGGGGCACGGGGTGCGGTGCGTGGCAATCAGCGCCAACGATCCGGCAGCCTACCCGGAAGACTCCTTCGACAACATGGTTCGTCTGGCCAAGGAAAAGGACTTCCCCTTCCCCTACCTGTTCGACGCATCCCAGGACGTGGCCCGTGCCTACGGGGCTGTCTGCACCCCGGACTTCTTCGGCTTCGATGCGGGTCTGCGCCTGCGTTATCGCGGCCGTCTGGATGAAAGCCGCAAGGATCTGCAGCCCGGCGCCCGGCGAGAGCTGTTCGAAGCGATGGTTCAGGTTGCTCGCACCGGTGAGGGGCCGGCCGAGCAATGGCCGAGCATGGGATGCTCGATCAAATGGCGCGGCGAGGGCGGATGAGCTTGTGTTGGCCGCCAGGTCGGCCACGGGGCCGCGACCGACCACGAGCCGGACGCCAATTGTGGTGGCGTGAAACCAAAGGAGGTTGCGATGGGCACCGTGTCTGTACGTATCGATGAAGA
>JBMFOY010000165.1:0-2854 GCA_049969375.1 Halothiobacillaceae bacterium | reverse complement strand
CGGAGTCCGTCGCGGACATGCGCCTTGATGAGACGCGCTGAAAAAATCCATGAATGGATTTTTTCAGAATTTCCTTAGAGTTCAATGCCGACGTGCCTCAGCGCTTCGCGCAGCACCTCGGGTGTGCTGCCCTTGCGCGGCGCGTGCTCGCTCAGGTGGCGGCGGAAGGCCCGGGCGCCCGGCTGGCCGTGGAAGGCGCCAAGGATGTGGCGGGTCATGGCGTGCAGTGGCGTCCCCTTGTCCCATGCGGCCTGCACATAGTCCATCCAGGCGCGCATGACGGCTTCGGGCAGGGGATCGGGCTGCTCGCTCCCGTACAGGCGCCGGTCGGCCTCGCGCAGCAGGAACGGGTTCTCATAGGCTGCGCGGCCGATCATCACCCCGTCCACGTGCGCAAGCTGCGCCTCGGCCTCATCCAGGCTGCGGATGCCGCCGTTGATCATGATGGTCAGGTGGGGGAAGTCCTGTTTCAGCCGGTGCACCATCGCGTAGCGCAGTGGTGGAATCTCCCGGTTCTCCTTGGGCGAGAGCCCGGCAAGCCAGGCCTTGCGCGCATGGACGATGAACACCTCGCAGCCGGCGGCGGCCACCTGCTCGACAAAGCCGGCCAGCGGCTCGTAGCCCTCCTGATGGTCGATGCCGATGCGCGACTTGACCGTTACCGGTACCATGACCGCCTCGCGCATGGCCGCGACGCACTCGGCTACAAGCCCAGGTTCGGCCATCAGGCAGGCGCCGAAGCGGCCGCTTTGCACTCGGTCGGAGGGGCAACCGACGTTCAGGTTGACCTCGTCATAGCCGAATTCCGCCCCGATTCTGCTGCTTTCGGCGAGATCCCGCGGATCGCTGCCGCCCAGTTGCAGGGCCACGGGATGCTCCAGGGGGCTGAAGGCCAGATGCCGTTCGGTATCGCCATGCAGGATGGCGCCAGTGGTCACCATCTCGGTATAGAGCAGGGTCTCGCGGCTGAGCAGGCGAAAGAAGAACCGCGCATGGCGGTCCGTCCAGTCGAGCATCGGCGCAGTGGCGAGCCGCCGGTGGCGGCGAAGTGGGTCGGTCATAGGGTGAAGGCCATCAGGAGGGGGTATGGGCCACCATGCGCGGAGCCCGCTCGGTGACCCAGATCATCAGGTCGTAGTAGGCACGGATGCTGTCCACGTAGTCCAGAGTCAGCTGGCGCCGGTTGCGGACGTAGGCACTGCCCTGGGATGCGTCCAGCAGTGCGGTACGGAACGCATCCCAGCTCAGAGGGGTACCGTGCATGCGCTGGTGATGGCGGATCGCACCATAGACGGTGCCGATGCCGATGTTGTAGGCGGCCAGCGCGAACCACGGCCGCTCGACCTCGGCCAGGTCCTTCGGCAGTTGCTGCAGCAAAAGGTCGAGGTAGCGGGCCGCGCCTTCGATGCTCGAGGGGGCATCGTGCCGGTTCGTGATGCCGAGCTCAAGGGCCGTCGGGGCGGTGAACTGCATCATGCCGCGCGTGCCGCTCGGGGCGACGGCGGCAGGGTCCCAGCGGGACTCCTGGTAGCCGAGCGCGGCGAGTAGGCGCCAATCCAGGCCGTGTTTTTGGGCGGACCGGATGAAGTGCTGGCGGTAGGCAGGCAGGCGGTGGCGCACGTCGCGCACGAACTGCCGGGTGCCGTCGGGATCGAGGCTGTCGAGGTGGTCGAAATAGCGGTCGATAATACGGTCCAGTTCCCCGCTCTGCTTGCTCTCCTCGATAAAGCGGACCGCCAGCACGTGCAGGCTGTCGTCTGCGCCGGGCGGGAAGGCCCAGGCGTAATCCCTCGGCTCCCCCACATCGAAGGCCACCTTGACCTCGGGGAAGACCTTCCTGGCCCAGCGCGCCATCGATGAATCGATCAGGGCATAGTCCAGCTGCTTGTTCGCCAGCATGGCGACCAGGTCTGTGCTGGACACCTTCTGCATGGGCTGGGGCACGATCTCGGGGTTGCTCCGGTTGAGGTCGCGCAGCGTCTCCGCATGGCTGCTGCCCGCCACCACGCTGATGTAGGCGTTGCCGATGTCCTCCAGGCTCGTGGGCTCGCCCAGCCCCTCGCGCACCACAAGCTGCTGGCGAACCTGCATGTAACTCGGGCCGAAATTCACCTGGTGCATGCGTTCCGGACTGACGATCAGTCCCGCAGCCCCCATGTGCACCTGGCCGCGGCGAACCATCTCGTAGACTTCGCTCAGGGATGCGGCTGGGATGAATTCGACCTCGACACCCAGTGTGGCCGCGAAGGCCCGGGCCAGATCGGCCTCCAGGCCGCTGACTTCGCCGTTCTCGTTCTTGAAATAGGTGAGGGGGCCCTCGCGGGTGGCAACGCGCAGCACGCCCTTGCCCAGTACGTCCTCCAGCTGGGTTGGACCTACCGCTGCAGGGGGGAATTCAGGCTCGGGTGCCAGGTTGAATTGCAGCATCAGCCAGAAAATGGGCACAACGAACAGGCCGATCAGTCCGATCGGACTGGCCTTGCAGGGGGCGGACTGAGGCTCCCGGGTAGGGCGGACGCCCCCCTGGGATAGGGCCCTGTGCGGGATGTTGCGTATGCCGGCGGCGTTTCTCTCGTCGCGCTTCATGCCGGTTTTGGACGCTTGGACGAATGTGGCATTTGCCGATGATGCCGCAAATTGATAACCTCTCAAACCTCCGGAGGGGTACCGAAGTGGCCGTAACGGGCTCGACTCGAAATCGAGTTGGGGCTTCACCGCCCCACGAGGGTTCGAATCCCTCTCCCTCCGCCAAACACAACCATTAAGTCATTGATAAAACTTAAGTTTTTCTGAAAGCCTGTTTCTTTGTGTTACCGCTAGTGTTACCCGATGCACGTGGTAGGGTAGCACGTTG
>JBMFOY010000164.1:0-2915 GCA_049969375.1 Halothiobacillaceae bacterium | reverse complement strand
CGTATCACCGGGCGCGCCAGCCGGCCACAGCTGATCCTGTTCTCCGAGCCGTGCGATGGAGCAGGCCGAGGTGCTCTCCTACCTGGTCACCGGCCGGCCGCTCAAGCAGGGTCGCGGCGGGGATGCCGCGCTCATGGTGCAGGCCGCGCGCGCGGCGGGCTTGGGCGGCGGCGACCTGCTCGCCGGGCAGATCGGTAACGCTTTTGGTCTGGAGGAGGCGGCGATCGAGAGTGACGTGGGTACCGAGGAGCTCAGCCTGGTGCTGGGTTGCTACCTCACCCCGCGTCTCTATCCGCGCTATGTGCAGGGGCTGGAGGAAGGGCTGCAGACCTTCGTTTTGCGCTATGAGCTGACCCGGCATGTCCATGTCCAGGTGCAGAGCGGGGTGAAGGCGGGGGTGGATGTGTTTTACAGTTTCGAGCGTTGAGTTGAGAGGGGTGTTAAGAAAACCTTCCTTTCACGCACTTGAGCAAAAACCCACCATGCCTACCCCCAACCACCTCGACATCGCCGCCCTCATCCGCCAGGCCGCGCTGGAGGAGATCCTGCCCCGCTTCCGCAACGTCGAGCGCCACCTGAAGACCGACGGTTCCTGGCTGACCGAGGCGGACCTCGCCATGCAGGCCCGCGTGCAGCGCGAGCTGGCCGCGCGCTTCCCAGGCATCCCCTTCCTCGGCGAGGAGATGGGCGAGGACGAGCAGCAGCGCCTGATGCAACACGCCGACAGCGGCCTGTGGATTCTCGACCCGCTCGACGGCACCAGCAACTTTGCCGCGGGCGTGCCGATCTTTGCCCCCTCGCTGGCCCTGATCCGCGGCGGCCGGGTGGTGCTCGGCGTGGTCTTCGACGTGATGCGCGATGAGACTTTCAGCGCCGCCCAGGGCCAGGGCGCCTGGCTCAATGGTGAGCGGCTGCCACCGCCCACAACGGACATTCCGCTTGGCAAGGCGCTCGCCTGCGTGGATTTCAAGCGCCTTCCCCCCAAGCTTGCGACCCGACTGGCCGTTGATGCACCTTATGGCTCACAACGTTCCATTGGCTCGGTGGCCCTCGATTGGTGCTGGGTTGCCGCCGGGCGCTTCCACGTCTACCTGCACGGCAAGCAGGGGCTGTGGGACTACGCCGGCGGCCTTCTCATCCTCGAGGAAGCGGGTGGCCACAGCTGCACGCTGGAGGGCGAGGCGGTGTTCAACAACACGCTCGAGAAGCGCTCTGCCGTATGCGCCGGCGATACGCGCCTGTTCGCAGCGTGGGCTGCTTGGCTGCGAGGCGGGCAGGCTTAGGGAAACGCTGAAAAAATCCATCCATGGATTTTTTCAGGTCGTCTTATCAAGGCACATGTCCGCGACGGCCTCCGCGAATCAACGACGTGCGTCGTTGTTCGCGTTGGGGCATCCTGCCCCAAACGGGAAACGCTGAATTTTTCAGCGTTTCCTTAGAGAAACGCTGAAAAAATCCATCCATGGATTTTTTCAGGTCGTCTCGTCGCGGCACATGTCCGCGACGGCCTCCGCGAATCAACGACGTGCGTCGTTGTTCGCGTTGGGGCATCCTGCCCCAAACGGGAAACGCTGAATTTTTCAGCGTTTCCCTAGGGCCGTGCCGCAGGCCAGCATCCGGCAATCCCTTTGCTATAGTGCAGTTATTACGCCATTCGACGGACTCTGATGCACCCTCTCTCCCGCCGGGGTTTTCTCGCCAAGCTCGCCGCCTTCGCGCTCCTGCTCGGTGGGTGCGCTCCGCGCCCGCCCCTGCGCGTGGCGGTCCATCCATGGGTGGGATACGAACCGATGTTCCTGGCCCGCCAGCATGGCTGGTTGGACGCCGGCCGGGTGCGGCTGGTGGAGACCCCCTCGGCCACGGACTCTCTGCACCTGCTCGGCAGCGGGCTGGTGGAGGCGGCGGCGCTGACGCTCGACGAGGTCTTGCGCGCGCGAGCCCTGGGGGTGCCGCTCATCGTGCCGATGGTGTTCGACGTCTCCGCCGGGGCGGACGGTGTTCTGGTCCGCCATCCCATGCATCTCGCCGACCTGGCGGGGGCGAGGATCGGTGTCGAGCAGTCGGCGGTGGGCGCGCTGATGCTTGCGGCTTTGCTGGAGCGCGCCGGGCTCGCGGCGGATCAGGTGCAGCTGGTGTCCCTCGGCTTCCACGAACACGCGGCGGCCTGGCGTGCAGGCCGCATCGATGCCCTGATCACCTTCGAGCCGGCCTTGAGCGAACTGGAAGCGGAAGGGGCAGTGCGCCTCTTCGACTCGCGCGCCCTCCCGGACACCATCGTCGACGTGCTGGCGGTCCATCCCTCCACCCTCGTCCAGCACCGGGCCGCATTGCTGCATCTGGTGCAGGCCACCCTGCGTGCCGTGCATGACCTCGTTCTCAACCGCATGGACGCCGCCTACCGCATCGGCGCGCGGCTTAGGCAGCGGCCGGAGACGGTGCTCGCCGGGCTGCGAGGGCTCCAATTGACCGATCTTGGCCACAACCGTCGCTTGCTGGAGGGTTCCCATCCGCTTCTGCTCGAGCGCGCCCATGAGGTGGCGGCGATCCTGCAGGGTGCTGGCATCCTGCCCTCGGGCGATGGCATCCTGCAGCAACGCCTGTTCAAAGACCTGGTCCACGCCGAGTACCTGCCCGTCGCATGAACCGCCTGCTGCCACGCAGCCTGAAGACCTTCCTGCCGCTGTTGATGTTCAGCGCGACCTTGGCGTTCAGCCTTCTGTCGCTGCTGGTGCTCGACTTCAGTGAGCGCTCGCGGTTGATCGCGAACCTCGAGGCCCATCTGCGTGAGGAGGGGGCGCGTCTGGCGCGCCAGGCCGAGGTCGACCTCGCGCGCGATCCGGCGCGGCTTGAGCGTGAGATCATGCTCCATGCGGTCGAGGAGGGTAATGCTGGGCCAGAAGCGCACCAGCAGGGTC
>JBMFOY010000163.1:0-2941 GCA_049969375.1 Halothiobacillaceae bacterium | reverse complement strand
TTGAAAAAGGTTGAGATGGCGTGCATATCCCTTTGAATGACTGGCGGAAGCGGTGAGATTCGAACTCACGGAGCCTTTCGACTCGGCGGTTTTCAAGACCGCTGCCTTAAACCGCTCGGCCACGCTTCCGAAGGCCGAGAATGATGGTTTTCTGGCCGGGCAAAGTCAAGCGCATTCCCGGATGAAGTAGAATTCAGCCCTTTCGGATCGAATGCCCGCCAAGGCGCCTAAACAAGAACATCGCATGAGCATCATTATCAAGACCCCGGAAGACATCGAAAAAATGCGCATCGCCGGCCGCCTGGCGGCGGAGGTGCTGGACTATCTTGCGCCGCATGTCATACCGGGCGTCACCACCGGTGAACTGGACCGCCTGGCCCATGACTACATGGTCAACGTGCAGGGCGCCATTCCCGCTACCCTCGGCTACCACGGCTTTCCCAAATCGATCTGCACCTCGATCAACCACCAGGTTTGCCACGGCATCCCGGGGGAGAAGGTGTTGAAGAAGGGGGACATCGTCAATATCGACGTGACCGTCATCAAGGATGGCTATTTCGGTGACACCAGCCGCATGTACGAGATCGGCGAGGTCTCCGTGCTGGCCAAGCGCCTGATTCGCGTAACCAAGGAATGCCTGGACATCGGGATCGAGGCGGTCAAACCCGGCGTGGACCTCGGTACGATCGGCCACACAATCCAGCAGCACGCCGAGAAGAACGGCTTCTCCGTAGTACGCGAGTACTGCGGCCACGGCATCGGCAAGGCCTTCCACGAGGAGCCGCAGGTGCTGCACTACGGCACCCCGGGCGAGGGGGTGGTACTTGAGCCCGGCATGACCTTCACCATCGAGCCAATGATCAACGCGGGCAAGCGCCAGGTGAAGCTGCTCAACGACGGCTGGACCGTGGTCACCAAGGACCACTCCCTGTCCGCCCAGTGGGAGCACACCGTGCTGGTGACTGACACGGGGGTGGAGATCCTCACCCTCTCGCCCACCGCACCCGCCTGACGCCCGGTCATGCAGCCGCTTACCCTCGAGCAGGCCTGTATCGCCCTCACCCAACTGAACGCTGAGGATCAGGCACGCCTGCGCGGGGGAGAGGCGATGGACACGTTGTTCGCCCGCCGCGTCGCTCATGTCGATGCCGTGCTGGTGGCCGCCTGGCAGGATGCGGGACTGGCTGGGGCACCGGCGGCCCTGCTCGCGGTCGGCGGCTATGGGCGCGGCGAGCTGTTCCCACATTCGGACATCGATGTGCTGGTGCTGCTCGAAAACGGGCGGGATGACACGCTGCACCCGCAGGTCGAGCGCTTCATCAGCGCCCTATGGGACATCGGTTTTGACCTCGGCCACAGCACCCGCCCGCTGGATGCCTGCCTCGCGCTTGCTGCGGAGGATATCTCCGTCGCCACCAACCTGTTCGAGTCTCGTCTGTTAACCGGCGAAACCGTGCTGTGGGAGCGACTGCGTCATGCCATACAGGCCCCATCCTTCTGGCCCCCGCGCGAATTCTTTCTGGCCAAGAAGGCGGAACAGGCCGCGCGCCACAAGAAATACGACCACTCCGGCTACAAGATCGAGCCGAACGTGAAGGAAAGCCCCGGCGGCCTGCGCGACTGGCACATGCTGCGCTGGCTGGCCTGCCGTGTGCTCGGGCAGGCCGACATCGCGACCCTGATCGAGCACGGCCAGTTGACCAGCGGCGAGGGCGACGACCTTGCCCGCGACATCGACTTCCTATCCCGGGTGCGCTACACACTGCACCTGCTCACCGGGCGGCACGAGGACCGCCTGCTCTTGATCCACCAGAAGGCCCTGGCCGCCGAATTCGGTCATGAAACCGCGGACGGCAACACGGGCGTTGAGACCTTCATGCAGCGCTACTTCCGCGCCGTGATGAGCATCGAACGGCTCAACGACCTGGTCGTGCAGCAATTCGAGGAGCGCCTGTTCCCCCCCTCCGGCGAGGCGCGCACGTTGAACCCGCGCTTCAACGTGCGCGAGGGCCTGATCGAGACCCGGCACGAACAGATCTTCCTGCTGGCCCCCTGGGCCATGCTCGAGATCTTCCTGCTCATGCAGCAGCACCCAAAGATCCACGGCATTCGTGCCAGCACCCTGCGCCAGCTGCGCAGCCACGTGCCGCTGATGCGCAACGAGATGCGCACCAACCCGCATGCCCGCGAGCTGTTCATCGCCATCCTGCGCCAGCCGCATGGAGTGAACGAGGCGTTGCGGCGGATGAACCGGCTCGGCTTATTGGCGGCCTATCTGCCGGCCTTCGAGCAGATCGTCGGGCGGATGCAGTTCGACCTGTTCCACCTCTACACGGTGGACGAGCACACCCTATTCGTCATCCGCAACCTGCGCCGCTTCGCCATGCCCGTCTCCAGGACGGAAAGCCCGCTGGCCCACGAGCTCTTTCTCGCCTTCGACAAGCCCGAGCTGCTGATCCTGGCCGCGCTGTTCCACGACATCGCCAAGGGCCGTGGCGGTGACCACGAGGTGCTCGGGGCGGAGGATGCGCGCGAGTTCTGCACTCTGCACGGCCTGCCGCAGGAGGACACCGAACTGGTCGTCTGGCTGGTACGCGAGCATCTGGCCCTTTCCTTTACCGCCCAGCGGCGGGACATCGAGGATCCCGACGTGGTGAGCGAGTTTGCTGCGCGGGTTGGCAACAGACGCCGCCTGGATGCGCTCTTCCTGCTCACCGTCGCCGACATCCGCGCCACCAACCCCACCCTGTGGACCGAATGGCGGGCATCCCTGCTTCGATCCCTCCATCGCAAGACCCGCGCCTTCCTTGAGGCCGAGCAGGCGGCGCTGGACCTGGCCGAACTGCGTTCACAAACCTTCGACCTGCTCGCTGCCGGGGAAACGGTGGACATGGCAGAGGCAACCCGCCTGTGGGAAACCCTACCGATGCAGCATCTCACC
>JBMFOY010000162.1:0-2959 GCA_049969375.1 Halothiobacillaceae bacterium | reverse complement strand
TTCAGATCGTCTCGTCGCGGCGCATGTCCGCGACGGACTCCGCGAATCAACGACTTACGTCGTTGTTCGCGTTGGGGTGTCCTGCCCCAAACGGGAAACGCTGAATTATTCAGCGTTTCCTTAGGGTAGGCCGGTCAGTCAAGGCGCGCCTTCAGGGCCTCGCAGACGGTTTCGAGGACGCGGATGCGACCGTAGCGTTTGTCCTCGGTGGGGATGAGGTGCCAGGGGGCTTCGGGACTGTCGGTACGGAGCACCATCTCGTTGACCGCCTGCTCGTAGAGTTCGCGCTTCTCGCGGTTGCGCCAGTCCTCGGGGGTGATTTTGTACTGCTTCCAGGGGGTGTTCTGGCGCTCCTCGAAGCGGCGCAGCTGCTCCTCGGGCGAGATGTGCAGCCAGAACTTCAGCACCAGGCCGTTGTGGGCGGCGAGCTGGGCCTCGAACTGGTTGATCTCGTGGTAGGCGCGCTGCCATTCCGCTGGGGTGCACAGCCCTTCGACCCGTTCCACCAGCACGCGCCCATACCAGGAGCGGTCGAATACGGCGACACGGCCGGCGCGGGGCACCTGGCGCCAGAAGCGCCACAGGTAGTGGTGTTCCAGCTCGTGTGAGCTCGGGGCGCCGTAGGGGATGACCCGGTACAGGCGGGCATCCATGCCGCCGGCCAGGCGACGGATGGTGCCGCCCTTGCCGGCGGCGTCCCAGCCTTCGAATACGATATAGGTGGTGAGCTTGGCCGCATGGGCCCGCCAGAGGTACTGGCGCAGTTGATCGCGCAGTTGGTCGAGCCACTTTTCATATCGGGCGTCGCTGAGTTTGGCGCCAAGATCGACCCGGTCGAGTACGGTCACGCGGGCGCTCTCGGCCTTCGGCAGGGCAGGCTCGGGCGGCGGTAGGGGGCGGCTGCGGCGCTCCTTGTGCGTTTGGTGCTCCTTCAGCCGCTTCTCCATCGCTTCCAGCAGAGTGTAGCCGGTGGCGAGGTCGCGGTAGCGGGTATCCGCCGCCTCGATGATGAACCATGGGGCATCGGCGGTGTCGGTGCGGCGCAGGATACGCTCGGCCCAGGTCTTCAACAGCTTGCGGCCCTTGAGCGCGGCGGCGACCGAGGGCCAGCGGTCGTCGGGGGTGCGGTGCTCATGGGCCAGACGCGCCTCCTGCTCCTTGCGCGGCAGGTGATACCAGAACTTGAGGATGAGGGTGCGGTCGGCGGCGAGCAGGCCTTCGGTGTGCAGCACGGGAGCTAGGCGCGTCTCAAGCGTCTCCGGCTCAAGCGCCTTGTGCACCCCGTCGGTGAGGATGTCGCGGTACCAGCCGCCGAGGAACAGGGCGATCTCACCGGCGCCCGGCAGGGCCCGCCAGAAGCGCCAGAAGTAGGGGCGCTCGCGTTCCTCGTCGGAGGGATCCCAGAAGATGTGGGTCTGGATGCCGCGCGGGTCTAGCCACTCGTGCAGGCGGTTGGCAATCTCCGCCCGGCCGGAGCCGTCCATGCCCTCGATGATCACCAGAGTGGCGAGGCCAGCCTCGCGCAAGGCGCGCTGCGCCTCGAGCAGGCGTGTGCGCAGCTCGGGCAACTCGCGCTTGTAGTCGGCCTTGCTGACCTTGCGCCCGATTTCCGCCGTGTTGAGCATCCACAGGTCTCCTCTCTTGCCGGGGCAGGGTAAACCCCTTAACCTTCGCCGGATAGTTCTTCCTCTTCCGGAATATAGCGTCCCATGTCAGCGCTGAACGTCGAACAGGCCCGTTTCAACATGATCGAGCAGCAGGTCCGCCCCTGGGATGTGCTCGACTTCCGCGTCCTTGACACCCTGCGCGCCGTGCGCCGCGAGGACTTCGTTCCGCAAGCCCTGCGCGCGCAGGCCTTCTCCGACATGATGCTGCCGATCGGCCATGGCCAAGTGATGATGCCGCCGGTGGTCGAGGGGCGCATGCTGCAGGCGCTGGCCGTGCAGCCGGGCGAGCAGGTGCTGGAGATCGGCACCGGTACCGGCTTCACTGCGGCCTGCCTGGCGCACATGGGCGGGCAGGTCACCAGTGTCGATATCTTTGCCGACTTCACCGAGGCCGCACGTGCCCGCCTGTCCGGCGTCACCCTGGCAACCGGCGATGCCAGCGCCGGTTGGGATGACGGCCGACGTTATGATGTGATCGCCATTACCGGCGCCCTAACGGAGGTGCCCGAAAGCTACCGGCTCAAGCTCAACGACGGTGGCCGTCTGTTCGTCATCGTTGGCGAGGCCCCCATCATGCAGGCCCTGCTGATCACCCGCGAGGGCGAGGATCGCTGGACCTGTGAGAGCCTGTTCGAAACCTGCCTACCCCATCTCGTCCACGCCGAGCCGAGGCCTGTCTTCACGTTCTGATCGCAGGCTGAAGGGGCGGCCAGAGGAGGCCCGATCATGCAAAGACATCTGCCCCTGTCGGGCGTGCTGTTCCTGGGTTGGGCGGTGGCCGCCCACGCCGAGGGGCTGGTTGACGTGTACCGTCTCGCCGAGCAGAACGATGCCAGCCTGCGCGCCGCCGCCCAAGCGCGTCTCGCCACCCGCGAGGCCTACCCGCAGGCCCGGGCCCAACTGTTGCCAAATGTGGCCTTGAGTGTGGGCATCAACCGCGACTGGCTGGAATACCCCAACATGCCGGCGCGGGATGGCAGTTTCACTGGCAAGAACTACACGCTGAATCTCAGCCAGCCGCTGTTCGACCGCGCCCGCCTGGTCGCGCGCGACCAGGCCGAGGGGGTGGTCCGCCAGGCTGACGTGGATTACGCCAATAGCCAGCAGGAGCTCATGCTGCGCGCGGCGGAGGGCTACTTCACTGTGCTGCGTGCCCAGGCCGAGCTGCGCCTTGCCGAGGCGGATCTCGCCGCCAACGAGAGCCGGCTGGCGCAGACCGAGAAGCGCTTTGAGGTGGGTTTGATCGCCATCACCGACCTCGCCGATGCCCGCGCCGCGCGTGATCAGGCCCT
>JBMFOY010000161.1:0-3152 GCA_049969375.1 Halothiobacillaceae bacterium | reverse complement strand
TCGTTACCGGTCTACTGCTGATCGACGCGCCGGCGTCGGCGCTGAACAACCTGGGCAACATCCCCGGCGCCCGCACCGACAACACCGTGGGTGTCAAGGTCATCCGGGCCAAGGATGGCACATACCCTTATGTTTCGGCCCAAGCCTTTCGCTATTGGCTGCGCAAGACCCTGGAAAACGCCGACCTCGGCTGGAAAGCTGCGCCCATCTATCGTGAGGAGAAAGTGGCTTACACCGACGCCAACCCCATCCTCTACTGGGATGACGACCTGTTCGGCTACATGCGCGCGCCGTCCAAACGGGCTTCGGCGGCGGAAGCGCGTAAGGCGGACGCCTCACGCGTCAGCGAAACCCCCACCACCGATACTGTGACGCGGGTCTCGCCCTTCCGCGTGAGCACCCTCGTCTCTCTTGCACCGGTTAACCTCACCGAAGACTTCGGCACCATGTCACGCCACGAAGGGGACCCGGTGCCGCACGAGCACCAGTTTTACCGGACGACTCTGAAGGGCCTTTTCTCGCTCGATCTGGGCGCGTGCGGCACTTTCTCCTATCGCCAGAAGACGGGCTATCGCAACTTGGATGATGAGCGCAAGGAGCAAGCCCAGAAGCGTGGACTGGTACATCTGGAAGGCGAGAAATCCTACCGGCTGCCGGTCGAGGAGCGCGTGCGCCGGGTGAGCACCCTGTTCGAGGGCCTGGCCCGGCTGGAGGGCGGCGCCAAACAAACCCTCCATTATACCGATGTGGCGCCGGCCTTCGTGATCATGGCCGTGACCAAAGGGGGCAACCACATCTTCGGACACGTGGTGGGCGCCAATAGCCGCGGCCTGCCGGAGCTCAAGCTCGACGCCCTGCGCGAGGCGCTGACTGTGTTCAACGAGGAGATCCTTTCGGATGTCTATATCGGCTGGGTTGAGGGCTACCTTGATGACGAGCGCGCCAGGCTCGAGGCGGCGCTCCAAGAGGGCGGCGCGCTGGCCGCATTCGCCACCAAGATCAAAGTCAGCCACCCGCGGGAGGCGTTTCGGGCCGTGGCCACAGCCTTGCGCGAGGAGAAGAACCGTTCCTGGCTCGACTGAACCCGGGAGGTCGCCATGCGCGTGCTCAAGGTGGTGGCGGAGGGAGTGACCACCTCCTTCCGCTACCCTCACTTCATGCAAGGGGTGCACCCCAGCTATCCCATGCCGCCACCGGCCACCATCTACGGCCATATCTGCAGCGCGCTGGGCGAGTGGTTCGATCCGGCCGGAGTGCGCTTCGCCTACACCTTCACCCATGCGGGGGAGGTGCGTGACGTGGAACACATCATCGTGCTCAAGCCGGCCACCGGCAGATTGCCGGAAACTGCGATCCCCAAGGTGCTGGAGGGGAACGTCAACCCCTTCGAGCGGCACCTACTGTTCCGGCCGCGGCTGACGTTGTACATCAACCGGCCGGAGTGGGAGCCGGCCTTCCGCAGCCCGCGCTTCGCCGTGGTATTGGGACGGTCGCAGGACCTGTTCACCTACACTGACGTGCGGGTGATCGAGCTGGAACAGGCCGAGCGGGCTTACTTCCAGCACACCCTCGTCCCCCACGAAATGGCTCTGCAGATGGGCCGTGGCCTCACGGTCCTGATGCCGCGTTTCCTGGATTATGCGGACAACCGACAGCCGTCATTTGCGCAGTACGTGGTCGTCACGGAACGGGTGGTGCTGCCCAATGATGAGGTGCCGCGCTTCGCCGATCGGCAATACGGGCCGTACTGGGTTGACCCGACGGCTCCGACCCACAACGGCATCCCCCTGGGGCTGGCCTTCCTGAGCTTTGTGGAGGACGCGCCGCGATGAGACCGCCTTGTTGGCCGGACTGGCTGGATGAGATCTGGGCCAAAAGTCCTGAAAAAGGCGCCGGCGGCCGGCCTGAGACGCTGGCCGAGCACACCTGGCTGGTGTTGCTGCGGCTGGCCGATTTCATCCGGCTGCGTCTGGCCCTGCCTCAGGCCGTCGGCGTGCCCAGGCTATGGCAGATCCTGTTTTGGGCTGCCTTCCTGCACGACTTTGGCAAGGCGGCGGCCGGGTTTCAGGCCCGGCTACGCGGGGGCGAGCGCTGGCCGCATCGCCACGAAGTGCTTTCCCTGGCATTCGTGGACTGGATCGCCACCAGCCTGGCGCCCGACGAGCAGGTGTGGGCCGTGGCGGCTATCGTCTCGCATCACAAGGACGCCGAAGAAATTGTCGGACTGTACCCTCCGCCTGATGACCCCGATGACGACCAGTTGGTCGAGCGGGTGGCGGAGCTGTCGCCGGCCGTGGTGCGCGGGCTGTGGCGTTGGCTCAGCGAATGTGCCCAGTCGTGGGTGATGGCCTTGGACCTGGCGGAGGTGGGCGTTGCCGTGCCCGCGTGGCCGACGGCGGAGAACGCCGTAGCCGGCGTAACCGGCCAGGGCGTCCAGCGCATCTACCACTGGCTGAAGGTCTACCGGCGCTTTGTCAAAACGCTGGATGCCGACGACCGGCGCCCCCTGGTCATCGGCACCCTGGCGCTGCGGGGCTATCTGGTCAACGCCGACCAGAGCGCCTCGGCCCATGCCGGCCAGCTTCCACGAGTGGTCTTCCCGGACGAGGCGGTGCTGGAAGGAACACCTAACCCCCCGACCCCCTTCCCTGTGAGGGAAGGGGCACCTAACCCCCCGACCCCCTTCCCTGTGAGGGAAGGGGGAGATGCGTTCCCCCTCTCCTCGCAGGAGAGGGGGCAGGGGGTGAGGTTTTCTGTGGCGTTGCCTGCGGCATGGGCATTTGTCCTGCAAAGCCGTGGGCTTGCACCGGCCGACCTCTTTCCTCACCAGATAGAGGCCGGGCGGACGCCAGGATCGGCCTTGCTGACAGCGCCGACGGGTAGCGGTAAGACCGAGGCGGCGCTGCTGTGGGCGGCCCGGCAGGCGGCTGACGGCGGCTTGCCCCGACTGTTCTACACGTTACCCTACCAGGCCAGCATGAACGCCATGCTGCTACGGTTGCGGGAGACCTTCGGCGAGGCGCAAGTCGGGCTGCAGCATGGCCGCAGCCTGCTGGCGCTTTATCGCCAGTTGTTGGACAGGGATTATGATCCCCGGCAGGCGGCGCGCGAGGCGAAATGGGCACGCAACCTGGCCCAACTGAACTATCCGC
>JBMFOY010000160.1:0-3204 GCA_049969375.1 Halothiobacillaceae bacterium | reverse complement strand
GCGAATCAACGACTGAACTCGTTGTTCGCCTTGGGGCATCCTGCTCCAGGCAGGAAACGCTGAGTTATTCAGCGTTTCCTTAGCATGGAGCGACTATCGTCCGTGGATGCCACGTTTTGAGCATAGCCCGCCATACGATCAATGGACATCGCGCGCGACTCGAGGATGGGGTTTAATGAGCTCATGGACCACCTCACCCTCCTGCAGCACCTCGGCATCGCCCTGGCCATCGGGCTACTCATCGGCACAGAGCGCGGCTGGCACGAGCGCGCCGCCGCCGAGGGGCATCGTGTGGCAGGCATCCGCACCTTTGGCTTGACCGGCCTGCTGGGCGGGGTGATCGGCGTGGTCTCACTCAAGCTGACCGTGGCCTTTGCGGGACTGGCCTTCGCAGGCTTCGCCGCCTTGGTCGTCGCCGGCCACTGGATATCCTCGAACCGCGAAAAAGCGCAGTTCGGCATCACCACCGAGGTCGCCCTGCTGGTCACCCTTGCCCTCGGCCTACTTTCCACCCTCGGCTTCCCACTCATTGCGGCAGCCAGCGCCGTCGTCACCACCATTCTGCTCGGCCTCAAACCGGTCCTGCACGGCTGGCTGACGCAGCTGACCGAGGGCGAGTTGCATGCCGCACTCAAACTCCTACTGATCTCCGTTGTCCTGTTGCCACTGTTGCCCGATCGTGGTTTTGGCCCCTGGGCGGCGTTCAATCCCTATCTTGCCTGGTGGATGGTGGTGCTGGTGTCCGGACTGTCGTTCATCGGCTACTTCGCCATCAAGCTGGCCGGACCGAGACGCGGAATCATGGCAACCAGCCTGCTGGGCGGATTGATGTCCTCCACCGCCGTGACCCTCAACCTCGCCCGCTATGCGCGCGATGCCCGCTACTCCCCGCAGCTGCTTGCTGCAGGCATGCTGGCCGCCTGCAGCATCATGTTCCCGCGGGTGCTGATCGAGGCGGGGGTGGTCCACGCCGAGTTGATCCCTCTCCTTCTGCCCCCGCTGGCGCTCATGACCCTCGTGACCCTCAGCGGAGCGGCCTATCTATGGCGTGGCATCACCCTGGAGGGCGCGGGCACGGGCGAGGGCGCGGTCGCGCAAGCCAACCTACCCAATCCCTTCGAACTGGGCAATGCCTTCAAGTTCGGACTGCTGCTCGCCATCATCATGGTACTCGCCAGCGGAGCAAAGGCCTGGTTCGGCCACGCGGGGCTCTATGCCCTCGCTGCTGCCTCTGGACTGGCCGATGTCCACGCACTGACCCTCTCAGTTGCAAAGCTAAGCCTGAACGGGCTGGATCTCGAAGTCGCGCGCAACACCATCCTGATTGCCGTGTTCACCAACACCATCGTCAAGGTGGTACTGGCCTTGGCCATTGGTGGTATGGCGATGGGCCGGCGTGCCGCGGCGATCAGCCTCACCGCCATCGCCCTCGGCCTCCTCTCTCTGTTTTTCTGAATCGCCATGGACCCTCGACTCGAACTGATCCAGCACTGGCTGCATGATGAACTCGACCTGGCCTCGGGCGAGTTGCTCCCCGCCTCGGCAGACGCGAGCTTCCGCCGCTACTTCCGGCTGCACCAGCCGGCGCGCAGCCTGATCGTCATGGACGCCCCCCCCGAGCACGAGGACATTCGCCCGTTCGAGCGCATCAACCGGATCCTGGCGGGGCATGGCGTCCATGTCCCGCATATCCACGCCAGCTGTTCGGAGCGAGGGCTCATGCTGCTGGAGGATTTGGGTACCACGCCCTATCTTGCCTGCCTGAACGAGATGAGCGTGGATCGGCTGTATGACGATGCCATGGCCACCCTTCTGCTCATCCAGACTTGCCCGACCGAGGGCCTCCCCGCCTACGACGATGAATTATTGCTGCGGGAGATGCGCTTGTTTGATACATGGTATCTGGAACGCCACCTCGGCATGCGTTTGAGCGAGGAAGAACACAAGCTCCTGGAGCGGACCTACGCCATGCTGTCCGAACGCGCCCGCGCACAGCCACAAGTCTTCGTGCACCGCGACTACCATTCGCGCAACCTCATGCTGACCAAAGACCGCTCTCCAGGAGTAATCGACTTCCAGGATGCCGTCGTCGGCCCTCTGACCTATGACCTGATCTCACTGCTACGTGACAGCTACATCGAGTGGCCGGAGGAACGGGTGATGCACTGGGCGCTCACCTTCTACCAGCGCGCCCATGAAGCAGGGCTTACGGATGCGGACTGGAGTACGTTCAGGCGGGACTTCGACTGGATGAGCGCACAGCGCCACCTGAAGGTGGCCGGCATCTTCGCGCGACTGCACCACCGGGACGGCAAGTCGGGCTATCTAAAAGATATTCCGCTCACCCTGCGCAACCTCAAGAAGGCCGTGACCCCCTATCCAGAACTCACCGAGTTCGACCAGTGGCTAGAGGCTCGTCTGCCGCATGAGGCTTGGGCATGAAGGCCATGATCCTCGCCGCTGGCAAGGGCGAGCGAATGCTGCCCCTCACGCTGACCACCCCGAAGCCCCTTCTCCCGGCCGGAGGCATGCCGCTGATCGTGCACCACATGCGCCGACTCGCGCACGCAGGGGTGACTGACATCATCATCAACACGGCCCATATCGGTCAGCGGATCCACGCCGAACTGGGAGACGGCGCAGCGCTTGGAGTACGCATTCGCTACTCATACGAAGGGAGCACCGGCCTGGAAACGGCCGGTGGGATCCGCCGCGCCCTGCCCCTTCTTGGCCCCACCCCCTTTCTGCTCGTGAATGCTGATGTCTGGACCGACTATGCATTCGAACAACTGCCAACGACGCTCCATGGCCTCGCCCATCTCGTGTTGGTTCCAAACCCTCCCCACAATCCGAGCGGGGATTTCGCGCTTGCAGACGGGCGCGTCATCAACCAAGGGGGCACGATGCTGACCTACTCGGGCATCGCCGTAATCCACCCCCAACTGCTCTCCGGATTGCCATGCGGCCCTGCCAAGCTCACCCCCCTACTGCGCAAAGCGGCTGAAGAAGGGCTTGTGAGTGGTGAGATACATTCCGGAGCATGGGACGATATCGGCACGCCGGAAAGGCTGAGACGGCTTGATCAGCGCCTTGGTGCAGCAGATTAACCTGCTGCCCCGGACCTCATGTCGCCCGTGGCGAAGCAAATAAAAACCCCCAGTCGAATGACTGGGGGTTTATGGTATAGGTGCTTGGCGGTGACCT
>JBMFOY010000159.1:0-3240 GCA_049969375.1 Halothiobacillaceae bacterium | reverse complement strand
GTTGGGGCATCCTGCCCCAAACGGGAAACGCTGAATGATTCAGCGTTTCCTTAAGCAAGCCGACGAGGGCGGCCGCGCTCAGCGCCACGGCAAGGCCCATGCCGTACTCGCCCAGCAGCGGGCCGAAGCCTGCGAGGGGTGTAGCTAGCATGCTCGCGCCGAGGTTCAGCCAGGGGAAGCCGCCGAGGAAGATGCCGCGCACGAGCTCTAGCAGCAGCCAGGCCAGCGGCAGGGCGAGGAACAGCCGCGCCGGTGTACCGGGCGTGCTCAGCCGTGCGGCGAGTACGCCGGCAAGGGCCGGGAAGGACGCCGCTACGGCGACGAAGAGGAAGGTGATGAGGCCCGCGACCGGGGCGATGGCGTCACCGAACAGGTGGAGGCTGTTGTAGACCCAGCTCACCCCCACGCCGAACTGGCCGAGGCCGAAGGCGTAGCCGATCCAGCGTGCCTCGCGTGGCGTGGCCCCCTGCCAGAGCCAGAACAGCCCCGCGAGGGTGAGGATAGCGACGGGCCACAGGTCGAAGGGGGCGAAGGCCAGCGGTAGGGCTGCACCGAGCGGGAGGGCGAGGAGTCGGGCGGTCCGGGGGGAGAGGCGTAGCATGATGGGGACCGTGGGGTCAATGATTCGGGGGGCACAGTGGCACGTGGGCTTTTTGTAGCAGGATGTTGAAAAAGGGCTTCCTGCCCTTTTTCAACTCGCGCCGTCGCGGACATGCGCCTTGATAAGACGATCTGAAAAAATCCATGGATGGATTTTTTCAGAGTTTCCTTAATAGGGATGCGATGGGGCCGTGAGGAACCCATCCGCGCCAACGGTCTGAGCTTGCCTTACCCCGCTTCCATGCCCTCCGCAGGATGGATACGGGATACCCGCAGGCGGTGCAGGCGGCGGCTGTCGGCGCTGACTACGCGGAACTCGAAGCCATCCAGCACGATGCGCTCGTCCTTCTGCGGCAGGTGGCCGAGGGTGTGGGTGACCAGTCCGCCGACGGTATCGAAGTCCGTATCGGGCAGGTGGGCGCCCACGGTCTCGTTGAACTCCTCGATCGGGGTGAGGGCATGGATGATGTAACGGTCTTGCCCCGCGGCGCGGATGTGGACATCCTCCTCCACATCGTACTCGTCCTCAATGTTGCCGACGATCTGCTCGAGGATGTCCTCGATGGTGATCAGCCCGGCCACACCGCCGTACTCGTCGATGACCACCGTCATGTGGTTGCGCGAGGCGCGTAGCTCGGCCAGCAGGGCATCCACGCGCTTGCTCTCCGGTACGAACAGCACCGGGCGGAGGTGGGTGGCGATGTCGAACGGGGCCTGGCCCTCGCCGTTGGTCCCAAGCGGGATAGCGTGCAGCAGGTCCTTGACCAGCAGGATGCCCACCACCTCGTCGCGGTCCTCGCCGATCACCGGATAGCGCGAGTGGCCCGAGGCCAGCACCTGGCGCAGGATGTCCTCGAAGGGGGCGTCCAGGGCGACCACGTCCATCTGGCCGCGGGGGATCATGATGTCGCGGGCGCGCAGGTCGTGCAGTTCGAGCACGCCCTCCATCATCGCCAAGGCGGTGGAGTCGAGCAGGCCGCGCTCCTGCGCGGTTTCGAGGGTCTCGATCAGGTCTTCCCGGTTGCGGGGTTCGCCGCCGAGCAGCTGGGCGATGCGGTCAAGCCAACTTCGGGGCTGGCCTGCGTGATCACTGGGTGAGGAATCGTCCATCAGTCGTCAATGGGTTGGTAGGGGTCGGGGTAGCCGAGTCTGGCGAGGATGTGTGTCTCCAGCGTTTCCATCTCTACCGCCTCCTCCTCGGTCTCATGATCGTAGCCCAGAAGATGCAGCACGCCATGCACGGTGAGGTGGGCGTAATGGGCCTCGAGCGGCTTGTCCTGATCAAGGGCCTCGCGCGCGACCACCTCCGGGCAGATGACGATGTCGCCGATGTACGGGATGCCGCTCTCCAGCGGGAATTCGAGCGGGAAGGACAGCACGTTGGTGGCGTAGGCCTTGCCGCGATATTGCTGGTTGAGGGCGGCCATCTCGGCGGCCGAGGCCAGGCGCAGGGTCAGGCCGGTGGCGCGCTCGCCCAGGGCTTCGCGCACCCAGCGGGTGAAGGAGGCCTCGTCGGGCAGGCCGACGGGGCCCGCCTCGGGGTACTGGATTTCGAGATCAAGCATGGATGTCCGCCTTCTCATAGGCCGCGACGATGCGCTTGACCAGCGGGTGACGGACCACGTCGCGGGCTTGGAAGAAGGTGAAACTCACCCCGTCCACGTCCTTGAGGATCTCGATCACGTGGCGCAGGCCGGAGGTCTGCGTGCGCGGCAGGTCGATCTGGGTCACATCCCCGGTCACCACTGCGCGTGAGCCGAAGCCGATGCGGGTGAGGAACATCTTCATCTGCTCGACCGTGGTGTTCTGCGCCTCGTCGAGAATGATGAACGCCTCGTTCAGGGTGCGGCCGCGCATGAAGGCCAGCGGCGCGACCTCGATCACGTTGCGTTCGATGTATTTCGCCACCCGCTCGAAACTGAACATCTCGTACAGGGCGTCGTACATCGGTCGCAGGTAGGGGTCGATCTTCTGCGCCATGTCGCCGGGCAGGAACCCGAGCCGCTCACCGGCCTCGACCGCCGGGCGCACCAGCACGATGCGGCGCACCTCCTCCTTCTCCAGCGCCTCGACCGCCGAGGCCACCGCAAGATAGGTCTTGCCGGTGCCGGCCGGGCCGATGCCGAAAGAGATGTCATGGGTGCGGATGTCGCGCAGATATCGCACCTGGTTGGCGCCACGCGCGCGGATGAGGCTGCGCGGGGTGCGGATGATGAACTCCTCGGGCAGGGCCTCCTCCGGGGTAGCCGCGGCCTCGTCGCCGAAGCCGCTCTCGACCAGGGCGAGATGCACCGTGCTGCTGTTGAGCACGGCGTGCTCGGTCTGGGCGTACAGGTCGTTCAGCAGCTTGACGGCGGTGATGGCGGCATCCTCCGGGCCGAAGACCTGGAACTGGAAGCCGCGGTTGTTGATCTCCACGCCTAGGCGACGCTCGATCATGCGCAGGTGACCATCGAGCTGGCCGCAGAGGTTGGCGAGGCGGGTGTTGTCCTCGGGGGCGAGGAGGAAGGCGCGGGTTTGCAGCAAGGGACTCAGATTCGGCGTGACACGGAAGGGAGAGTCACGATCATGGGCTGGGGAGGGGGAAATTTCAACCGGGGGGTCTGAGGTAGGAGGCCCGCCCCCGGGCCGATTGCGCAT
>JBMFOY010000158.1:0-3298 GCA_049969375.1 Halothiobacillaceae bacterium | reverse complement strand
TCAGCTCGTCTCGTCGCGGCGCATGTCCGCGACGGACTCCGCGAATCAACGACTGGCGTCGTTGTTCGCGTTGGGGCGTCCTGCCCCAAATGGAGGAGCAGCGCACGCAACAGTCGCCCGGCTTGGGGCGGAGCAGGGTTTCGCAGGCGGGGCAGGTCACGGTGGAGTCGGGCTGGATATTCATGCGCTCTTGGCGGCGAGTTGCCGCTTCTTCAGGTGGACCAAGAGCAGCGAGATGGCGGCCGGGGTGACGCCGGGGATGCGTGAGGCCTGGCCCAAGGTGCTCGGGCGGTGGGCCTTGAGCTTCTGCTTGATCTCGTTGGACAGGCCGGAGATGGCGTCGAGGTCGAGGTCCTCCGGCAGCACGGTTTCCTCGTTGCGGCGGGCGCGTTCGATTTCCTCCTGCTGACGGTCGAGGTAGCCGGCATACTTCACCTGCACCTCGATCTGCTCGGCCACGTCCTCCCGCATAACCCCAGGGCCGATGCCGGGCAGGGTGGATAGCTTCGCATAGTCCAGCTCAGGCCGCTTGAGCAGGTCGAGGGCGCTGGACTCGCGTGAGAGCACCACGCCCTGCGCCTGCAAGGCCTGGCCGGCCGGACTTGCGGGCGTGACCATGATGTCGCGCAGGCGCTGGCGCTCGCGCTCGATGGCCTCGCGTTTTTCGTTGAAGGCCCGCCAGCGTTCCTCACCGACGATGCCGAGCCGCCGGCCCAGCTCGGTCAGGCGCAGGTCGGCATTGTCCTCGCGCAGAAGCAGGCGGTATTCCGCGCGGCTGGTGAACATGCGGTAGGGTTCGTTGGTGCCGAGGGTGATGAGGTCGTCGATCATCACCCCGATGTAGCTCTCCTCGCGCCGCGGCGCCCACGGCTCCAGGCCGCGGGCCTGGCGGGCGGCATTGATCCCTGCGACCAGCCCTTGCGCGCCGGCCTCCTCGTAGCCGGTGGTGCCGTTGATCTGGCCGGCAAAGAACAGGCCGTCGATAACCTTGGTTTCCAGCGTGGGCCTAAGGTCCCGCGGGTCGAAATAGTCGTACTCGATGGCGTAGGCCGGGCGGGTGATGTGGCAGCGCTCGAAGCCCTTGATCGATCGGTACATCTCAAGCTGCACATCAAAAGGCAGGGAGGTGGAGACCCCGTTGGGGTAGATCTCCATTGAGGTCAGGCTCTCCGGCTCGACGAACACCTGGTGGCGCTCCTTGTCGGCGAAGCGCACCACCTTGTCTTCGATCGAGGGGCAGTAGCGCGGCCCCACGCCCTCGATCACTCCGGCGTACATCGGCGAGCGGTCGAGGCTGCCGCGGATGATCTCGTGGGTGCGCTCGCTGGTGTAGGTGATGTAGCAGCTCACCTGGCGCGGGTGCTCGGCACGCGAGCCCAGGAAGGAGAACACTGGTGCGGGGTCGTCGCCCTTCTGCTCCTCCATCACCGAAAGATCGAGCGAGCGGATGTCGATGCGCGCCGGGGTGCCGGTCTTCAGGCGGCCAACGCGCGGATGAAGCTCGCGCAGGCGGCGGGCGAGGGCGATGGACGGGGGGTCGCCCATGCGCCCGCCGGCGTAGTTCTCCATGCCGATGTGGATCTTGCCGCCGAGGAAGGTGCCGGCAGTGAGCACCACCGCGCGCGCAGGGAAGCGGATGCCGGTGTTGGTGACCACGCCGGTGACGCGCTCGCCCTCCACGATCAAATCGTCGGCCGCCTGCTGGAACACCCACAAGTTGGGCTGGTTCTCCACCGTCTGGCGGATGGCGATACGGTAGAGGTTGCGGTCGGCCTGCGCGCGGGTGGCGCGTACCGCCGGGCCCTTGCGCGCGTTAAGGATGCGGAACTGGATGCCGCCGCGGTCGGCAGCGCGGGCCATGGCGCCGTCGAGGGCGTCGATCTCCTTGACCAGGTGCCCCTTGCCGATGCCGCCGATGGCCGGGTTGCAGCTCATCGCGCCCACGGTCTCGATGTTGTGGGTTAACAGCAGGGTCTTGGCGCCCGCGCGCGCGGCGGCCAGGGCAGCCTCGGTGCCGGCGTGGCCGCCGCCGATGACGATGACCTCGAAGCTTTCGGGATAGAGCATGGTTGCAACCGGTGTGGCGTCGCCCTGCGGGGCGAGAAATGGCAAGCGATTGATTATACAGGCTCTATCGACCGAATGGATGCTCAAAGGTTCGTCAGGGCCTCGCGCACGAATTCGGGCGGGGTGAGGGCGCCTTGGTGCACGCCAGCGTTGTAGTAGCGGGTCGGGAAGCCCTTGGCCTCAGCGTCCGCGCGGCGGAAGGTGTCCAGCGGCAGGCCCTTGCTCGCCAGGGTGCAGGTGATCGAGCCGCCGGGATAGACCGGCTGCGGGAACAGCAGGCTGCGGCGCTCAAGGAAGCCAGCTTGGATCATCGCGCGGTGGTAATTCTGCAGGATGTCCATGTGATAGAAGGGCGACTCGCTCTGGCCCACCATGATCCCGTCCGGGCGCAGCACGCGGTGGCAGTCAGCGATGAAGGCCGGGCCGAACAGGCCCTCGCCGGGGCCGACCGGATCGGTGGAATCGACAATGATGATGTCCACCGAGGCATCCGGCGCTTCGCGCATGAATTTGATGCCATCGTCAAAGCGCAGGCTGGCGCGCGGATCGCCGTTGGCGTCGCACAGTTCGGGAAACCATTTCTCCGCCATCCGGGTAACTTGCTCGTCGATGTCGATCTGGGTGACGCGCTCCACTCCCGGGTGCTTGAGCACCTCACGCAGGGTGCCGCAGTCGCCGCCGCCGATAATCACCACGTTTTTCGGGTTCGGGTGGGTGAACAGGGCGGGGTGGCTCATCATCTCGTGGTAGACGAAGTTCTCCAGGCTGGTGAGCATGAAGGCGTCGTCGATCACCAGCAGATTGCCCCAGTGCTCGGTTTCGTACACGGCAATCTTCTGGAACGGGCTCTGCACCTCCTCCAGCTTGCGCGTGACCTTGAGGCTGAAGGCCGCGCCCATGTGCGGGACGATTTCACTGATCCACGAGTGGTCGAGGGGCATTGGAGAGGCTCCTGGTCTGAAGACTGGCCGCCATGTTGCCACCTACCCTCGGTCGGCTTCAACGCTGACGGGCCGGTGGGGGAGCATTCACCCGACCCCGTCCCTTATGCCACAATGGCGGGTTGGCGCTCTCCCGCGGCCATGCCTGTGGGGCGCCCCTTAGGGAAACTCTGAAAAAATCCATCCATGGATTTTTTCAGCTCGCCTTATCAAGGCGCATGTCCGCGACGGACTGCGCGAATCAACGACTTATGTCGTTGTTCGCGTTGGGGCATCCTGCCCCAAACGGG
>JBMFOY010000157.1:0-3325 GCA_049969375.1 Halothiobacillaceae bacterium | reverse complement strand
CGTCTCGTCGCGGCGCATGTCCGCGACGCGCTCTGCGAATCAACGACGGAACGCGTTGTTCGCGTTGGGGCATCCTGCCCAAACGCGAAACGCTGAATGATTCAGCGTTTCCCTAACGACCCTTAACCGAGATTGGGCCATGGCATTTATCGAGTTCGCCTTTCTCCACCCCGGCGCCCACGGGCGCTTCCTCGAAGCCGCCCGCGCCCGCGGCCTGACCGCCAGCTGGCACGAGGACGCCATCGGCACCGGCGCCACCATCGTCCGCGTGCAGGAAGAAGGGCTCACCCCCGAGATCGAGAACGAGCTGGAAGCCCTCGCCCTCGAGCTGGACGAGGAAGGCCAGCGCTGGGCCGATGCTATCGGCGGGGACGTCCGCCTCTCCGCGGTCGGCATCGTCGTGCATTTGGCTGACGGCACGCAGTCCCTCGCCCGCGTCGATCCCGACATGGTGCGCCGCATCCTCACCGTCCTCAGCCCCGAAGAGCTGGGCCAATTCGTGGCCAAAATCGCGGACGCAGTCGAAAACCCGAACGACTCGCCCCTCTGCAAGGCCTTTCATGAAGGCTGAGACCCAGTCCCGTAACGGGACGAGGTGAGGGAGACCATGCTCGACCTCGCCGCCTGGCACGCTGAGCCCCTCGCCCAAGACAAGGCCGAGGCCCGCCTTGCAAGGCTTGGCACGGCCACGGCCTGGGCGGAGCGCCTCGAGGCCCTACGTCTGCGCCTCATGCTCGGCCTGCCCGCCACGATGCAGCGCGAGGTGCTCATGGCCGAGGCTGACGACGACCTCCAGCGCGCCGCCGTCGAGCTCATCAGTGGCCAGGTCATGCTGGCACGGCGGATGAAGGGGGCGTGGGACGAGCTCGACGCAGCAGAAAAACGGCTGGCCCATCGCCTGCCCGGGCCGGACTACCTTGCGCTGCTGCGACGGCACGCCATGCTGCGAACGCTTCCCCTGTTCGACCAGCCCAAGGCCATGCGGCCTTTGAAGGAGTTGCTGGCGATTGCGGCGGCAACCTCCCGGCTTGAGGGGATGAAGCGGCCTGACTATGCAGGGGATCAGCGCGATACGTTGGGCTGAGCGCATGGGCACACGGAGCCACACCATTGCAGCGGCGCTCCTACAAGGGCCTGAACAGACCGATGCAGGCGGCCCGCCCCCGGGCCGATAACCCGGGGCCTCATGACTTGGCGAGGCGCCGATCCTACAAGGTCTTGCTCGGGCTGGGGGCCCCAGCGATCGAATTTGACGCGTTCAGGGCTTCCATAAGGGAAACGCTGGATAATTCAGCGCTTCCCGTTTGGGGCAGGATGCCCCAACGCGAACAACGACGTCAGTCGTTGA
Organism: Halothiobacillaceae bacterium; assembly: GCA_049969375.1. Classification (GTDB taxonomy): domain Bacteria; phylum Pseudomonadota; class Gammaproteobacteria; order Halothiobacillales; family Halothiobacillaceae; genus Thiofaba. The sequence continues at coordinate 1,977 of JBMFOY010000157.1, read as the reverse complement.
TTCGCGGAGTCCGTCGCGGACATGCGCCTTGATAAGACGAGCTGAAAAAATCCATGGATGGATTTGTTTCCATAAGGGCAGCTTCTGCCAACCCCTCGCTCAGGGTCGGGTAGCGCAGCCTCACCCCCAGCACCTCCTTCATCCGCCGGTTATCCAGTCGGCGCGATTCGTTCAGGTACTCCAAAAGTCCGGGTGAGAAGGTCCGGCGGGCTTCGTCCAGACTCACGCAGGGCGGGCGGTGGAGTCCTGCGGCGTCGGCCAACCGGTAGAGATAGTCGGTCATGCTGGAGGGCTGATCGTCGCTGGCGTTGTAGATCCCGGGCGGGGCATCGTCCTGCGCGGCACGCACGGCGATGACGGCGAGGTCATCGGCATGGATGCGGTTACTCCACGGGGCCGCCTCCGGGCAGACCACGGGCTCGCCGCGGCAAAGGCGCGGGAGCGGCAGCCGGCCAGGGCCGTAGATGCCGGGCACGCGCAGGATGACAAGCGGGATGGCATGACGCGCGGCGAAGTCGGTCAATTGCCGCTCGGCATCCGCGCGGCGGCGGGAGCGATCGTTGCCGGGGTTCACGGGGCGGGTCTCGTCCACCCATGCACCGCCACAATCGCCGTATACCCCGGAGGTGGAGATGTAGACGATGCGCCGGGGTGGGCTGTCCTCCAGCGCGGCGAGCAGGTGGGTGGTGCGGTCATCGGCCTGGCCGGTGGGCGCAGGCGGGGCAAAGTGGAACAGCACCGCGCCATGGACCGGCAGGCGGGTCAGTGTCTCGGGATGATCCAGATCCCCCTGCGTTGGGCGGGCGGGATCGGTCTCACGCTCGGAACGAACAAGGGCGGCCACAAGGCCACCCTTGTCATGCCATAACCCGGCGACCCGCCGGCCTATATCGCCGTAGCCGACGATGAAGGCAGGAGCAACGCCGTCGGGCACGGCGCTGGGTCGCCGCAAGGCAACACCCGAAGGACGGAACCCATGGATGGATTGCGCCGCACGGCTCATTTACCGCCAAACTTCTCCAGCAGCAGGTTGAGCTTCTCTTCCGCACTGAGCACCGGCGCGCTGGACTCCTTCCTGCGGGCCGAGCGCTCGGCACGCGCGGCACCGCCCTCGCGGCGCGGCTTGCGGCCTTCGCCCTTGCCCTTGCCCTCGGCTCGCCCTTCACCGCGCGGGCTGGTCGGCTTCCGCGGACGGCGCGGGCGCTCGACCTGCGCTTCGCCGCCCTCGCCTTCGACGGCCTTGCGGACTGGGCGCTCGGGGCGCTTCGGCAGCTTGGGTGCGAGTTCGGCCAGCTTGGCCTCGGCATGCGCCTTCTGGTCTTCGGAAACCTCGCCAACGGACTCGCCCGCCAGGTTCACGCGCGCATCGCCGCGCGCCACGGCGCGGTGGTAGGCCGCGCCCTGGGTGTAGTAACGCAGGGCGCGGCGCAGGTCCTGCATCGAGAGGCCGTGCCCCCCCTCGCCCTCGCGCGCGGCCTGCAGCTCCTTGAGGATGCCGACGGCGAGCGGGCGAACCTTGCGGCCGTCAAGGGAGAAGGCGTTGGGATAGGCTTCCACCAGACGGGCAACAAGGGTACGGGGGTGGCGGGCCTTGGGCTGCTCGCCCGCAGCGGAGGCGGCGGGGGTCTGCTCGGCAACGGCTGCGGCAGTCACGGCCTCGGCCAGTTCCGGGGCGGCATCAAGGGGATGCTGGTTTTCCATCGGGGGTCTCGGACAAAACAAAAAAGACCATCCCTGGCTCAGCTCACAAACCCGGCCCCTTCCCTGGGGCGAGGATCAACAGGCTGCAGTTTAGCAGCATGCAGCAAAAGTCCATCCACCCGCCGCCGGGCGCAGGGGGGTTAACAGGCCGTTGAAAAACTCTTTTCAACGGCCTGCAAGGAAACGCTGAATCATTCAGCGTTTCCCGTTTAGGGCAGGATGCCCCAACGCGAACAACGCGTTCCGTCGTTGATTCGCGGAGTCCGTCGCGGACAT
>JBMFOY010000156.1:0-3334 GCA_049969375.1 Halothiobacillaceae bacterium | reverse complement strand
CGCTTGAGGGCGTACTCGAGGTTGCCGCGTACGCTCAGGTGCGGGAACAGCGCGGCATCCTGGAACACGAAGCCGATGTCACGCTTCTGCGTCGGCAGGCGCCAGGCACCGTCCTGCCAGCGCTCGCCGTTGAAGCTCAGCGTGCCGCGGGTGTGCTTGTCCAGCCCGGTGATGGCGCGCAGCAGGGTGCTCTTGCCGGAGCCAGAACGGCCAAACAGCACGGTCACGCCGGTCGTCTCGATCTCGAACGGGCCGGATTCGAGCAGGAAGCTGCCCTGCCGCAGAGTGAGGTGACCTTTGAGCACGCGGGGTCTTAGGGCTTGAGCGGGCTCATAGCCCGGCGGTTGATGGCGTAGAACAGGAACAGGGTGACGAAGGAAAAGCCGAGCAGGATGGCGGAGAGGCGGTGCGCCTCCGCATACTCCATGGCCTGGGAGTGATCGTAGATGGCGATCGACACCACCCGCGTCTCTCCAGCGATATTGCCACCCAGCATGGCAATCACGCCGAACTCCCCCACCGTGTGGGCGAAGGTGATGACGATGGCGGTCAGCACGCCTCCGCGCGCAAGCGGCAGCACCACACTGAAAAAGCGGTCGGGACCGGAGGCACGCAAGGTCGCCGCCGCGTCGAGCAACCTGGGCGGGATGGCGGAAAACGCCTCCCGCAGCGGCTGCACGGCAAAGGGCAAGGAATAGACCACCGAACCAATCAGGATGCCTTCGAAGCTGAAGGCCAGGTGGTGCAGCCCCATGTTCTCAAGACTGCCGCCGACGAAGCCTTGGGGGCCCAGGACGATCAGCAGGTAGAAGCCGATCACTGTCGGTGGCAACACCAGCGGCAGAGCCACCAGAGCTGCCGTGATATCGCCGAGGCGGCTTTGGGTGTGCGCCAGCCACCAGGCCAGCGGCGCGGACAGCACCAGCAGGATAAGCGTGGTCAGTCCGGCGAGCTTGGCCGTGAGCCAGATCGCCTGCCACTCGCCCGGTGTCAGCCCCAGCATACCTTACTCAACCTTCTCGCCCGGCAGCAAAAAGCCATAGTGGCGCATCACCCGGCGCGCCTCCTCGGAGCGCATGAAGTCGGCAAAGGCGTGGGCGGCCTTATTGTTCTCGCCGTGTTTGGTCACGACATACGCCTGCTCTAGCGGCTGGTGGAAATCCTCCGGGATGAGGTAGTAGCCACCCTTGCTCTTGAGCTTGTCGTTGAGGGCCAACGACAACGCAATGATGCCGATGTCGGCGGCCTGGGTGTCGATGAGCTGCGCGGTGTGGGAGATGTTTTCGCCATAGACTATCTTGTCCTCGATCTGCTCCCATACCTTGGCGTGCTGCAACGCCTCCTTGGCGCGCGCACCATAGGGCGCGTGATCCGGCGCGGCGATGGCAACCTTACGGAACTCGGCCTTGGGCAAGTCCTCAAGGGTGAGCTTGCTCGCCTCCACCTTGGCACTCCACAGCACCACGCGGCCGAAGGCATAGGTGGTCACCGGGGCGATGGCCTTGCCCGATTCCACCAACTTCTTCGGCATGCTCACGTCAGCAGAGAAGAATACGTCGAACGGCGCGCCGTTCTCGATCTGCTGGGTAAACTTCCCCGAAGAGCCCATGATCATTTCCAGCTTGTGCTCGGGGTGCTGCTTCTCGAACAAGGGCTTGAGCTCGTCGAAGGCGAACTTGAGGTCAGAAGCGGCGGCAATTTTTGCCTCATCGGCAGAGGAGACGCCAAAGAAACCTACCGCAGCGGCAAACGCCAGGGTTTTGAGCATTCGCATGATGTGAACTCCTTGTGAAACTGGGGAAATCAGTCGTCCACGCCCAGGATGACGTGGCTGGCCTTGATCAGGGCGCAGGCGGCGTCGCCGACCTTGAAGCCGAGATCCTCAAGGCTGGTCTCGGTGATGATGGCGGCCACGGTGTTACCGCCGGGAAGCGCCAACACGACCTCAGCGTTTACTGCGCCCTCGTGGATGCGCTGGATGGTGCCGCACAGGCGGTTGCGCGCAGAAATCCTGACACCCTCGTCCGGGGCAGCGAGGATCACCCAAGAGGCCTTGATCAGGGCCCAGGCGCTCTTGCCCGGCACAAGACCCATGGCCTCGGCGGAATCCTTGGTGATGATGGCGTGCAAACAATCCTCGCCCTGCAAGCGGAGGGTGATCTCGCTGTTGACCGCCCCATGGCGGACGTCCTCGACAATGCCGCGCAGTGCATTGCGTGCGCTGGTCCTCATGTTCAACCTCCTTAGCATCGACAGGTTTTCAAGTCCGTCGTCCTCACCCTTAAAGCGCTCGAACACCGCCGCAAGGGCGGTTTCAAGACGCCGCTGGGTCGCCAGGATGCGCTCGCCCAAGGACGTCAGGCGCGCCCCTCCACCGTGCCTGCCGCCGTGCTGGCTCTGCACCAGCGGCTGTCCGGCGAGGTTGTTCATCGCCTCGATCGCATCCCAAGCGGCCTTGTAGGTCATGCCGACCTTGCGCGCCGCACCGCTGATCGAACCAGTCTCGGCCACCGCAGAAAGCAGCGCCAGACGACGGGCAGAGACCTCACCGCCGCCGAGCTGCAGCACCAACGGCGCGGCGAAGGCCTCGTTCAGGGCATCGATATGTTGTCTGGGTAATAACGGCATGCGAAATATACCTTGGTAAATTTTGAGCGCAACAGAATTTTAACCACCGCTCATGCCTAGACAGGCTTGGTTTCAGGTGCGCCAGTCGATCGGCGGCTGCCCGTGGCTTTCGAGGAAGGCGTTGATCTTCGAGAACGGCCGACTGCCGAAGAAGCCACGATGGGCGGACAGTGGTGAGGGGTGCGCAGCCTCCAGGACGAGGTGCCGCGCACGGTCGATGTGCGCGCCCTTCTGCTGCGCCGGACGCCCCCAGAGCACGAAGGCCAGCGGCCACTCCTGGTCATTGAGCACCTGCACGGCACGGTCGGTGAAGCGCTCCCAGCCCTTGCCGTGATGGCTCGCGGACCTGCCGCTCTCCACCGTGAGCACGGCATTGAGCAACAGCACACCCTGGTCAGCCCAGGGCATCAGGCTGCCACAGGTATTGCGGATCCCCAGGTCATCCTCCAGCTCCTTGAAAATGTTTTGCAGCGACTTGGGCAGCGGCCGGACCTCAGGCCGGACCGAGAAGCACAGGCCATGCGCATGCCCCGGCGTGGGGTAGGGATCCTGCCCGAGGATCACCACGCGCACCTTATCCAAGGGGGTGTGGTTGAAGGCATTGAACCACTCGTCCGGATTCGGGTGAATGCGCTTGCCAGCCTTCAGCTCGGCGAGCAGGAAGGCGCGCAGGTCGGTCATGTAATCCTGCGCGAACTCGTCCGCC
>JBMFOY010000155.1:0-3348 GCA_049969375.1 Halothiobacillaceae bacterium | reverse complement strand
CCAGCCGCTCGACCGGGGCCTGGATGAAATCGCCCTGCACGAAGTCAGCACCATCGCCCAGCACGATTTGCAAGGTCATGGCGTTCTCCACGTTCGGGACAACCAGCTGGCTGCTGCCACGCTGTTTGACCGCCTTGATCAGCTCGCGCACCTTGGCCTGGTTGACCTTGTGGGTGGCGAAAGACTCCATCAGACCTCGGTCAATCTTGAGCCACTGCACCTCGATGTAGTTGAGTATCCGGAAGGGATCATCGCCAAGGCCGAAGCCATCCAGCAGCAGCGGGCAATTCAAGGCCCCGAGCTGGCGCTGAAGATCCTTGACCTGCTTGAGGTAGTCGATGGCGACCTTCTCATTCACCTCCAGGGCGAGGGAACCATCATGGATCTGCATGGCCATGAGACGCTCGCCGAGCCAGCCCGGAAACTCTGGATCGGCGATGGAGCGGGCCGAAAGACGGACGAAGAGCTGCACGTTCAAGCCGCGCTGACGCGCCTCGGTGATGGCTTGCAGGGCGCGCAGGATGACCCAGCGGTCCAGGGCGTGGCTGATCTGGGTGCGTTCCGCGGCCGCCATGAACTCGTTTGGAAAAATCGGACGATCACCCTCATCCAGCAGACGCAGGAAGACCTCGTAGCGCTGGCGCGAAGTATCTCCGCCCAGGCTGAGCATGGGCTGGTAGAGCAGGCGGAAGCGGTTGTTGCGCAGCGCGTTGCGCAGCATACGGTTCCACTGCTCGTCCTGCTCACTCTGGCTCACCTCGCCCTCTTTCGGGGTGTAGGTGGCCACCCGCTCCGTGGTCTTGGCCTCGGCATCCAGGGTGGCCCGCTCCGCCCGGTTGAGCAGCTCGTTGACGCTCGGCGTGTCTTGGTCCAGCAGCGCGATCCCGGCAGCGGCCTGGAGGATGACGGACTGTCCTCCCACATCGAAGATATGTTGCGTCACACCGGCCAGGATGCGCAGTGCGAAAGCTTCAGGGGGCTCCTGACCGCCATCGAGGGGCAAGAGCAGGGCGAAGGCGTGGGCGCTGTAGCGGGAAAGGAGCATCTCCGGGCCAACCAGCTTTTCGATCAGCTTGCCGGCGTCAGTGATCAGGACGTCCAGCCCCGCGACGCCCAGCTTGCTCTTCAACTCCGGGACATTGGTGATCTGAATGTGGATGAGGGCCGAGGACTGGCCCTCGCGCGCCTGCTGCAGGGTGTCCTCCAGGCGGGAGAGGAAATACTGGCGGTTGTAGAGGCCGGTCAACAGGTCGCGCTGGCTGAGGAAGTTGATCTGCTCCTCAAGCGCCTGGGTATCAGCCTGAGTGCGAATCAGCACTTGCGTGCAAGGCTCCCCGTCGACGGTCGCTGGCGAGAGCTCAAGAGCCGCACTAAGCGTACGGCCATCACGCCGCTTGAACTTCACCCCCTCCAACTTGCCTGAAGGACTGCCATCCGAACGACCACGCATATATTCGCGGATCCGCGGCTGATCCTCGGCCTGAACCAGATCGAGCAAGGGCGAACCCTCGAGATCCTCGGTGCGATCAAAACCAAACGTCTCCAGGTAGACCGGGTTGGCGAAAACATGCATGCCGCCATGCACATAGGCAATGGCGTCACGCGAACTTTCCATCAGGGCATGGCAACGCTTTTCCGATTCCTGGTACATCCCCTCAAAGCGTTTGAGCCTGCGCACGCAGCCCATCGCCCCGGTCTCGCGCTGGATCACGTGCAACACATGGGCCGGATGGCTGAGATCGATGAGGTCGCGTGCGCCATCCTTGATGCTGTCGAGCAGGGCCTCCACGCTGTAGCTTGTGGTCATACCCACCACAGGGATAGCCGGCGCATGCCCCCGTGCGGCGGCGGTCACGTCGGCCAGCCGGGGCTCGGGCAGCTCGAGCAGGTGCAGGATCAGGTCCAGCTCATCCTCGCGCAGCAGCTCATGCAACTGGGGCAGGTCTTCGGCATACCGCACATTCGCCTGGATGCCCGCATTGCGTAGTTGACTAGCGAGCGCCAGGGCATCGTTGACGGAGTCGTGGAGGGCAATCAGACGCAGGGGGGAAGGGCTCATGGTTTCTCGTCAATGAGGGGGCGGCAGGGGGTCCTTACTGGGTCCTGCCCGGTACCCGCGTGGGATTCCGAGCAGCAACGGAAGATCGCCACGGCGACCGTCTGGAGCATTCTCTCGCCAAGTCGCATAGGGGTCGAGTCCCCATTGCGCAGGGTCACGACATGATCGCCGATTTTATCGTCGAGGTTGGGCATCTGGACCACTTAGGAAACGCTGAAAAAATCCATCCATGGATTTTTTCAGCGCGTCTTAACAAGGCACATATCCGGCACATATCCGCGACGGACGCCGCGAATCAACGACGGAACGCGTTGTTCGCGTTGGGGCGTCCTGCCCCAAACGGGAAGCGCTGAATGATTCAGCGCTTCCCTTACTGGCCCGGCTACTCGGCGCCCGACGACTCGACGATGTACTCACCTTCGGTATCCACCGCATCTGACGGCTGGGCAGGCTGCGGCCACTCAGCGCGCTGCGCCAACGCCTCGCCCATGCGCACCACCCTACCGGGCGCAAGGTCCGGACGGAAGGAGAAGCCCTCGGGGAACAGCACGATCACAGTCGAGCCCATGTTGAAGCGCCCCATCTCCGCACCGCGCGCCAGTTCCACCTTCACCTGATCACCATAGCGCCACACCCCGATCTCGCGCCCACGCGGCGGGGTGACAAGGCCAGACCATACGGTCTCGATCGCGGCGACGTTCATCGCACCCACCAGCACCATGCCCAGCGGCCCCTCGGCGGTGTCGAACAGGGCCGCCACACGCTCGTTGCGGGCAAACAGGCGCGGCACCCGCTCGACGGTGACCGGATTGACCGAGAACAGCCGCCCCGGCACATGCACCATCTCCGTCAGCCTACCCGCCAGCGGCATGTGGATGCGGTGATAATCACGCGGCGAGAGATAGATGGTGGCAAAGCTGCCATTGCGAAACGGCTCCGCGCGGGTCAAATCACCGCCGAGCAGTTCCACCAGCGAATACTCGTGCCCCTTAGCCTGAAAGATGCGGCCATCCTGGATGCGGCCCAGCTGGCTGATCGCGCCATCCACCGGGCAGGCGGCCAGGGCCTCGCCCTCCGCCAGCGGACGCACCCCCGGCTTCAGGGCGCGGGTGAAGAAGGCGTTGAAGGTGCGGTAGGAGGCGGGGTCGCTCTCCGCCGCCTCGTCCAGGTTGACGCCGAAATGCCTGCAAAACAGGCGGATCGCCGGCTCCACCAAGGGCGTGCGCCAGCGCGTCATGGCGTACACGCTGCGTGAGATCAAATGGTGCGGCAGGATATATTGCAGACTA
>JBMFOY010000154.1:0-3354 GCA_049969375.1 Halothiobacillaceae bacterium | reverse complement strand
GTTATTGTCCATGGTCAGCGTGAGTGTCTTGCCTTGGATCCCGGCCGAGACTCCCGAGCTGTTCATCGTCGCAGTGATGGTGCAGTTTGGGGCTGTTCCGCCAACGTCCACCTTCGCAACATACTTGCCCTTAATAGCCGTGGCTGCTGCGATGCCGTCGCTTCCATTAGTGGGGCAGGTTCCGGCTTGACCGTACACCTCGGCCACAGCTGTTTTCAGTCCACTGGCAAGGTTCATGGCCTCCGCTATCTGGGACCGGGCGATGTAATCCTGATAGGCCGGCATGGCAACCGCGGCTAGGATGCCGATGATCGCAACCACGATCATCAGTTCGACCAGGGTGAAGCCGTGCTGGGCTTTTTTCATTACGTTCATGGTGTTCCTCCGTTAAGTTGGGTTGGCATGAGAGATCATGCACGAAGCACCAAGCACAAGATATGCCAAGTGTAAGGTTTCTGTTGGCGGTTTGAGCAAGGGCGCATGAGGCTGCGGTTTTGGGGCGCTGGGGGTGTGTGCCGGTCGGCGTGCGGCGAGGTGGATGTGTCAAAGTTTGTCAGAATTTGACCATGATTTTGTCAAGGTTTGACAAGGCGCCGTGACCGCTGTGGTCAAATCGGCCCTGGGGGGCTTTCTATCAGCAACGGTCTGATAGAGCGAGGGCGTGACTCTTGTGGGGAAACGCTGAAAAAATCCATCCATGGATTTTTTCAGCTCGTCTTAATCAAGGCGTGCGGGCCTTGTCATTGGAGGAGCGGCAGCCAGCCCGGCAGGCAGGCGTTGGCCTTGCGCAAGCGGCGATCCCACTGGCGCGCCCCTAGGCATCGCTCCTCCAGGGCCTGCCAGAAGGCGGGGCTGTGGTTGAAGTGCTCAAGGTGGGTCAGCTCGTGCAAAAGCACGTAATCCACCTCCTGCGGGCTGAGCCAGAGCAGCCGCGCGTTGAGGCTGATGCGGCCTTGGTGCGAGCAGCTTCCCCAGCGGCTTGTTGCCCAGCGCACGCTCACCCCGGAGGGTTGCAGTCCCTGCTGGTGGGCATGCTCGAGCAGTCTTGGCGGCAGATGGAGCTTGGCCTGATGCAGTAGCCAGCGTCCGAGTAGGGGCCAGAGCAGGGGCGGGGGGCCGTGCAGGGTCAGATGTTGGCGCTGGGCGTCGGCATGCAGGCGGCCCGAGGGCGCGTCAGGGACATGCGCAAGACTCCAGCATTGCCCCAGGGCCGGCAGGTCGATGGCTTCGGGCAGGTGCTCCGCCGGCCATGGGTGTAGCTTGGATAGGTGCTGTTCGATCCAGGCGCGATGCGCATCGAGCACATTGCCCACCTGGCGTGCGCTCAGCCGGGTGGGGCTAACGATCTCCAGCCCCTTCTCGGGGTGAAAGCGCAGCAGCAGGCGTTTGGCGCGGGGGGAGATCCGCACCGTGTGCGGCGGCGGCCAGGTGTGCATCAGCGCTTGCCTCCACCGGAGGCGGCGATGAGCAGGCGATCCATGGTGCGGATGGGCAGGATGCGCTTGAGCCAGTAGAAGGCCACCGCGGGGACGGTGACCGGGTAGCGTGGTTTGGGGTGGGGGCTCTCCAGGGCGTGGATGAGTCTTTTTACCACCGCCTCGGGGGGCAGGGTGAAGGGGGCTGCAGGCCCTTCCTTGGTCAGTCGTTCGAGCTGGCGGCGGTACTGGGGCTCGTGCGCGCTGCCCTCCATGCGGATCCAGCGCTGGAAGGCGGTGAGGGCGTTGGCGCGAAAGCGGGTGGAGATTGGGCCTGGCTCGATCAGGCTCACGTGGATGCCCGTGCCGGAGAGTTCCATGCGCAGGGTGTCGGTGATCCCTTCAAGGGCGAACTTGGCGGCGTTGTATGCGCCGCGGTAGGGAAAGGCGGCGTAGCCGAGCACCGAGCTGCACTGCACGATGCGCCCCGCACCTTGGCGGCGCATGACGGGGATGATCAGGTTGGTCAGCTCCACCCAGCCGAACAGGGCGGTCTCGAACTGGGCGCGCAGGGCGTTGCGGGAGAGGTCCTCCACCGCCCCGGGCAGGCCCCAGGCGCCGTTATTGAACAGTGCATCCAGGGTGCCGCCAGTGTGCCCCAGCAACTTATCCACCGCGGCCTGGATCGAGGCGGAGTCGTCCAGGTCCAGCTGGACTGCCTCGAACCCCTCGCGCTCCAGGCGCGCCACGTCCTCGGGCTTGCGTGCGCTGGCAAACACCCGCCAGCCTCGGGCGCGCATGGCTCGGGCGGCGCTTTCGCCGATACCGGATGAGCAGCCGGTGATCAGAAGGGTACGGGAGGAGGGCATGGAGGAGCGTTCCTGGTGGGATAAGGGGGGTTGAACCATTCAGTTGTCCAAGGCGGCATTCTGCCAACTTGGGCGGGCAAGGCGAAACCGGGGGAGGGATGCGCCCGATGGGTTAAGATGATGAACAGCCTGCCAAGCGACGGTGTATGCCATGAGCGATCACATCCCCTCAGCCGTTGAGGCCGAACAGCCGACGGGCCATGCGCGTGGCCCGCTGGCTACCTTGCGCCGCTATCTCGTCGCCGGTCTCCTGGTTTGGGTGCCGCTGGTTATTACCTGGTGGGTGGTGATCAGCCTGGTGCAGTTCATGGACCGCACGCTGGTGCTCCTGCCGCCGGCCTATCGGCCGGAGGCCTTGCTTGGCTTCCATATTCCGGGTCTTGGGGTGATCCTCGCCCTGGTGGTGCTGCTGGTCACCGGCCTGATCGCGGCCAACTTCCTCGGCCGGCGCCTAGTCGGGGTGTGGGAGGGGGTGCTCGATCGCATCCCGCTGGTGCGTTCGGTCTATTCGGCAGTCAAGCAGCTGATGCACACCTTCCTCTCCAGTGATTCACGGGCCTTCCGCAAGGTGCTCTTGGTGGAGTATCCGAGCAAGGGGCTGTGGACTCTGGCCTTCCTTGCGGGGGATCCGGTGGGTGAGGTGCAGGAGAAGACGGCCAATGAGATGTTGACGGTCTATGTGCCCACTGCGCCGAATCCGACCTCCGGCTATGTCATCTTCGTGGCCAGGGATGAGGTGGTCGAGCTCGACATGGGTGTTGAGGATGCCATGCGTATGATCATCTCGCTCGGCATGGTGGTGCCCCCCGCGCGGTCCCATGGCCAAGCCATCAGCGGGCCTGCGGTTGCCGCCCCCAAGGCTTAGCCTTAACATCATGCGTTTTTCGCTCCGGATCTCCCCATGCGCACGCATTACTGTGGACTGCTTAACGAGCAACTCGATGGCCAGACCGTCACTTTGACCGGTTGGGTCAACCGCCGCCGCGACCACGGCGGGGTCATCTTCATCGATCTGTGCGACCGCGAGGGCATCGTGCAGGTGGTGTTCGATCCGGATCGTCCCGAGATGT
>JBMFOY010000153.1:0-3467 GCA_049969375.1 Halothiobacillaceae bacterium | reverse complement strand
GCTCGATCGGCAGGGGCATGGGAGGGGGCAGCGGCAGGGTGGTGGCCGCGGGGGCGGGCGGCGCGGTCACGCTGGCGGCTGGTTCGTGGATAGACTCGACCCAGGACTCCGGCAGCAGCGAGGCCCCGTAGAAGCCCAAAGCCGCCACCCCCAGCACCAGCACGCCTGCCAGCCACGGCCAGCGTCGCCTGTCCTCGTGGGCGGGCTTCATCGTGTCGATCGGCGGGGTGCTGCGCAGGGGCGCCGGCTCCATCGTGCCCACCAGGCGCTGATAGGCCCGCAGCAGCGCGCCTTCATCAAGGGCAAGATTGAGCGCCAGTTGGCGCAGGTAACCGCGTACGTAGACCGGGGCCGGCAGGGCGGCGAGGTTCTCGGCCTCCAGCGCCTCGATCAGGCGGACATCCAGGTTTAGCTGGCGCGCCAGTGCGGTCGGCGTGAGTTCTTGCGTCTCGCGGGCCTTGCGCAGCATCTCACCCAGTCCGGCGTGTTCGCCCAGGCCTGTTGCAGCATCATCCATGTTCGATGAACTCACTTTGGCATCTCCCCGAGGCGACGGGCCTCGTCGGAATCAGGAAACTTGCCGCGCAGGAGCAGCTCGTAATGCGCCTGCGCCTGACGCTGGCCCAGCGCCTGTTCGATGCGCGCCCCAAGAAGTAGGCTTGCGGGGCTTTGCGGGGCCAGGTCGTGGTGACGCCTGAGGCTCTCTCGCGCCTGCATGGCCTCGCCGCGCTCGAGCTGGGTTTGGGCGAGCAGAAGCCAGGCGGAGGCAAGTCGGGGATTGAGCTGCACGGCCTTAAGCAGCGCGGCTTGTGCCTCGCCGAGCTGCCCCGCTTGACGGTGGCATTGGCCGATGTTCGACCAGGCGAATTCAGGAGTGGCATAGAGGGGATTGGTGAGCGCTTGTTCAAGCATGGCCACACCTTCACCGGTACGTTTGAGGCGGCAGAGAAAGGCGCCGTAGTTGTTGCGCGCCTCGGAGTCCTTCGGGTCCAGCTCGATGGCGCGGCGGAAGTGGCGGTCGGCGGCCTCCGTCTCGCCCAGCACATCCAGCAACAGGGCATTGGCGTGGTGCACTAGGGCCGATTTCGGGTCCTGCTCCAGCGCGCGGGCGAGTTTCTCCGCGGCGGCCTGCTTCTGCCCGCGCTGCAGGTAGCCCAGTCCCAGCTGGACGTTGATCTGCGCCGCGCGGGCGTTGTCGGACGGGGGCTCGTCCCGCGTCGGGCTGGAGCTGCAGCCCATCAGCACGGCCACGAGGAGGGTGGTGGCGAGCCAGGCTGGACGGGCCATCAGGACGCGGGCCTCAGCGGCATGCGTTCCAGCCGTTCGGCACGGCGGGCGCGGTCTTCCACCTCGCCGACCAGCTGCCCGCAGGCGGCGTCGATGTCATCCCCGCGCGTGCGGCGCGGGATGGTGGTGATGTTAGCGGCCTCAAGGCGGCGCATGAAGCGGTCGATGCGCTCGTTGCTCGAACGCTGGTAGCCGGACTGCGGGAACGGGTTGAACGGAATCAGGTTGACCTTGGCCGGCCGGCCGCGCAACAGCTCGATCAACTCCTCGGCGTGCCGGTCGGTGTCGTTCACGTCCTGGAGCATCACGTATTCGTAGGTGATGCTGCCGGTGGGGGCGTTCGGTGCGTAGGCATCGCAGGCGGCCATCAGGGCTTTGAGCGGGTACTTCTGATTGAGCGGCACCAGGATGTCACGCAGGGCATCATTCGGCGCGTGCAGGGAGACGGCCAGCGAGACATCCACCCGCTCTTGCAGGCGCGCCATGGCGGGCACCACGCCGGAGGTGCTGACCGTCACCCGGCGCTTGGAGAGGCCGAAGGCGTTGTCCTCCATCATGATCTCGGCGGCATCGACCACCGCCTCGAAGTTGAGCAGGGGCTCGCCCATGCCCATGAACACGATGTTGCTGATCTTGCGTTCGGAGGGTAGCGTCTTTTCAACCAGGCGGTGCTCGGCCATCCACAGCTGGGCGACGATCTCGGCCGCACTCATGTTGCGGTTGAAGCCCTGCCGGCCGGTGGAGCAGAAGGTGCAGGCCAGCGCGCAGCCGACCTGGGAGGAGACGCACAGCGTGGCCCGGTCCCGCTCGGGGATGTAGACCATCTCCACGCTGTTGCCTTCGTTGAGGCGCAGCACCCATTTGATCGTCCCGTCGCGGGAGCGCTGCTCGTGCTGCACCTCGGGAATGCGGATTTCGGCGACCTGCGCGAGCTTCTCGCGCAGGGCTTTGGACAGGTCGCTCATGGCGGCGAAGTCGGTCACGCCGCGCTGGTGAATCCACTTCATCACCTGCACGGCGCGGAAGGGTTTTTCACCCAGCTCGATGAAAAACTGCGTAAGCTTGCCCTTGGGCAGGCCGAGCAGGTTGATCTTGCCGCTAGAGTCGATCATGCCCACGGGGTGTCGTCCAGCGCTCAGCGCGGGCAGATCTCTTCGGGCTTGAAGAAGAAGTCGATCTCGATCTTCGCGTTCTCCAGGCTGTCGGAACCGTGCACGGCGTTGGCGTCGATGCTGTCGGCGAAGTCGGCGCGGATGGTGCCCGGCTCGGCCTTCTTCGGATCGGTGGCGCCCATCAGGTCGCGGTTTTTGGTGACGGCATTTTCGCCTTCCAGGACCTGGATCATCACCGGGCCGGAGATCATGAAGCCGACCAGTTCACCGAAGAAGGGGCGCTCCTTGTGCACGGCGTAGAAGCCTTCGGCCTGCTCGCGGGTCAGGTGCATCATTTTGGCGGCGACGATCTTCAGGCCGGCGTTCTCGAAACGGCTGTAGATGGCGCCGATCACGTTCTTGGCGACGGCATCAGGCTTGATGATGGAAAGGGTGCGCTCAACGGCCATGGTTTAGGGACTCCAGAAGGAATGGTCAAGAAACTAGAACTCGCCATTGTATGCGGGTTGACTCGCCTGATAAAGGGAATGTATGAGCGCCAGAGCCATCGCATGAGTCTGGTGGATGGCCCGCCCTCCGTGGAGGAGCGGCGCCCTCGCCCTCGCCGCGAGTGGGCGTTGGATCATCGGCCCGAGGGCGGGCCTCCTACATCCAGGCGGGGCAAAGAAAGGACCCCTCCGCATGCTGCGTTTTCACCTTGCGCGAGCGTTCCAGACCCTCATGCCCTCATGCGATGGCCCAGGTATGGGCGCTCAGTCGCGCTCGTCGATCCAAGCCATCTGGATTGCTTCGAGGATCTTCTCGTTGGATTTCTCCGGGTCGCCGGTGAACCCCGGCAGCGCCAGCACCCAGGCGTACAGGTCGGTGAAGCGCACCCACTGCGGGTCCACGTCCGGGTGGGCCTCGTCGAGGGCGATGGCGATGTCGAGGGTGTCGGTCCAGTTCATGCGTGGCGCTCCCATTTTGGGGCAGGATGTCCCAACGCGAACAACGACGAACGTCGTTGATTCGCGGAGTCCGTCGCGGACATGTGCCTTGATAAGACGAGCTGAAAAAATCCATGGATGG
>JBMFOY010000152.1:0-3509 GCA_049969375.1 Halothiobacillaceae bacterium | reverse complement strand
CTCGAACGCTTAGGGATGCCCTTCACCCGCGAGAAGGGGCGCCTGCACCTGACGCGCGAGGGGGGGCACAGTCACAGGAGGGTGGCCCATGCCCAGGATGCGACCGGCGCGGCACTGGAGAGCACCCTCCTGCGCGCCGCCCGCGCGCGCCGGACCCTCACCCTGCTCGACCAGCACACCGCGATCGACCTCATCACCACCCGCCGCCTTGGTCTTGAGGGCGACCGCTGCGTCGGGGCCTATGCCCTGAACCGCAATACCGGGCATGTGGAAGTCTTCCGCGCGCGCTTCGTGGTGCTGGCAACCGGCGGCGCGAGCAAGGCCTACCTCTACACCACCAACCCGGACGGCTCGACCGGCGATGGCATCGCCATGGCCTGGCGCGCCGGCTGCCGGGTGGCGAACATGGAATTCATCCAGTTCCATCCGACCGCCCTCTATGATCCGCGCGCCAAGACCTATCTGATCTCCGAGGCCGTGCGCGGCGAGGGCGGGCGCTTGCTGCTGCCCGACGGGACGCCGTTCATGCACCGCTACGATGCGCGCGGCGAGCTGGCCCCGCGCGACATCGTCGCCCGCGCCATCGACCACGAGATGAAGCGCCTGGGGCTGGACTGCGTCTATCTCGACATCAGCCACAAGCCGCCGGAGTTCGTGCGCGAGCACTTCCCCACCATCTACGCACGCTGCCTGGAGTATGGCTACGACATCACCCGCCAGCCTATCCCGGTGGTACCCGCCGCGCACTACACCTGCGGCGGGGTGATGGTGGACATGCACGGGCGCACCGACATCGACCGCCTATACGCCATCGGCGAGGTCAGCCACACAGGCCTGCACGGGGCCAACCGGCTGGCGAGCAACTCGCTGCTCGAATGCCTGGTCTACGGCCGGGCCGCCGCGCAGGATATTGCCCGCCGCATGCGTGAGGCCAACGCCCTGCCAAAGATCCCGGAGTGGGACGAGAGCCAGGTGACCGACTCCGACGAGGAGGTCATCGTCAGCCACAACTGGCACGAACTTAGGCAAACCATGTGGGACTATGTGGGCATCGTGCGCACCACCAAACGCCTGGAGCGCGCCCTCAACCGCATCGACCTGCTCAAGCGGGAAATCAACGAGTACTACGGCCACTTCCGCGTCACCCATAACCTGATCGAACTGCGCAACCTCGTCGTGGTGGCCGAGCTGATCGTGCGCTGCGCCATGGCGCGCCGGGAAAGCCGCGGCTTGCACTACACCCTCGACTATCCCGACCTGCTGCCGGGGCAGCCGGAGGACACCATTCTCACCCCGGAACCGCCGAAACCCTATCCCCTCAGCGAGCCTGGGGGCGCTGCGGGGGCCTGAACCAGGCTGCTGCCGGAAGGCCTGGGCGCACACAGGCCGTTGAAAAACGTCACGAGGATGGCCAGATGCAAGGCGCACGGAGCGCAGCGACCGAGACATATCAAGTCGATAGGCGGGGGAGCGAGCACCGCGCAACGCCGCAGATGGCCCACCGCAGTCGTTTTTCAACGGCCTGATCAGCCCTCGGCCACCCGCATGGCTTCCTCCAGTGCCTCGCTGGCCGCTAGCCAGGCCTCCTCGACCTGCTCGAGAGCGGCATCGAGGCGCACCTTGTCCGCAAGAAGGCGCTTGAGCGCCTCCTTGTTCGCTTCGGCGTAGATCGCGGGATCCGAGAGGGTGGTCTCCAAGTCCCCCTTCTCCCCAGCGAGACGCCCCATCTCGGCCTCCAGCCGCTCTACCTCCCGGCGCAGAGGCTGCAAGCGCTTGCGCAGCTCGGCCTCCAAGCGGCGACGGTCCTTGCGCGCTGCGGCGCTGTGCTCGGCCTCGGCGGTGACGGCCGCCACCGGATGGGAGGCGACCTGCTGGGCCGCCAGCCAGCGTGGATAGTCGTCCAGGCTGTCCGGAAACTCATCCACCCGCCCGCCATGCACCAGCCACAACCGGTCGGCGCAGGTGCGCAGCATGTGCCGGTCGTGCGAGACAATCACCATGGCCCCCTCGAACTCCTGTAACGCCAGCGCCAGGGCATCGCGCATGTCGAGGTCGAGGTGGTTGGTCGGCTCGTCGAGCAACAGCAGGTTCGGTCTGCGGTAAACCAGCAAGGCGAGCACCAGACGGGCCTTCTCGCCGCCCGAAAACGGCGCGACCGGAGCGAGTGCCATGTCGCCCGCGAAACCAAAGCCGCCGAGGTAGTCGCGCAGCTCCTGTTCGGGGACCTGAGGATGTTCATGGCGCAGATGTTCGAGCGGCGTCCACTCTGGATGAAGCTGCTCGAGCTGGTGCTGAGCGAAATAGCCGACGCGCAGATCCTTGGCCGGCTGGCACTCTCCGGCAAGCGGCGCGATCTCGCCCGCCAAGAGCTTGATCAGGGTCGACTTACCCGCGCCATTGACGCCCAAAAGACCGATCCGATCCCCCGGGGCAAGGATCAGCTTCACTCCGCCCAGCACCGGCCGCTCGCCATAGCCCGCGCTGACCCCGTCCAGGCGCAGGATCGGATTGGGCAGCTTTTCGGGCGAACGGAACGCGAAATGGAAGGGTGAATCGGCGTGCGCGGCGGCGATCAGCTCCATGCGCTCAAGCGCCTTAAGGCGGCTCTGCGCCTGACGGGCCTTGCTCGCCTTGGCCTTGAAGCGGTCGACGAAACTGCGGATGTGGGCGATCTCGCGCTGCTGACGCGCGTACTCGGCCTGGCGGGTGGCCAGGCGTTCGGCGCGCAGGCGCTCGAACGTGCTGTAATTGCCGGTGTAGAGGATCGCCGTCTCGTTCTCGATGTGCACAATGTGGGTGCAGACGGCGTCGAG
Source organism: Halothiobacillaceae bacterium (assembly GCA_049969375.1). GTDB lineage: Bacteria > Pseudomonadota > Gammaproteobacteria > Halothiobacillales > Halothiobacillaceae > Thiofaba. The sequence goes on along the minus strand of JBMFOY010000152.1, from coordinate 696 downwards.
AAAGTCGCGATCGTGCGAGATCAGCAGCAAGGTGCCACGATAGCCCTTCAACCACTCCTCCAGCCAGACCACCGCCTCAAGGTCAAGGTGATTGGTCGGTTCGTCCAGCAGCAGCAGGTCCGAGCGGCACATGAGCGCGCGGGCGAGGTTCAGGCGCATCCGCCAGCCGCCGGAGAACTCGGCCACCGGGCGCAACTCTGTCCCCGGCGCAAAACCAAGGCCGTGCAGCAGGTGCGCGGCCCGGGCGCGGGCATCGTAGCCGCCAATCGCCTCCAACTGCCCGTGCAACTCGGCCAAGCGCGTCCCTTCCCCCGCCACCTCGGCCTCGGCCATAGCGCGCTCGATGGCTCGCAGCTCTCCGTCGCCGTCGAGGGCGTAGTCGATGGCCGGGCGCGGATCTGGCGGGGTTTCCTGCGCCACGTGCGCCACCACCCAGTTCAACGGATAGGTCGCATCGCCTGTGTCAGGCGTAAGCTGACCGCGCAGCAGGGCGAACAGGCTGGACTTGCCACAGCCATTGGCCCCAGTCACGCCCACGCGCTGGCCGGGATGGATCTGGAAGCTCGCGTCGCGAAACAGCAGCTTCGCACCGCGGCGGAGGGAAAGATGGTTGAGGTTTAGCATGGGCGCGAAGTCTAGGTAAACGCTGAAAAAATCCATCCATGGATTTTTTCAGCTCGTCTTATCAAGGCGCAT
>JBMFOY010000151.1:0-3574 GCA_049969375.1 Halothiobacillaceae bacterium | reverse complement strand
AAAACCGGACAACCATCGTGCTACAAGTCCGGACAGTTTATTTGCTCTCTACAGCCTTAACAGGCCGTTGAAAAACGCTTTTCAACGGCCTGTTAAGGTGAGCCTAGATGGCTTGCACGAATATCAATCACGCTAAGTGATTGATGTTCGCAGCCTGTCGCGGGCGTATACCGCGACAAGGCGAGCTGAAAAAGGGCAGCAGGAAGCCCTTTTTCAACATCCTGTTAGGGCTGGATGGTCTTTCAGAGGCGCCCCGGGACCGCACCTACGCCGCGCGATCAGGAACCCGGCGCGCCCCAGACTGCGGCCTGAGTCGGCTCCTCCACCTTGCCGCCCGAGGCCTTGCGCAGGGCCTGCAACACGGCGTCCGGGGATGATTTGAGTTTGAAGAAGCTCGGCCCCGAGCCCATCATCGACAGGTCAGGAAAGTACAGCGCCATACGGTAACGCATGTGCAAGGCCTCGGCCTTATGGCCGCTGACCAGGATCTCGTAGGGCAGGTAGGCCGCCCGCTTGCGCGGCTCGACATCGACCATCCCCATCTGGAAGGCATCATCGGCATACTTGTCGCCCCCAGCGGCCTCCGTGCGCATAGCCACGCCAAACAGCACCTGCTGCCTGCCGGGGATGTCCACCCGGTACACCTTCTCCACCCCACCCTTCTTGTCAGCCAGATTGGCTTCGATGGTCTTCACCGCCTCCTCGAAGCCGCCGAACTTGCCGAGATCGTAGACATCTTCGAAGTACTCCATCCCCACGGCATAGTTGTAATTGGCCAGGTCCTTGGCGCTCATGCCGTTCGCGCCAAAGGGCTCCTTGCACCCGATAGCCTTATCCAAGGACTCAGAGGTCTTGTCCAAGGCATCCGACAAGTGATAGGCCGCGGCCAGATAGGCCGGGTTGGTACAAGTGACCTGTACCATGCCCCCCGCATCCGCCAACGACACGCGCATGACCGCGCCATAAGCCCCGCGGTCGGTTTTCGCCGCGGTCTTTTTCAAGGCATCGCTGGTGACCGCGAGCACGCGCACCTTGTCATACGGCACATAGTCCCCCACCACCACAAAACCGGACTCCTTGAGCTTTTTCTTGAGCTGGTCGCCCACCGCGCGGAGATCCCCTTGCTGATCTGGCGCGGCCAAGAAGGGCTTGAGCAATTCTTCGGCGTGAACACTGGTGGCCAGCACCACTCCCAGAGCACAGGCGGAAAAACTGACTTTCAATGCAGGCATCAATTTCATTAATTTTCTCCACGCAAACAAAAAGGGCGACGTGCGTCGCCCTTGGATGTCCGAGCCTCGAACCAAGGATCAGAAGTGGTAATTGTAATTAACACGCCAGGTAGTCTGACTGTGCGATGAGCTCACTGCGGGAATGCCCATCGGTGGCATACCGGGGTTGGTTTGTTCAACCTCCGGGGCATAGGCCAAAGAAGCTGCCAGGCTGTTAGCCTTATCAATCTGCCACCCCACACCCAAGGTATAATGCGACTCGATGATCGCAGGGAATAACGGGTTCAGATAACGGTCCTCAATGGGTTTGGATGCGTAGTTATACCCAACACGCAGAGCAAGATTTGGAAGAACCTTATATTGCGCCCCGATCATGTAAACATCCTGATCCTTCCACTTCTGCGCCATTTTCACGTCCAACGTGGCACCATTGTCTCCCTCAAAGTTGACGCTAAAGTTCTCCATCGTATCGGACCAACCGATGCGCTTGTAGTCCGCAACAAGCATCAAATTAGGAGAGACGTTCCAAGCCGCGCCCATAGCGAAGGTGGCCGGCCATTGGAAGTCTTTGATGGTATAGGAGCCCACCGCCATCACTTGATTGCCTTGACCTGCAACCCCGCCCTCCAGAGAACCACGTCCACGCAGATCAGAGATGGAAGTCTTCGTGTGATACGTGGCACCAAAGGCCCATTCCTTATTCAGCTGGTAATGCACACCGATCTTGGCACCGAATCCACTGCCCGTCGTCGCACCAGAAAACTTATTATCATTCGTCAAGTTGAAGCGCATGTAAGCATTGGGTGTTTGCATCAATTGCCCGGTCTGTGGACTTTGCATGACCGTTCCACTCGCCACGATGTCACCCGACATCATCCCCGCCCCAAGTTGATTGGCCATCATATCCATCTGAAGATCCATGCTTGCCCAGATGAAGTCCAATTGGCCAGCAATGGAAAGCTGATCGTTTACCTTATAGGCCAAAGGCGCCATCAAACGGCCAAAAGCAACTTCCGAGCGCACCTCCTGACCACTTGGGGAGAGGAAGCTGTTACGTCCATATTCCGTACCCATGCCCCCTTGGGCCACCATCCCTGCACCGAACGCAAAGGCCCCTGACTTCTTGATCCAGGACATGGATGGCATGAGGTAAGCATTGCCACTCGACTCGGCAGTTGGCATGTTCGGCGTAGAGGACTTGACGTCTGGACTTAACAGGGTCAAGCCGATACCAAAATCACTCCCTTCTTTTTTCAAAGCCAGGGTCGCTGGATTATTCATCAGGGCCGAGTTGCCCGAGTCGTAGGCCATAGAGGCTCCCCCCATACCGCCAGCCTTGGCGCCATAGGCTTCCATATTCATGCCATTAGTCGCATAGGCGGGGGCGGCCACGAGGGTGGCGATGGCGGTGGCGAGGACGGAACGCTTCAGCGCGGATGTCATGCCTTGCTCCTTGTTGTTTGCTTGGTTTGTAGCAGATGTACAGTTGACGGCCTCCACTCGAGGCTGCGCGGAACCTTCGCAGGTGACATGGAGGCTTGTCAAAATCGCAAAACGAACACTAAGAACATCAGAATTTATTGATATTCATCAAAGACAACTCAGCCAAATAAGGATCGCCACCAAGCACAGCGCAAAAAAGACATAACCCATTGATTATCAGTGGATCAACCACGCCATCAGGCCATCAGATGCCCCATCATCAAAGGTTATTAAAGAGAAAATGGAACCGTTCCTGAACGATTGAGCAAAAAGCTCGGGAAAGACGCGCACGCACACGCACCTTTCAAATTTTTGAATGACTGTATCAGGCCAGATTTCAGCCGAAGTTGAGCTGGATTTCGGCGCCCGAGGCGAAGGCAAGCCAGGTGGCCATGCCGGCCACGGTAGCTTCGGGAATGAGTTGCTCGCGGGGGAGCGCACCCATGGAGAGCGAGGCGGAGCAGGCAATCATCTCCACCCCCTGCTCCAGACAGGTGGCACGCAGCTCGACCAGATCAGGGAGGGCATCCGCCATGGGCCCCGGCACCTCGAGGCGTGGCGCCGGACGCAACAACTCCAGCCCGCCAAAGGCGAAAAACAGCTTGCACTCGTAGTCCATGGCCGCGGCGGTTGCCGCCATCATCAGCGGCGCATAGGCGGATTCCGGCGTGGCGCGGGTAATGAGCAGGGCTAGACGTTTGCGGGACATGGAAACACCTTACGAAAATGCTGAAAAAATCCATCCATGGATTCTTTCAGCTCGTCTCATCAAGGCGCCTGTCCGCGACGGCCTCCGCGAATCAACGACGTGCGTCGTTGTTCGCGTTGGGGCGTCCTGCCCCAAACAGGAAACGCTGAAT
>JBMFOY010000150.1:0-3585 GCA_049969375.1 Halothiobacillaceae bacterium | reverse complement strand
TCAATCCGGACGGTTGAGGATTTCATACACCCAGCGCTCCGTAAGCCGGTAGCGCCGGGCGATGGATTGGACAGATTCGCCGCCAGCATAGGCGGCGCGGATGGCGGCGTTTCTGGCCGCGCGGTCGCGTTTCTCGTCCTTGGGGATGTAGATCATCGTTCCTCCGGCGTAGGTGCACAGGGCTTCTTGGGCCGGTTCGGGCAGGTCGCGCAGCGGGCCGGAGGATGGCGGGCGCTTGGGGATGCGCAACACCAAGCCGCCATAGGTCTGCATGAGGGTTTCCAGCGCATCGCGTCCAATCAGCCGTTCCAGGTAGCGCGTGTCATTCAGCGTCATGGGCCTTGTTCTCCTTGCCATAAAGCGTTTCACGGATGGCAGCAAGCGTCTCTGCCGGAATGGCCTTGGTGGGCTTGTCGCCGGGGCGGTCGGGGGCTCGCTCGAACAGTTCTAGCAGCGCCAGCGCTTCCCTTGGGGCCACTTCGCCGCCAGCCACCTTGCCTAGCAGGTCGGCCTTCCACTCGGCGGGTGTTTCGCCGTTGAGCACCACGGCGTCACGCACCGGCGTTAAGGCAGGCAAGGCGCGGTCTAGAAGTAGTTTGGCGGCTTGCACGTCACCGGCAATGGCTAGTTGGTAAAGCTTCTGCAACACCGGCGGCAGAATGCGGCGTATGGCGTTGCGCAGGCGCAGGACCTCGCGGTCTTTGGCAGGCAGTTTAGGCATGGCGCGCTCCCCACAAACCAATGAGCACCGCATCGGCGCGGTCATGCCGCGTGAGAAGCGCGCGGGCTTCAGGGCATAACCGGCAGGCGGCGGCAAGGCTTGCGTTCTTGGGCGCGTTGGCTGGGATGCCAGCCCAGCGCCGCCATGTGATGGGGGCCACGCGAAAGAGTGGCAGGCCGGAAGCCGTGATGATGGCTTCCAGCGCGCCGACATTACGGCCAAAGCTGAAGGCGGCCACCTTGCCGTCGGTAGGTCGGGCGGCCACGGCTTCAATGACGGCGCGGCGCACCCGATGCCGTCTTGCCAGCGCCGACAATGCCACGGCATCGATTAGCCTACGGCGCGGGCCTTCGTCGAGTATGGGGATGTCGGTCACGTCGATCACCTCACCTTCCGGCGTCAGCCACGCCAGCGCACCGTTTAGGCCGGGGTCGATGCCGAGAAGGGTTCCATCATCACGCATCGATAACCTCGCAGTCTGCCCCAATGCGCATGATCAGCCACGCGCGGCGCGTTGTTTCCACATCGGCGATGTTGTAGGCGGCCAGCGCCTCATGTTGCCCGGATCGCCACTGGTCGAACACGTCGCGGCCATCGCCGGTTTCCTTCGGGTCGGCTAGGCCAAGGCAGCGCGCCAGTTTCGATAGGCTCACACGGCCACCGTAACCGGCGAACAGCAGCATGGTGTCGCCGTAATCCTTGCCTTGCCGGTCTTCCGGCTTGGGCAGCCAGTGCGGGGGGATGATCCGATTGGCCCAGCACCGGGCGCGCAGGAATGGCAGATCGAAGGCGGCGTTGTGGCAAACCACGAAGGGGCGGCGCGCCTCGTGCCAGTAGGGGGCTTGGCGTAAAGCGGCGTTGATGGCATGAAGCGCACGGCGTAGGAAGTCGCCTTCCGTCTCGTCATGGCCGCGCACGATGGATTGTGCCGAGTCGTCTTCACCGATGGCGTAGCCGATGGCGCAAATCTCGCCCAGCGACGGCTCGAGCGCTTGCTTGCGCCATTGCTCTTCGATGGCGGCCTCGCCGTGCTCAGCCCACCAGGCTTCGATGCTCTCGGCCTTTTTCAGATTGCCGGGGGCCTTGGTTTCAGCGCGGGCGATGGCGCGGGCGGCCTCGCTCTGGCCGGGGACGGTCTCAAGGTCAAGGGTCAACATGTAGTTCATGGCGGGCCTCCGTCAAAATGCGATGTCGTCTTGTATGTCGGCAAATGCAGCCGCCGGGTTGCCGATGTCTTGGCGCGCTTGCCATTCCGGCGATGCTTCGATGGCTTCTTGTTGGCGCTTGCTCAGGCGGTTGAAGGCGGCCCACGTCTTGGGGTCGGATAGGTCGAAGATGAGCGGGTCCTTGACCTCCGGCGGCGGGGTCATGCCGCGCGGCATGGGGGCAATGCTCTTGATGGCCGCGAAAGGATTACCGCCCCGGTCTTCATGCACGATGTTGAGCAGACAAGGCGCGTTGAGCAGACGCGGCAGGGCAAAGCCTTTGAGTTCTTCCGGCGTGAAGGGGCGGCCGCGCCAGCTTTCCAAGAATTGGCGCAGGGCGGCCTTCTCGTGCAGGCTTGCGGTAAAGCGGCGGCTCACCGTGAAGGGTTCGCCGTCGGATCGGCACTCGTCCAGTTGCCACGCGATGGCGATTTTGTGCTGCCGCTTGGCCTCGCCTTGGTATTCCACCGTTTGCGTTCCCAAGTCGATGACATGGCAGCAGCGGGCAGGCAGGCTTCCAGATGGGGGCAGTTCATAGGTTTGCGATTCAGCAGACAGGTTCAGGCTCATTGCTTGTCTCCTTTGAGTTCGTCCAGATGGACAGCGCACAGGTTGATCACCTGCACCATGCGCAGCACCAGCCGGGCGCGGTCTTCCAGCAGTAGCGGGGCTTCAGTCAGCACCGACAGGGCGGCCTTCTCAAGCTCGCGCTTGGCCTCGGCGATGGCTTGCTCAATGGGGGATCGGGTCATAGTCAGGCTCCTACGGGTTGGATGTCTTCGGGGTCGCAGTCTTCGGCGTCGGCCACTTCCTCGCGCGTCAGGGGCGGATCGCAGGTCAGCAAGGCTCCGTCGGGCAGTCGCCATGTGCTATGCGGCGTGTTGTCGTTTGCGCCCATCGCCGAGTAATAGGCAATCCGCGCGGACAGGTAGCGGCGCAGGTCGTTAATTTCTGCGGTAATCGCATTAAATTCTTCGTCTGTTAACACGATAGGCTCCTTGTGGAACGGGTTTGCGGTTGGGGGTCAAACACCACGCGGGCAGGCCGTAGGGCGGCCTATCCACGGGGTCGGGGGAATCCGGCAGCGCCGGATCATTCAGGGCCAGCCGCAGGGCAGCCCACGGCAGGCCAAGATTGCGGGCCAGCAGGCCGGTGGATGCGCGGGCGGCGGCTTCGGCTTCCTCGCGGGGAATGCCGCCGTCGAATTCGAGGATGGCGGCGCGTTCCTCGAAGTGCTCCTTGAGCATCTCCGCCCACAGGCAGCCAAGCAGGCCGGGCTTGTGCTCTCGGATCGCCTCGCGTTGCGCAGGCGTAAGCTTTGACGCCGGGCTAACAATCAGCCGGTCACCGTCCGGATGAAGGGCGAACCCGGCGGCGCGCAGGTCGGCGAGCAAGGCGGCGGCGTTCATCAGAAAGCCTCCCGGTCGGGATCGGTGGGGGCGGGTTTTGCCACCGTAGCGCCGGGGGTCTGCGAAAGCTGCGAATCTTGCGAAAAATTGGCACGGGGTTTCGCGTCTTTTGAAACTTTCGCAGGGGCTCGCGCGCGCAGATGGTAAGGCGTGCGGATCACCTCCACGACACCTTCGGTCAGCGTCACCAATCCGGCGGCCTTAAGCCGTTCGAGGGCAGCGTCGCGGCGGCTCTTGCTGCGCAAGGCGG
>JBMFOY010000149.1:0-3586 GCA_049969375.1 Halothiobacillaceae bacterium | reverse complement strand
CATGGCCCTCCTTCCTCGGTAAAGGAGTGCCAAAGGTTTCTGAACTTATGCAGGGAAGGCGGTAGAGGTCGTTGGTGAAGGCAAGGACCAGGATGCCGACCAGCCCCACCCCGAGCAGCATGCCGACGGGGATGGCGGCGAGCGTCAGCACGGCCAGCTCGCCGAGCAGGATGTAGGCGATCTCGCCGCGGGTGAAGACGAGCACGCGCAAGGAGGCCAGTTCGCGGCTGCATTCGGAGAGGGCGATGGTTGCGCTGTTGTACACCACGCCGAAGCCGATGGCGCCGGCAAGCAGGAGCGCCCCTTCGGGCTGGATGCCATACACCGCGGAGCGATACTGGTGGTTCTGGAAACGCAGGATGGCCGGCACGTCGCGGAAACCCTCCACATGCGTCACCCCGGGCAGCGCCGCCAGCTCATGCAGCACGCGACTGCTGGTGGGGTCGGTGAAGGTCAGCGCCAGGTCCTCGCGTGCGGCCTGGTTGAACTGAACGTCGACCATGAAATCGATCGCATCCTTGTGGGTGATGAGCACGGCGAGCGTGCCAAGCTCACGGTTCACCTTCTCCAGCGTCTCCAGCACCACTATCCCGGTGGCCGAGTCCAGTGCTCCGGTTGGCTTGTCGCACAACAGCAAATGGCCACCCGCTGCTGCTCCCCGCGGTAAAGCTCGAGGTCAATCCCGCGCAAGGCCTGCACTTCCACCTCGCCCATGCGGTAGGTCTTGGTCAGGCCGCGGGCGGTGAAGACGGGTTCGGTGAGGGGGGAGGCGTTCATGGGCGAAATTCTGGGCTGCTCCAAGCATAGGCCATCGTGCCATGACGGTATGCCCATGGCGATCAGCCTGCACGTGGGAGTGGATGTCCGGCCAAGGAACGCAGACCGAATGCTTGGATCTGGTGCGCCCGGCTGTAGCGGGCTCCCCTCCGCGAGCAAACCCCAAGCAGGCGCCTTGCCAAAAGCGAACGTCCCCTTGAAGCGTGGCAATGCGCTTGAGGTTATGCTGTAGTTTGCATTCATTCGAGAGGCTGGAGTCATGAACCTCCTCGAGCCATCCTCCCTCACCACGATCCCTCCCTTCGATCGCCTGCCCGACCATTTACAGGCCCGGGCGCAAGGGGCGCTGGATGTGGTGTACGCACCGCGTGGCAAGCGTCTGGCCGAGGCCGGGGAACCGGCCGCAGGGTTGTGGATCATCGTCAAGGGCGTGGTGCGGGAGTGCAACGAGGCGGATGGGGATGTGTTCCATGGTCCGGGCGAGGCCGTGGGGGCGCCCGGTTTGCTGCACGGTACGCATCCTTGCCTGCTTACGGTGGAGGAGGAGCTGATCGCCCACTGGCTGCCCGCGCATGTCTTCCACGAGCTGGGGCAGCAGCATCCGGCCTTTCTGCATTTCTACCGGGAGGATCTGGAGACCAAGCGCCGCGCACGCCTGGAGGCCGGCGAGCGCGGTGCCTTGACGCTGCTTCTGCACACATGCCTGTCGGAACTGACGTTACAGCCTCTGCCCCGCCTCAAGGCACCGGTGACCCTGCGTGAGGCCGCCCGCGCCCTGCACGAGGCCGGCGCGAAGGCGCTTCTGGTGGAGGATGAGGTCACAGGCTTTGGCATGCTGACCCAGAGCGATGTGGTCGCTGCGTTGGCGCAGTCTGACGACCCGTGTACCGTGCTTGAGGCCCGCCATCCCCTGGTGGCGCTGGATGCATCGGACGACCTCTTTGCCGCCCTGCAACTGATGCTGCGCCACCGCATCAGCCAGCTGGTGGTTTGGCAGGCGGATGGCTCGGCGGGACTGGTGCGGCAAAAGGACATTTTGAGCCTGGTGGCCAGTCATGCCCCGCTGCTGGACCGCGAGATCGAGCGTGCAACCTGCATTGATGATCTTCATGAGGTGGCAGGGCATCTGGTTGAACTGGTGCGCGGTCTGCACGGGCGCGGAGTGCGAGCTCGGCACGTGAGCGCTTGGGTGAGCGAGCTTAACGCCAAGCTGTATGCCAAGGTCTGGGCCTTGGTCGCTCCCCAGGACCTTAGGGATGCCAGCTGCCTGTTTCTGATGGGTAGCGAGGGGCGGGGCGAGCAGTTGTTGCGAACCGACCAGGACAATGGGCTGCTCTTGGCTGAAGGACTGGATGAGGCGGAGGTGGCCGAGGCGGCTGCACGTCTGGTGGATGCCCTTGAGCTGCTTGGCCTGCCGCGTTGCCCCGGGGGGATCATGGCGAGCAATCCGCTCTGGCGGCAGCGTGTTGAAGGCCTGGTTTCTACCATCCGCCAGGATATGGAGAAACCCGAGGGAGAGGCCCTGCTGCGTCTTGCGATGCTGGCCGACGCCCGCGCCGTGGCGGGCCGGAGCGATCTGCTGGAGGCGATGCGCGCCGAGTTGAACGTGCAGCTGGCCGCGCATCCCGCTGTTCTGGCGCGCATGGCGCGCCAGATCCTCGCCTTCGAGACGCCGCTCGGCGTCTTTTCCAGCTTTGTGTTGGAGAAGGGCAAGCATCGTGGCGAGCTGGACCTGAAGAAGGGTGGGCTGTTCCCGATCATGCACGGGGTGCGGGTCTTTGCGCTGGAGGCGGGCATCCATGAGATCAACACCTTCGAGCGGATTGAGCGCCTGCGCGAGCTGGGGCGTTTCGAGTCGGCCTTTGCCCGTGATCTTGCCGGGGCCTACGACTTCATGCTCAGCTTACGGCTCACGGCCATGCTGGAGGATGTGAGCGCCGGGCTGCCTGCCACCGACAGCCACATTGCCCCCGACCGGCTCGACCACTTCGAGCGCGACCTTCTGCGCGACGCCCTGCGCACGGTGGAGCGCTTCAAGCGCCTGGTGCACCACCACTTCAAGCTGCACCTGCTGAGCTGAGGCGGGCGGCGCGAGCCTTCCGCGTGGCTTATGCTCTGGGCATCCCCCCGGGAGGATCGCCCATGCACGAGCATGCCCATCCCCACCATCACTCTCATCACCATGAGTCCGCTCACGCCGGACATCATGCCCACAGGGTGGAGGACTTCCGGCGCCGGTTCGGGGTTTCCCTGGCGCTGACCCTGCCCATCCTCCGGCTACCGGCGGAATTCTGGCACCTGCTCGGACTCCCCCCTCCTGGCCTTCGTGGGCGATCATCTGGCCCTGTTCGCGCTCGCCAGCATCGTCTATCTGTACGGCGGCTGGCCGTTCCTGAAGGGGCTGGCCGCGGAGCTCGCCGCGCGTTCGAAGAAGGGGAAGGGGCCCTTTTCCCGGGCAAGTTCGATGGAGGCGCGGTAGGCGGCATCGCGTATCGTCTGCATGGCGACGGCCGCGTGCTGGCGGCCGGCCTCGCTGTCATAGCGTAGGCCGAGCATGACAAGGGCCGAACCGAGGCCGGTGATGCCAAGGCCGATGCGACGGCTGCCTTGGGCCTGTTCGCGCTGCGCTTCAAGGGGATAGTGGGAGAGGTTGATGACGTTGTCGAGCATGCGCATCGCCGTGCGCACAGTGCGCCGGAGTTTGGCCTGGTCGATGATCTTCGTGCCATCAGGCCCGTCGGTCAGATGCGCGGCGAGGTTGACCGAGCCGAGGTTGCAGACCGCGGTTTCGGTGTCGCTGGTGTTGAGC
>JBMFOY010000148.1:0-3587 GCA_049969375.1 Halothiobacillaceae bacterium | reverse complement strand
CCTGCCGGGATCACCACGAAGCCGCCCATGACCACGGGCGGCAGGGGCGAGAGCTGCGCCTCCTGGTCGAGCTCTTGCATCCGCTTCTCGACCCGGACTTCGAGTTCATCGGCCCGGCGCCGGGCCTCCTGCGAGTTGAGTCGGGCGTTGGACTTGCCCGCTTGCTCCTGAAGGCGGAGCTGTTCGGCCCGGTGGTCCCAGTAGGCGATCTCCTTGGTGAGGCGGTCCTTGACGGCAGTGCGGGTTTTCTCGATGAGCTCCAGCCGCCGACGGCGAACTTCTTCCAGGTGTTCGGGCACCACGTGGGTTACGGCGTACGCGAGGGCCTGGGCTTCGAGACCCTGCGCGAACCAGGCGCACTCTGGGCGAGCGAGGATCTCTTCCGGCAAAGGTTCGCCTTCTCGCAGGGGCCGGAAGTCCAGGTAGGGGGCATAGGCGGCGTTGCGGGCCTGGCCCTGGGCATCCAGCTCCACGTAGAGCATGCGGCGGGAGACGATGCGCCGATCGCCACGCGGTGTCTGGGTCGCGTCCTGTATCGAGTGCTCGAGCGTGAACATCGTGCGTGGGGCGGTGCTGGGGTCGGTTTCGTCCACGAGGATCGTGCCGCGTTTGAGCAGCTCGCGGTGGCGCTCGAGGATCAGGTCGATGACGGCCTCGAGCAGGGGATGCCCGGGGCAAACGAAGGCTGCGAGCGGTTTGCCCGGAAGGGTGACCAGCTCTTTTTCGAAGGTGATGCGCTCGTAGCGGTGCAGGACGGGCTCGCGGGTTCCGATGAGCCGATCCCGCTGGCGGATGGCAGCGGGTACATGCGTGACTTCGTATCGCCGGGGCTCGCGCTCGTGGATCGAGCCGCCCAAGCGACGGAACGCCTCGAGGAAGAACGACTCGATGTAGTGGGGCTGGAGGCGGCGGGCTGCGGCACGTTCCAGGTCCTCGCGGATGCGCTGCAGCCGCTCGGCGTTGATGATTTCCGGGCTGAGGGCGCGGTCTTCGACCAGGTCCTGCAGGCGCGTGGGGTCCAGGGTCTGGTCAATGGCCTGACTCAGTCTTGCCTTAACCTCGGGCTTTTCGCCGTAGCGGATGGCCTCGACGAGCAGGTCCCGAAGGGGCCGGCCCTCGAACTGGAGCTTGCCCAGGACATCGAAGACCTTCCCGCCCAAGGCCTTGCGGGCTTCCTCCAGCTTGCTCAGCAGCGTGTAGTAGACGTCACCCTCGCGGGTCTCGATGGCAACGAGGTTCCACAAGTGGCAGGGTTCCGTTTGGCCGATGCGGTGGATGCGGCCAAAGCGTTGCTCGATGCGGTTGGGGTTCCAGGGCAGGTCGTAGTTGATCATGAGGTGCGCGCGCTGAAGGTTGATGCCTTCGCCGGCGGCATCCGTGGCCACGAGCACGCGCACCGCGGGATCGTGGAGAAAGGCTTCCTGGGCTTTGCGCCGCTCCTCGCGGCCCATGCCGCCGTGAATCCACACCACCGCCTGCGCGCGCCCCAACACCGTGGAGATCCGCTCCACCAGATAGTGCAGGGTGTCTCGGTGCTCGGTGAAGATCACGAGCTTCTGGTGCGGCGAGGCCACCGGTCGGGGAGGCGCTTCCCCGTAGGTCGCTGGGGGCTCGGCGACCCGGCCCTGAAGGGCCGCCGGGGTGAAGAGTTCGCTGAGGAGGTTGGCCAGCTCGCGCCATTTGCGGTCCTCGCCACCGGTGCGGACCTGTCGGGCAAGGGCTTCCAGCCGCTGGAGGGTGGCGATCTCCGCTCGCAGCTCCTCGATGGTGCGGGCGGCGGTGGCTTGGTCGAGGACCTCTTCTTCCTTCTGGGCGACCTCGGCTTCGGGTGCTTCCTCCAGCTCTTCCCACTCCTCGGGCTCCACTGTGGGGCCGAGGGCGGCGGGCACGGCCACCGTTCCGCCCCGCTGCAGGAGCTCCACCTCCCGCAGGCGGCTTTCGAGCCGCTCGCGCCGCCGACGCAACGATTGGTAGATGGCCTCTGGGCTCGAGGCCAAGCGACGCTGCAGAATCGTGAGGGCGAACCCGACAGTGCCTTTGCGCTTCTCGTCGTCCAGGGCGTCGGCGCGGTTGAACTCCTCCTGCACGTACTCCGTCACTTCCTTGTACAGGCGCGCCTCCAGATCCGACAGGCGGTAGGGAACGGTGTGGGCGAACCGCTCGGGGAAGAGCGGCCGGCCGTCGAAGCGTACCAGGTGCTCTTTCACCATGCGACGCATGAGGTCCGAGACGTCCACCTGGTGGACACCGTCGCGGAAGCGGCCCTCGAAGCGGTCACCATCCAAGAGCGCCAGAAAGAGCTGGAAGTCCTCCTCCTTGCCGTTGTGTGGTGTGGCCGTCAGGAGCAGGAAATGCCGAGTGAGGCCGGAAAGGAGCTGGCCCAGCTTGTACCGCTTGGTGTACTTGACCTCACCTCCGAAGAAGGTGGCCGACATCTTGTGGGCCTCGTCCACGATCACCAGGTCCCACCGGCACTCGGGCGCGGCCAGTTTCGCTTGGACGGACTCGTCGCGGGCGGCCTTGTCGAGTCGCACGATCGCGAGGTCGTTCTCCAGAAACCAATTCCCGGTGCGAGCCGCCTCCAGCTTGTCGTTGGTCAGGATCTCGAAGGGAAGCTGAAAGCGCTGGTAGAGCTCGTCCTGCCACTGCTCCACCAGGTTGCCGGGGCAGACGATGAGGCAACGTTGCACATCCCCGCGCACGAGAAGTTCCTTGATTAGGAGCCCCGCCATGATCGTCTTGCCCGCCCCGGGGTCATCGGCCAGCAGGAACCTGAGGGGCTGGCGCGGGAGCATCGTCTCGTAAACGGCTGTGATCTGATGCGGCAGCGGTTCGAGCAAGGAAGAATGCACTGCCAGCAGGGGATCGAAAAGGTACGCCAGCCGGACCCGCTGCGCCTCGGAGACAAGCCGGAATAGCCCACCATCGCCATCGAATGCCCACCGGCGCCCTTCCTGGACGATCTCCAGCCGTGGCTCGTCGCTGCGGTACAGGAGCACCTGCCCGACCCGGCCATAGAGGTCCTTGTAGGTGAGCTCGAGCACGTCGGAGCCAAACCACTGGACCGAGATCACGATGACCGCAGTGTTAGGAACAACGCCCCGCACCGAGACATGTGGTTGAATATCTTCAAGCTTCATTGAGTTAAGCCCCTCTCCTTGCCATTAGGTTCCGCCTGAATGCGCTGTTGCCCGCAGTAAGCCTTGTCGAAGCTCATGAACAGCATCTCGCCCGACTGGGTGGACGACATGGAGCCCTTGGCGAGCACGAAGCCGGCGAGCCCCGTGGGCGCGAGGTGGTGGATCATGTGCTGGACCCAGGCGAAGTTGGCGTTGCCCTCGGGTGGCACGAAGAACTTTTTGCGCTTGGCCTCTCGCAATCGCTCGCCTCCCCACGCGCTGTTCATGACCGTTAGCAAGGTGCCTGAGCAGGGGCAGCATGAGTGAATGGAAATCAGGGATGGTCATAGTGAGATCCTCCTTGCACGATGTTATGGTAGCCTTGCGAAGCCGGCGTCGAGGCGGGCGCGGTGCTCCTCGAAGGCCTCGGAGATGCGCTTGGGGTGTCTATGCCTCCCGTCGAGCTGG
>JBMFOY010000147.1:0-3589 GCA_049969375.1 Halothiobacillaceae bacterium | reverse complement strand
AAAACGTCAATGGCTTGCACGCACGCCGTCCGTTACGCCGACGAAGGCAAACGCACACTCATCGTCACCACCGACCCCGCTTCCAATCTAGCAGACGTGTTCGAGCAGGAAATCGGGCATCAGGTCACGCCGATTGCGGGCGTGCCGAACCTGTTTGCCATGGAAATTGACCCCGACAAAGCCACGCAGGAATACATTGACCGCGCCATGGCGCCCATCCGCGCCGCCTTCCCGCCGCAGATTGTGCAGGTGATGGAAGAGCAGATGAGCGGTCCCTGCACGGCGGAGGTGGCCGCCTTCGACCGCTTCACCGATTTTTTGGACGTCCCCGCCGAAAACGGCGCGACCTTCGACGTGGTCATCTTCGACACCGCGCCGACAGGTCACACGATCCGCCTGCTGGAATTGCCCGCCGAGTGGAGCGCCTCGATTGACGCCGCCAGCGCGGGCAGCGGGCAGACCTGCCTCGGTCCCGCCGCGGCGATTCAGGACGCCAAACACAAATACGAACGCGCCCTGGCTGCCATGCGCCAGTCGGCGCAGACGCAATTCGTGTTTGTCCTGCATCCCGAAGCGATTTCCATCAAGGAGACCCGCCGCCCCATAGACGAGCTCAGCAAGCTGGAGATCCACAACTTCCGCCTGATCGTCAACGGCATCATCCCGCCCGCTGGGGCGCAGAATCCGCTCTTTGCGGCGCGCGCTGAAATGCAGGCGCGTTACCTGGAGCAGATCGAGCGCGAGTTCGCTTATCCCAAGCAGCGCATGGTTTTGCTGGCGGATGAAATCAAGGGCGCGGCGAAACTGCGCGGGGTGGGGAAAATCTTCTTCGACGGCGAACCCTCACCCCTAACCCCTCTCCCAGGGGGAGAGGGGGATGACTCCCCTCGCCCGAAGGGCGAGGGGCCGGGGGTGAGGGACGAGGTGCGGGCGCGGCTTTCCCCGAACGGTCGTCGGCGGACGATCTTCTTCGCGGGCAAGGGCGGCGTCGGCAAGACGGTCGCCTCGTGCATCACCGCCGTCTGGCTGGCGCGGCGGGGATACAAGACCCTGCTGCTGACCACCGACCCCGCCGCGCATCTGGGCGATGTGCTGGATACGCCCGTCGGCGACGAAGTGACCCCCGTGAGCGGACAGCCCAATCTGTGGGCGGTCAAGATTGACCCGAAGGCGGCCGCCGAGACCTACAAAGCGCGCATCCTCGACGACGCGCGCCAACGCGGACGCCCCGAGTCGGCGATCAAGGTCATGGAAGAGGAACTCAACTCGCCCTGCACCGAGGAGATGGCGGCCTTCGACAAATTCATCGAGTACGCTTCGCAGGACGACTGGCAGGCGGTGGTCTTCGACACCGCGCCGACGGGCCACACGTTGCGCCTGCTGGAACTGCCCGTGGACTGGAGCAAGCAGATTGACGTGAAGGTCTTCGCTTCGGTGGATACGACCGCCGCCGATGATGTCGCCAAACAGCGCTTCGGAAAAGTCATCGCGATGATGTCCGACCCTGAGCAGAGCACCTTCGCCTTCGTGATGTACCCCGAAGCCACGCCCATCCTCGAAGCCTGGCGCGCCGCACAAGAGCTGGGCACGGTCGGCGTTCAGCCTGGGCTGGTGGTCGCCAACATGGTCATCCCGCCGGAGCAAGCCTCCACGCCGTTTGTGGCGGCACGCCGCGCCATGCAGGAAAAATACCTGGCGGAGATTGGAAAGCGCTTCGGCGTGCCGCTGGTGCAAATCCCGCTCCTGCCGCGCGAGGTCAAGGGGCTGGAGATGCTGGCCGAGTTGGGTGATGCGGTCTTCGCGCACACAAGCGGACGCGGAAATCATCCTCAACCACGAAAGGTGATCGCATGAGCCAACGCAAAGTGCTCTTTCTCTGCACCGGCAATTCGTGCCGCTCGCAGATAGCGGAAGCAATCGTGAACGCCCGGCTGGGCGACGCCTGGGCGGCGTACAGCGCGGGCACGCGGCCGGCCGGCTACGTGCATCCCCTGGCGCTCCAGGTCTTGGCCGAGATCGGCATCCAGCACACCGGCCGGTCTAAGTCGGCCGACGAGTATCGCGACACGCCGTTCGACCTGGTGGTGACGGTCTGTGACGACGCCGCGGAGAACTGCCCCGTGTGGCTCGGACGGGGCAAGCGTGTCCACCTGGGCTTCCCCGACCCGGCCAAAGCACAGGGGACCGACGAGGAAATCCTGGCCGTCTTCCGGTCCGTGCGCGACGACATCGCACGGGTCATCCCGGCCTATCTGGCCCAATTCTCAGGAGGAGAGTCATCATGACCGACCTTGTATTGAGCGATATCGCGATCGCGCCGCCAGAGGTGGTGCGCCATGCCACCCGCGACCTGGCCGCTGCCCTGGCGCAGACACCCGCATTCAGGGCGTTCGCGCAGGCAGCCGCTGCCTTTCGGCAGGATGAGGTCGCCCAACGCGCTGTCCAGGCGTACCAACTCAAACAGCAGTCCTTGCAGATGATGCTGATGCTGAACGCCGTCAGCGCCGAGGATCGAGCCGAGTTGAACCGACTCTATCAGGAGTTTGCGACCCGGCCTTCGGTACTGGCCTATGTCCAGGCCGAAGCCGAGCTGCGCACGGTGTGTCAGGCCGTGGCCGACCGGCTTTCGCAGCAGATCGGCTTCGATTTCGTCTCGGCCTGCGGTTCGGGCTGCTGTTAGGAGGCGCACCATGAACGACAACCACGAACTGACCGCCGAACTGACCGAAGCCGTTGACGCGCTGGCAGAAAACCTGACGGCCTCTGAGCCATTCCTCGCCCTGGAAGGGGCCTATCTCCGCTTACAAGGGGATGCGCAAGCCGCCGCTCTGTTCCAGCGCTTCCGGCAGGCCGAGGCCACCTTGCGTCAGCGCCAGGCGAACCGCACGCTGACACAAGCGGACATAGCCGCCTACCGCGCCCTGCACGCCGAAGCGCAGGCCAACGCGCTGATCGCCGGCTACGAGGCCACGCAGCAGGCCATCGCCGCCACTCTGCGCGACGTGAACCGCGACCTCAGCCAACTGCTGGGGGTGGATTTCGCCGCCCTGGCCCGGCGTTCGGGGTGCTGCTGAAATGGAGGAGAAATCTCATCATGTCTGAAGCCATCTCATCGGCAGCGGCCCGGCCGCAAGCGGGCGTCGCCAAACGGTTGTCTACCCTGGACCGCTTCCTCACCCTCTGGATCTTCCTGGCCATGGCGGTCGGGGTCGGGCTGGGCGCGCTCGTGCCCGGCGTGGAGGAGTTCATCCACCGCTTCCAGGTCGGCACGACCAACATCCCGATCGCGATCGGGCTGATCGTGATGATGTACCCGCCCTTCGCCAAGGTGAAGTACGAGGAGCTGGGGGACGTTTTCCGCAACAAGAAGGTGTTGGGGTTGTCGCTGGTGCAGAACTGGATCGTCGGCCCGATCCTGATGTTCGCATTGGCCATCATTTTCTTGCGCGGCTACCCGGAGTACATGGTCGGCCTGATCATGATCGGCCTGGCGCGCTGCATCGCTATGGTGATCGTGTGGAACGAGCTGGCCAGAGGCGACACCGAGTACGCGGCCGGCATCGTGGCCTTCAACAGCGTCTTCCAGGTG
>JBMFOY010000146.1:0-3633 GCA_049969375.1 Halothiobacillaceae bacterium | reverse complement strand
CATGGGCATCGTCAATGCGGGCCAACTCGCCATCGTGGACGAGTTGCCCCTTGAGCTGCGCGAGCGGGTCGAGGACATCGTGCTCGACCGTCGCCCGGACGCCACCGAGCGCATGCTGGAGATCGCCGAGAAGTATCGTGGCACAGGCGGCAGCGCCGAGGTCAAGGAAGACCTGGAATGGCGCTCCTGGCCGGTCGCCAAGCGTCTGGAGCACGCCCTGGTGAAGGGCATCGACGCCTTTGTTGAGCAGGATGTCGAGGAAGCCCGCCAGTCCTTCGAACGCCCGCTGCACGTGATCGAAGGTCCGCTGATGGACGGCATGAACGTGGTCGGCGACCTGTTCGGCGCAGGCAAGATGTTCCTGCCGCAGGTGGTCAAGTCCGCGCGCGTGATGAAGAAGGCGGTGGCCTACCTGATGCCGTTCATGGAGGCGGAGAAGGGCGCCTGCGCCACCACCTCCGCCGGCAAGGTGCTGATGGCGACGGTGAAGGGCGATGTGCACGACATCGGCAAGAACATCGTCGGCGTGGTGCTGCAATGCAACGGGTTCGAGGTCATCGACCTCGGCGTCATGGTGCCGGCGCAAAAGATTCTCGACACCGCACGCGAGCAGAACTGCGACATCATTGGTCTGTCCGGCCTCATCACCCCGTCGTTGGACGAGATGGTGCACGTGGCCAAGGAGATGCAGCGCCTGGGCATCAAGACCCCGCTCATGATCGGCGGCGCCACCACCTCCAAGATCCACACCGCGGTGAAGATCGCCCCGGTCTGCGACCACCCGGTCGTGTACGTGGTGGATGCCTCGCGCGCCGTGGGCGTGGCGTCGAGCCTGCTGGGTGCCAACCGCGAACAGTACGCCGCCGAGATCCGCGAGGAATATCGCGTCCTCGCCGAGCAGCGTGCGGCCAACCGCCGCGAAGGCAAGAGAGTGACGCTGGAGCAGGCACGCCAGAACCGCCTCAAGCTGCACTTTGGCTTCGCCCCCATGGCAAAGGGTGCCACCTGCGAGGCCAGCTGCTGCACCACGCCGACACCCGGCTACCTGCCCCCCAAACCGAGTTTCCTCGGCACCCGGGTGTTCGAGGACTACCCGCTCGAGGAACTGCGCGAGCGCATCGACTGGACGCCCTTTTTCCAGGCCTGGGAGCTGGCCGGCCGCTTCCCGGCCATCCTCGACGACGAGGTGGTGGGCAGCGAGGCGCGCAAGCTATACCTTGATGCCACCACCATGCTCGATCGCATCATCAGCGAGAAGTGGCTGAAGGCCGCCGCCGTCATCGGCTTCTGGCCGGCCAACAGCGTGGGTTTCGACGACATCGAGTTGTACACCGACGACAGCCGCCAGCAGGTGCAGACCACTCTGCATCACATCCGCCAGCAGATGGAACGCCCGGCCGGCAAGCCGAACCTGTGCCTTGCTGACTTCATCGCCCCCAAGGAGACCGGAGTGCCCGACTACCTTGGCGGCTTCGCGGTCACCGCAGGGATAGGCATCGACGCGAAACTGGCCGAGTTCGAGGCGCAGCACGACGACTACCAGTCGATCATGCTCAAGGCGCTGGCCGACCGCCTGGCCGAGGCCTTCGCCGAGCGCATGCACGAGCGCGTGCGCAAAGAGTTCTGGGGCTACGCGCCGAACGAGAACTACAGCAACGAGGAGCTGATCCGCGAGGCCTACCGCGGCATCCGCCCGGCCCCCGGCTACCCGGCCTGCCCGGATCACACCGAGAAGGGGACGATGTGGGGCCTGCTCCAACCCGACACGCGCATTGGTCTGAAACTCACCGAAAGCTATGCCATGTACCCCACCGCCGCGGTCTCCGGCTGGTACTTCGCCCATCCGCAGGCGCAGTACTTCGGGGTGGGCAAGATCAGCCGCGACCAGGTCGAAGACTACGCCCGCCGCAAGGGCTGGAGCCTGGCCGAGGCCGAGCGCTGGCTCGCCCCGATTTTGGGTTACGATCCGGATTAAGCACTATTCTCCATACCACGGCGTGGCATGACCTCCCCGTGCCGCGCCCTCCCCCTCCCTCCCCGTGGATCTCAGCATGAACTACACCCCCGCCCCCATCACCGACGCCGAACTCGAGGAACTCGAAAGCTTCCTCCTCTCCGAACAGGTACCCGAGGAGAGCATGACCCTATCCGAGCTGGATGGCTTCCTCACCGCCCTGGCCGTCGGCCCCGAGGTCGTGTCGCCGGGTGAGTGGCTGCCGGTAGTCTGGCAGGGCGAAGGCCCGGTATTCGAGACACCCAAGGACATCGAGCGCGTACTCGGCCTGATCCTCGCCCTCAATGCCCGCATCGTCGAAGACATCCAGAAGGACCAGCTCTCGCCGATGTTCAACATCGAGGTCCAGGACGACGGCTCCGAGCTGATGACCCCGG
This sequence comes from Halothiobacillaceae bacterium, assembly GCA_049969375.1. GTDB lineage: Bacteria > Pseudomonadota > Gammaproteobacteria > Halothiobacillales > Halothiobacillaceae > Thiofaba. Next base: position 1,242 of record JBMFOY010000146.1, on the reverse strand, counting down.
ACGGCTGGTGCTGGGGCTTCATGCAGGGCGTCATGCTGCGCGAGGACGCATGGAAGCCGCTGCTCGACTCCGAGGACGGCGAGCTGCTCGACCCGATCGCGATGATCGCTGGCGGTGGCCGCCAGCTGCCCGAGTTCGCCGAAATCCAGGACTCGCCCGAAGACTACGAAGAGTTCCTCGACATGATCAGCGGCTCCGCGCTGGACATCCGTGACTACTGGGCCGAGCGCCGCAAACCTACCGCCCCCGGCAACCTGCACTGAGCCCTCGGCAACCAGGATCGCAAGGACGTCCCGATAAGGAAGCGCTCAAAAATTCAGCGTTTCCCGTTTGGGGCAGGACGCCCCAACGCGAACAACGCGTTCAGTCGTTGATTCGCGCAGGCCGTCGCGGACATGCGCCTTGATAAGACGAGCTGAAAAAATCCATGGATGGATTTTTTCAGAATTTCAAAAAAGGCCCGGCAGACAAACGCTGCCGGGCCTCTTCATCCTCGCCCACGAAACCTGTCGGGGCGAAGCGCCTCTCGATCAGCCGATGGTGATCTTATGCTGCTTGACCCTCTCCCGCTTGGGCAGGATCAGCTCGAGCACGCCGTCCTTGAAGCTGGAGGTCGCCTTCTCCGCGTCTACCGTGGCAGGCAGGGCAATGCTGCGCTCGAACGACTGACTGCTGATCTCGCGCCGGTGGTAACGCCCCTTCTCGTCCGCGACCTTCTCATGCCGACTCGCCCCCTTGATGACGAGATCCTCGCCCATCAGGGACACATCAATCTCATCCTTGCTGAAGCCGGGGAGCTCAGCGCGTACCACAACCTCGCCTTCCCGGTCGATGACATCCATCTTCGGGAAACGCGCCTCCATGGTAGCCATCATCTCGCCCCACATCGGCCGCTCCCACAGCGGGCTCATCCAGCGCGAACGTGGGAAAAAAGCTTCAAACAAACGTTCCATCTCCTCAAATGGAGTCAGAAAACGGGCGGAAGGCTCCTTGCGCACGGCAACGTCTTTAGCTTTATCGTCTTCGGCCATGATCACATCCTCCACAGGTGATGATTGAAATTCAGCGTGAAGAAGGGCTGCTTACAACACACTACCTACCCTTCCTCTTCTTCTTTTATAGCCGTTCACAGAACAATCCGCCACACCATCGCCATACCATCAGGCAGCCGCCAAGCCCGTGTCTCAAAGGAAACTCTGAAAAAATCCATCCATGGATTTTTTCAGATCGTCTCGTCGCGGC
>JBMFOY010000145.1:0-3965 GCA_049969375.1 Halothiobacillaceae bacterium | reverse complement strand
GACGGCGGCGAGCGCCGCCGTGCAGGGAGTGTAGAGCAGGATGAATAGCAGGTAGGCGAAGGCACCCGCCGGGCCGTCGAAGCGGCTGACCATGGCCCCGAACACGCCGGTACCGATGCCCTGCTCCTCGACGAAGGAGCGGGTATCCCCCACCTGAGCGAGCCCCAACGGGTCGGCCCAGGCTCCCAGGGCGTCTGCGAGGTTGGCGGGGACGGTGGCCAGCGCCGCCCGCAGGCGATCGCCCAGGTCGAACGGCGCCTCCTCGCTGGCATCCCCCACCTCACTCCCGGCCAGGGCGGCATAGGTGGCGTTGAGGGTGCCCACTACCGCCTCCTTGGCGAGGATCCCGGTGAAGATGCCCACGGTGGCCGGCCAGTTCTCTTCGGTGAGGCCCATGGGCGAGAAAACGGGGGTGATCTCGCGGCCGATGGCAGCCAGGACAGAACGGTCGCTGTCCTCGTTGCCGAAACTGCCGTCGGTGCCGACGGCATTGAGGACGTTGATCACCAGCACCATGGGCACGATGACGCGGCCGGCACGCAGCACGAACTGGCGCAGACGCTGCCAGGCATTGAGCAGGACGCCGCGCAGGGTGGGCAGGTGATAGGGCGGCAGTTCTAGGATGAATGGGCTCGCCTCCCCACGCAGCAGGGTATTCTTGAGGGCGAGCGCGGTGAGGACGGCCACCCCGATGCCGATGCAATAGAGGGCGAAGACCACGTTATGCCCGGCCTGGGGGAAAAAGGCGGCGACGAACAGGACATAGACCGGCAGCCTCGCCCCGCAGGACATGAAGGGGGCCATGGCGATGGTCATGAGCCGGTCGCGGCGCTGTTCTAGGGTGCGGGTAGCCATGATGGCTGGTACGTTGCAGCCGAAACCCACGATGAGCGGCACGAAAGACTTGCCCGGCAGTCCCAACCAGCGCAGGAAGCGGTCCATGACGAAGGCCGCGCGCGCCATGTAACCGCTATCCTCCAGCCAAGCGAGGAAGAGATAGAGGAAGCCGATGACGGGGATGAAGGTCGCCACAGTCTGCATGCCCCCACCGATGCCCTTGGCGAGAAGGACGGTGAGCCACTCCGGGCTGCCCAGGGCGGCGAGTGCCGCAGCCGGGCCGTCTACGAACAGGGCCCCGGCGGCCTGATCAAACAGATCGATGAAGGCCCCGCCCAGGTTGATGCTGAAGAGGAACAACAGATACATCAGCGCCAGGAAGATGGGGATACCGAATGCGCGCGATAGCACCACCCGGTCTATGCGGTCGGTGAGGTCGGCGCCGCGCTCGCCCGTCTGCACGACGACCTGACGGGCGATCTGGTTGGCCATGCCGTAGCGCGCATCGGCCACGAGCAGGTCCAGTTCCCCCAGCGGCTGTGCGAGACGGCTGGCCTGGGCGGCAAGCGCCTCTCCGGCCTGCGCCCGGGCCTTGGGGTCGCCCTCCAGCAGGCGCAGGGCCAGCCAGCGTGGCGGTTGCCCCGTAGCCTTTTCCTTCAGGGCCTGGGCGAGCTCGACGATGGCATGCTCGAGCCCGGGCGCGTACTCGACCAGCACGCTCGCCCGCGGGCGCGTCTGCACCGCCTCGGCAATGGCCGTTTTCAGTTCCGCGATCCCCCGCCCTTCGGCTGCCACGATGGGCACGACCGGGCAGCCCAACTGCTGCGCTAGGGCCTCGGCGTCGATGCGTTTGCCCTGCGCCTCGGCCAGGTCCACCATGTTGAGCGCGATGAGCAACGGCACCCCCATCTCCGCCAGTTGCAGGGTGAGATAGAGATTGCGCTCCAGGTTGCCGGCATCGACGATGTTGACGATGAGGTCCGCATCGCTCTCCTGCACCCAGTCGCGCGCAATGCGCTCGTCCAAGGCGATGTCGGCGTGGGCCGCATCCAGGGCGTAGGTGCCGGGCAGGTCCACCACCTGGAAGGTCCGTCCCCCCCAGCGGTATTCGCCGGTTTTGCGCTCCACCGTCACGCCGGGCCAGTTGCCCACCCGCTGCCGCGCGCCCGTGAGGGCGTTGAACAACGTGCTCTTGCCACAATTGGGATTGCCTACCAGGCCGATCACGGCAGCGTCCGCCGGCTGGGCAGCGCCGCCCTGGTCCACGCCGTGACAACCTGCCATATGCTCGCGTCGCATCATATCGCCTCTACCTCCAAAATCGCCGCCTCGTCCCGTCTGAGACTCAGGGCATAGCCGCGCAGGCGCACCTCCACCGGGTCGCCCAGCGGGGCGATGCGCTCGATGGTCAACGTGGTACCCGGGATGATGCCCATAGCCATGAGCCTGCGCCGGTAGGCTAGCTGTTCCGGCGCGTCCTGGATATAGCCCACCAGCCGTACGCGCTGCCCTGGCATGACCTCACCGAGTCTCATGTGCCTCCCTCTATCTGCTGAATGAACTGCGCCCGCGCCGCCACCGGCAACACCTGCACGCAGCAAGCCAGGTCGAGCCCCAACGCAAGGCGCGTCTGACCCTGCCCCAGCACCAAGCCCGCGCCCTGGTTCTGCCTCACCTGCCAAAGGCTGCCTACATGCAGCCCCAGCTCGATGAGCCGCTGCCGCACGGCCTCGCTGCCTGTGACCGCTAGCACCCGAACCTGCAGGCCCGTCGCGGCTACAGACAAAGGGTAGGGCCTTACCGGGGTGGGCTCCATGTCAGTACACGCCGGGCCGCCCCAAGCGTACTGACCGCCCCCTCGGTGGGGGGCAGCGAACGCAGTGAGCCGGGGTCGTTTCATCCTAGAATTCCTAGTGAGCCGGGGTCGTTTCATCCTAGAATTCCTAAGCAAAACCCGCCTGCCCAAAGCCGCGACCGCTGCCGCGACCGATGGCGGCGGAGAGCTTGAGGCCCTCGAAGACCTGGTAGCGCAGGCCCACGGCCTTGTCCGTCCCGCCCCGGTCCTCCCCGAAGACCTCAGTGGTGAGCTTGAGCTGGGGCAGAAGCGGATGCTCGTAACCGAGGCCCCAGGTGGTGGCACCGTCCCTCTCGTCTGCGTCCTTCCTCCGCGCCTCCCCCACATTGAGGAGCGCGACCGAGCCATCCGCCCAGCGATAGGTCGCCAGGGCATACCCGCGCTCGACTTCCACTTCCCCAAGGGCTTGGGTGCGCATGCCCTCCCCGTCTAGGCGCAGCCCCAGGGCCCAGCCGGTCTCGGGCTGAATAGGCACCCACTTGGCGGATAAGCCCCATCCGCGCAAGGTATGGGCCGGATCGTGCTCCCGATCCCGTGCCCGTTCGGCGTTCACGTTGATCTCCAATCGATCCATCGGCGCAAAACCGAAACCGAGCCCCTAGCCACGAACCCTGTGCTCGCGCTGCCAGGTCCCTTCGAGCTTCATGCCGCCCCGGGCCAGGGTCCCGGCGTCATCCACCTGCATGGGCGGTTCGGCCAGGGCCCACAAGGGAAGGTTGGTCATCAGCAGCGGCCTGCTTAGCCGCGCAAGCCAAGGCATTGAGAGTAGTGCCATCATCGAATCTCCAAAGACTGGAAGCTGGCCGGCTCGCCACGCGCGCATGGCCGGCCAGCTATTGTTATAATGATAACCGTTTCTATTATCGAGTGCAACCCTGCTACGCATCCCTGTCGTGAACCCGATCCTCTCATCCTCCCCAGGCCGCATCCGTCTGCGCCATCCCGCTTTGCGTAACCCTGACCGCCTGCAGACATTAGCGACGACCATCGGGACTTGGCCACAGGTCGGATCGGTAGAAGCTAATGCCCGTACTGGCAGCCTCCTCATCCTCTACGACGCCACCACCCTGGATGAGGATCTTTGTGGCCAGCGCTGCACCGAGGCCCTGTCGGCGCTGATCCCTCCACCGTCCGGACAACTGGCGCCCCCCAGCCCTACCCCGCGCCACCCCCCCTCGACGCGGGTGCGACTCAACAGACTGGCCAAGCGCGGCATGCTCTTGTCGCTGGCGACCTCACTCGTCCTGGCCGCCGACGGGGCCAAGCGCGCCCA
>JBMFOY010000144.1:0-4069 GCA_049969375.1 Halothiobacillaceae bacterium | reverse complement strand
TCGTCTCGTCGCGGCGCATGTCCGCGACGGACTCCGCGAATCAACGACTGACGTCGTTGTTCGCGTTGGGACATCCTGCCCCAAACGGGAAACGCTGAATTCTTCAGCGTTTCCCTTCTGCTGCTTGCTGCTGCTTGCTCTGGTAGTCCGCAATCGCGGCGGCGATGGCATCCTCCGCCAGCACCGAGCAATGGATCTTCACCGGCGGCAGCTCCAGCTCCTCGGCGATGTCCTTGTTGCGGATCTTTTTCGCCTCCTCCAGGGTCTTGCCCTTCACCATCTCGGTGACCAGGGAGCTGGAGGCGATCGCCGAGCCGCAGCCGTAGGTCTTGAACTTGGCGTCCTCGATGATGCCCTGCTCGTTGACCTTGATCTGCAGACGCATCACATCGCCGCAGGCAGGCGCGCCGACCATGCCGGTGCCGACGCTCGGATCATCCTTGTCCAGGCTGCCGACGTTGCGTGGGTTTTCGTAGTGGTCGATGACTTTGTCGGTGTATGCCATGGCATGAATCTCCCGTAATCAGTGATGGACCCATTCGACCTTGGAGAGGTCAATGCCGTCCTTGTACATCTCCCACAGCGGGGAGAGGTCGCGCAGCTTACCGACCGCCTTGCGAATGAGGTCGATGGTGTAGTCGATTTCCTCGGCGGTGGTATAGCGGCCGATGGAGAAGCGGATGGAGCTGTGCGCGAGCTCGTCGCTGCGGCCCAGGGCACGCAGAACGTAGCTCGGCTCCAGGCTCGCAGAGGTGCAGGCGGAGCCGGAGGAGACGGCGATGTCCTTGAGTGCCATGATCAGCGACTCGCCCTCGACGAAGTTGAAGCTGACATTGAGGTTGTGCGGCACGCGGTGCGTGAGGTCGCCATTGACGTAGACCTCTTCCATGTCCTTGATCCCGTTCCACAGCCGGTCACGCAACATGCGGATGCGCTCGTTCTCGGCCGCCATCTCCTGACCCGCGATGCGGAAGGCCTCGCCCATGCCGACGATCTGGTGCACCGCCAGGGTGCCGGAGCGCATGCCGCGCTCGTGCCCGCCGCCGTGCATCTGCGCCTCAATGCGGACGCGCGGCTTGCGCCGCACATACAGCGCACCGATGCCCTTCGGGCCGTAGGTCTTGTGGGCGGAGAAGCTCATCAAGTCGACCGGCAGGCTTTCCAGGTCAATTGCCACCTTGCCGGTCGCCTGCGCGGCATCAACGTGGAAGATCACGCCCTTGGCGCGGCAGATGGCGCCCAGCTTTTCGATGTCCTGGATCACGCCGATCTCGTTGTTGACGAACATGACCGAGGCCAGCACAGTGTCCTCGCGCAGGGCGGCAGCGAACTTGTCCACATCGACCAGGCCATTCGGCTCCGGATCAAGGTAAGTCACCTCATAGCCCTCGCGCTCCAGTGCCCGACAGGTGTCGATCACCGCCTTGTGCTCGGTACTGATGGTGACGATGTGGCGGCCCTTCTTCTTATAGAACTGGGCCGCACCCTTGATGGCGAGGTTGTTGGACTCGGTGGCCCCGGAGGTCCACACGATCTCCTTCGGATCGGCCCCGACCAGTGCGGCGACCTGTTCGCGCGCCTCCTCCACCGCCTTCTCGGCCTTCCAGCCGAAGCTGTGAGAACGCGAGGCCGGATTGCCGAACACCCCCTCGCGGGTCAGGCAGTCGCACATCTTCTCGGCGACGCGCTCATCCACCGGGGTGGTGGCGCTGTAATCCAGGTAGATCGGCAGTTTCAGGGTCATCACACTATTCCCTAATTTAAGGAAATGCTGAAAAAATCCATGCATGGATTTTTTCAGCGCGTCTTATCAAGGCACCTGTCCGCGACGGCCTCCGCGAATCAACGACTGACGTCGTTGTTCGCGTTGGGGCGTCCTGCCCCAAACAGGAAACGCTGAATTTTCAGCGTTTTCTTAAGGACTTATCTCGTCAGCCCACCGCGCGCAACTCGACGCCGGTGCAGGTCGCGCGGCGGGCGTTGGCAGGCGCCTGCTGGGCGCGCACGAAATCGCTCAGGCTCATGTGGGCCAGGAAATCGTACAGGCGCTTGCTGAAGTCGTGCCACATATCGTGTGCCTCGCCGCGCGAACCCGGACGGTAGGCGGCAAAGAAACGCTCGCGCTCGGCCGGGGTGCGATCTTCCACCGCATCCATCACCTGCGCAATGCTGATCTCGTCGGGACTTGCGGCCAGACAGTAACCGCCCCCCGGACCGCGCACACCGTTCACCAGGCCGTGCTTGCGCAGCCGCGAGAACAGCTGCTCCAAATAGGACAGGGACATGCCCTGGGTCTGGGCGATGTCGGACAGGGTCACGGGACCGCGACCATGATGGGCAGCAAGGTGCATCATCGCGGTGATGGCGTGACGGGCTTTGGTCGAGACTCTCATGGGCGCACCTCGATAATTCTTGTTTGTTTAACTCAGGGAAGTAATCTTCCCGAGCAAATTAGTCAAGAATTCCCTGGAAAGGTTCAACCCGATGAAGCCTCAATACGCTGCTGACGATGCAACAAGTAACGCAGCCATTTGTATAGGAAGCGGTTCAGCCTCCAGCGCACGTCCAGACAGCGCTCCCCCGCCTGCCCCTGGGCGCTGCAGTCCCTTCCGCGCAGCCGCCCAGCCACCGCCTCCGCCACGCGCGCATCGTGGTAGACGCGCACCTCAAGGTCCGGTGCATCCCTCACCCCGCCATCCTCACAGGGGAGACGGTAGAACAGCCGCACCACGGTGGTGAAGCGCCCCTGCTCGAGCACCTCCACATGCAGGGGCAGCCCCTCCCCGCCCTGCGAGGCCCGCGTGCCAGACAGCCCAGCCATGTCCGGCATCAAGCGCCGCATGAGCATGAAGTTCGTCTCATACAGCTCCATCAGCGCGGCGAAGCTGCGCAGAGGCGGAGCGGGCATGGCGGTGGCCTGGTATTTCATGATGGCGCGCATCATAGCAGCCTAGGGAAACGCTGAATAATTCAGCGTTTCCCTAGAGAGCCAGCCCCACAGGCCCCACATCCCAAACCAGCCGTGTTAGAATGCGCGCCATGTCCCCGTAGCTCAGCTGGATAGAGCGTCCCCCTCCTAAGGGGAAGGTCACACGTTCAAATCGTGTCGGGGACGCCAGTTTTTTCGCCTATCTCCTGCGCCCTCCAAGGTAGGTGGGCGCCACATCCTCCAAGCGCGTCATCTGACGTGGGCAGTCCAGCGGGCAGACGCTGTCGATGCGCATGGAGGCAAGGTTATCGCGCGTCAAAGGTGGAGAGGGCAAAAGTTCAAATGCCCCGGCCGTAAGCTGTGCAAGCCGCTCGGGCATGGGCAGGATCAGACGCCTATGCCCGCTCCACTTGGCCACTTGGCGCACCAATTCAAGCAAGGTGTAATCCTGAGGGCCGCAGAGATCAAGCCGTGTGCCTGCGGCGAATTCGCCCTCAATCGCCCGCACGAAGATCTTGGCGACATCGCCCACATACACCGGGGCAAAGCGTGCGCGAGCCCCAGGAAGGAGCATCACCCCAGGCGCGATACGCAACAGCTTGGCAAAGCGGTTAAGAAAGCCATCTTCCGCGCCAAAGATGACCGATGGACGCACGCTGATCACCTCCAACCCCCGCGCGCCAAGGGCATGCACTGCCGCCTCACCTTCGCCCTTGCTTTTTAGGTATAGGCTCGGGCCACCAGGATCGGCATGCAGGGCACTCATGTGGACCAAGCGCGGCACGCCAAGCTTGATGCAACTCTCGGCGATCGCCTCGGCAAGCTCCACATGCACCTGATGGAACCGATCCGCCTTGCCATGCAGGATGCCGATGAGGTTGACAGCGACCTCGCTCCCAGCCAGGGCCCTGACCCGCAGCGGGGCGGCGAGGGGATCACCCTCGACCACCCGCACCCCGGGCAAGGCACGGCCGACACGACTGGCCACGCTGACCTCATGACCTGCAGCCATCAGCTTCGCACTCAAGGCCCGGCCAACAAAGCCGCTGCCACCAAACAGGACAACCCGCATACCGCCCTCCCTCTTAGGAAAACTCTGAAAAAATCCATCCATGGATTTTTTCAGATCGTCTTATCAAG
>JBMFOY010000143.1:0-4098 GCA_049969375.1 Halothiobacillaceae bacterium | reverse complement strand
TCCGTCGTTGATTCGCGGAGTCCGTCGCGGACATGCGCTTTGATAAGACGAGCTGAAAAAATCCATGGATGGATTTTTTCAGAGTTTCCTTGGGGGCGGTGCAGGCGATCTCGAGCACCGCGTTCAGTTTTTCGCGCTCCACCGGCATGTCACCACTGGAAGTGGCGGACCGAGTGGCGGTGGCGGACGGTCGCGAACAAATCCCACATGGCCGCGCTCCTTATTTCAGCGTCTTGGCAGCTTCAGGATAGTTCAGTTCGAGTACCTTGCGCGCGTCCGCCGCGAGGTCGCTCAGGCCGAGTTTGGTGTAGGCCTCGACCATGATCTTCAGCGCCTCGGGCATGCTCGGCGCGCCCTGGTAGCGCTCGATCAGGCCCTGCGCGCGGTTGGCGGCGGACAGCCAGGCGCCGCGCTTCATGTAGTACTGGGCCACGTACAGCTCGTGCTCGGCCATCAGGTTGCGCAACTCGAGCAGCCGTTTCTGCGCATCCTCAACATATTTGCTGGCCGGGAAGCGGCGTACCAGGTCGCTGAAAGCGTTGAACGCCTCCTGCAGCGCGCCCTGGTCGCGGCGAGCCGGGTCGCGCTCCTTCACGTACTCGTCGATCAGCGAGGCCCCGCGCTTGAGGTTGGCCAGGCCCTTCAGGTAGAGGGCGTAGTCGACGTTCTCGCCGCGCGGGTGCAGCTGCAGGTAGCGGTCGATGGTGGCGATGGCCGATTCCTGCTCGCCGTACTTGTAGTAGGCATAGGCCGCTTCCAGCTTGGACTGCTCGGCGTAGGGGCCGAAGGGATAGCGTGCCTCGAGGGTCTCGAACTGCTTGATCGCCTCCTCGTAATTGCCGGTCTTCAGCGCGCGGTTGGCCTGGCTGTAGATGTCGGCGGCGGTGGCATAGGGGTCTTCCTGGGACTCCTTCTTGTCCTTGAACCAGGAGCAGCCGGAAACGAGTGCGGCGCTGAGCACCAGGGCGAGAAAGGGCAGGGAGGGGCGGAACATGCAGTCGCCTCGCGCAACGCAGGGGATGAATTCGCTCGATTATAACCACGGCTCATGACGAAAGGGCAGGGCGGAAACATCGAACCCGCCCCGCCCTCTGCTACCATGGCGCCATGAACGAGACACGCAACGAATTCGACGACATCCTGGATCCGGACGAGGCAGTGGAAGATGCCGACTCCAACCGGGCCGTCCTGTCCTTCGATCAGGCCGGCATGCGCCTGGACCAGGCCATCGCCCAGGTGTTCCCGGACTACTCCCGCTCGCGCCTGACCGCCTGGCTGAAGGAAGGCAAGATCCTGGTCAACGGCCAGGCGGGCGTGGCTCCGCGCACCGAGGTTGCGGGCGGCGAGCGCATCGAGCTTTTGGCCGAGCCGGAGGCGCAGACCGAGGCCCAGCCGGAGGACATCCCGCTCGACGTGGTGTATAGCGATGAGCACCTCATCGTCATCAACAAGCCGGCTGGCCTTGTGGTGCACCCGGGTGCGGGCAACATGACCGGCACGCTGATGAACGCGCTGCTGTTCCACTTCCCTGAGCTGCGTCAGCTTCCGCGCGCGGGCATTGTCCACCGTCTGGACAAGGACACCTCCGGCCTTTTGGTGGTGGCGCGCTCGCCCTTGGCCCACAAGGCCCTGGTCGAGCAGCTGGCCGAGCGTGACATGCACCGGGAGTATCTCGCCGTGGCGCAAGGCAAGCTGGTGGCTGGGGGCACGGTGGATGCGCCGATCGGCCGCCATCCCCGCGAGCGCACGCGCATGGCGGTGACCGAGACCGGCCGCGAGGCCGTGACCCACTACCGCGTGGTGGAGAAGTTCCGCCAGCACACTCTGCTGCGCGTGCAGCTGGAGACTGGCCGCACGCATCAGATTCGCGTGCACATGGCGCACCTCAAGCTGCCGCTGGTCGGCGACCCGGACTACGGCGGCCGCCTGCGCCTGCCCAAAGGGGCTTCGCCCGAGCTGATCGAGATGCTGCGAGGTTTCCGCCGCCAGGCCCTGCACGCGGCCCGGCTGGAGCTTACGCACCCCGCGACGGGGGAGGTGATGGTGTGGGAGGCCCCCATCCCCGCCGACATGCAGGCATTGATCGAACGTCTGCGCGAAGACAAGCGCCAGCACCCGGACGCCGATTGATGCAAGACGGGCGCAGCCCCATGCGTGGACGAGGACGATAGGCACCATCGACTCGCTCTCGCCCCCTCGAACGCCCCCTCATCCATGCCCATCAACCGCCGCCTGCTTCTGATGCTGCCGCTCGGATTTGCCTCCGGGCTGCCGCTGCCGCTCTCTTCCAGCACCCTGCAGGCCTGGCTGACGGTGGAGGGGATCGCCATCGCCACCCTCGGCCTGTTCGCCCTCACCGGGCTGCCGTACACCCTCAAGTTCCTGTGGGCACCGCTGGTGGACCGCTTCGTGCCGCTGCCGCTCGGCCGCCGCCGCGCCTGGCTGTTGCTCACCCAGACCGTGCTCGCGCTCGCGCTCGCCGGCCTCGCGGCCTTCGATCCGCACAACCAGCTGCTGCTAATTGCCGGCTTCGCCCTGCTGATCGCCTTCTTCTCCGCCACCCAGGACATTGCCTTCGATGCCCTGCGCACCGATATCCTGCGGCCCGAGGAGCGCGGCCTCGGCGCCGCCCTCTCGGTCACCGGCTACCGCCTGGCGATGCTGGTGGCAGGGGCGCTGGCGCTGATCCTCGGCGAGCACTGGGGTTGGTCGAATACCTTCCTGCTGATGGCTGGCCTGATGGCCACCACCCTCATCGTCACCCTGCTCACCCCGGAGCCTGCGGGGGTGCACACGCCGCGCAGCCTGGCCGAGGCGGTCAGCGGCCCGCTCAAGGCCTTCTTTGCCCGCCCGGAGGCCTGGGGCCTGATCGCGCTGGTCATCCTCTACAAGCTGGGCGATGCCTTCGCCGGCAGCCTGACCACGGCCTTTCTCATCCGCGGCGCGGGCTTTACCCCCACCGACGTCGGGTTGGTGAACAAGGGTTTTGGCCTTGCGGCCACCCTGATTGGCGCGCTGGCGGGTGGGTTGTGGCTGATGCGCCTCGGCCTGTTTCGCGCCCTGATGCTGTTCGGCATCCTGCAGGCGGTGACCAACCTCGGCTTCCTCGCGCTGGCCCTGACCGGGCACAATTACCCGCTGATGGTGCTGGCGGTGGGACTGGAGAACTTGGCCGGCGGCATGGGTACGGCGGCCTTCGTCGCCCTGCTGATGGGGCTGTGCGAGGTGCGCTACTCCGCCACCCAGTTCGCCCTGCTCTCCGCTCTGGCTTCCTTGGGGCGGGTGCTGCTCGGCCCGGTGGCGGGCGGCGTGGTGACATGGCTGGATTGGCCGCTATTCTTTGTACTGACCTTCCTCGCCGCGCTGCCAGGGTTGTGGTGGCTGAATCGGATGCGTCCCGCGGTCGATGCGGCCCACCGTAACCCGAATGCACCCGCGGGGGGTGAATCATGAGCAAACACCTCGTCCTTGCCGCTCTTGCCAGCAGTGCCCTGCTCGGCGGCTGCGTCTACGCTGATCCGGAGCGCGACGGCCGCTACTACGATGATCGTCATTACGATGACCGCTACCACGATCGCTATGACGACCGGTACTACGACGGCCGCCGGGGGGACTCCAGCTTGAGCCTGCAGTTTACTTTCACCAATCGCGAGCGGATCTATCTCAACGACTACTACCGCCGCAACCTGCCGCCGGGCCTGGCCAAGCAGGGCAAGGTGCCGCCGGGGCACGCCAAGCGCCTGGCACGGGGCATGCCCTGGCCGCCCGGCGTGCCCTACTACTCTCTGCCTGACTACATTGAGCGCGACCTCCAGCCGTTGCCGCGCGGCTATGCCCGCTTCATCGTCGGCCCGGACATCGTCATCGTTGATTTGGGCGCACGCATCATCGTCGATGCCTTCCGCCTCGACCTCTAGCAGGGGGTTGAAAAAGGGCTTCCTGCCCTTTTTCAACTCGCCTTGTCGCGGTACACGCCCGCGACAGGCTCCGAACATCAATCACTTAGCGTGATTGATGTTCGCGCAAGCCATCCATGGCTTGCCTTAAGGAAACTCTGAAAAAATCCATCCATGGATTTTTTCAGATCGTCTTATCAAG
>JBMFOY010000142.1:0-4107 GCA_049969375.1 Halothiobacillaceae bacterium | reverse complement strand
CACGCCGAAGCGCTCTTCAAGGCCGCGGGGGACCGCACCCGCCTGCGCATCTTGAAGATCCTCGAACCAGGACCGTTGTGTGTCTGCCAGATCGTGGCCGTCCTGGGGCTCGGCCAGTCCACCGTCAGCAAGCACCTCTCCATCCTCAGCGGGGCGGACCTCATCGACTCGGAGCGCCGGGGAAGGTGGACCTTCTACAGGCTGGCCAAGCCCAGGTCCCCGGAGGTCCGCAGCCTTCTGTCGGCGGTGCGGGCCTGCGCGGCGGAAGACCCGCAGGTGGCCGCGGACCTCGCCAAGGTCCGCGACGAGAAAATCCAATCGCTCGTAGGGTGTTCCCCCGGCCGGGCCGGCCGGAGCAGGAGAGGAGGCCGAGGGCATGAGCGCATCGGGTGAGGCAAAGCGGCTCAACTTCTTCGAGCGGTATCTGACGTTGTGGGTGGCCGCCTGCATGGTGGTGGGAGTGGCCATCGGCAAGCTCGCACCGGGGATCACCGATGCGGTGCGCAAGCTGGAGTTCGGCCAGGGGAGCCAGATCAACGTGGCCATCGCCGTACTCATCTGGCTCATGATCTATCCCATGATGCTCAAGATCGACTTCACGAGCATCCTGGGGGTGCGGAAGAAGCTCAAAGGGCTCCTGATCACGCTCTTCGTGAACTGGCTCGTGAAGCCCTTCTCCATGGCCTTCTTCGCCTGGCTCTTCTTCAAGCACCTGTTCCTCCCCTGGATCGGCGCCGAGGCCGCCAACCAGTACATCGCCGGGACCATCATCCTGGCCGCCGCGCCCTGCACCGCCATGGTCTTCGTCTGGAGCTACCTCACCGACGGCGATCCGGCGTACACGCTGGTGCAGGTCTCGGTGAACGACCTCATCATGCTGGTCCTTTTCGCCCCCATCGTGACCTTCCTCGTGAGCGGCGCCAGCAACCTCACGGTGCCCTTCAAGGTGCTCGTTTACTCCGTCGTGGTCTTCATCGTCATCCCGCTGGCCCTTGGAAGCCTCAGCCGCACCATCCTCATCCGGAGCAAGGGCGCACAGTGGTTCGAGAAGAAGTACCTCGCCTTCTTCCATCCCGTCACGATCCTTGCCCTGCTCGCCACCCTCGTGCTGATCTTCGCCTTTCAGGCGGACAACATCACGGGCAAGGCCTTCCACGTGGTCCTCATCGCCATCCCGCTGCTCATCCAGGTCTATTTCAACTCCGGCCTGACCTACGGGCTCATGCGGCTCTTCAAGGTGCCGCACAACATCGCTTCGCCCGGCGCGCTCATCGGCGCCAGCAACTTCTTCGAGCTGGCCGTGGCAACCGCCATTGCCCTCTACGGCCCAGGCTCGGGGGCCGCGCTCGCCACGGTCGTCGGCGTGCTCGTCGAGGTGCCCGTCATGCTGTCGGTCTGCAACGTCTGCAACCGAACCCGGCACTGGTTTCCCCAGGAGTCTGCCGCCGGCTGACCCGGCGCCACGGGAGGAGGGAGCAAGCCATGTTGGAACGATTGTTGGTCACCACCGACCTTTCCGAAGCTTCGGAGAACATGCTGAGGTGCCTCGAACCCCTGCGCAGGGTCGGGGCCAGGGAGGCGACGTTGATCCACGTGGCCGACATCCGGGACGTGGGCGGGCTGTACATATCTCTGCTCAAGCTTCTCTAACCGCGACTCGCCCACCTGGAGGGGATCTTGAGGCAACAAGGGTACGCCACCCGGGTGGAGACCCCCCTCGGCAAACCTTCCCGCGAGATCGACGCCTTCGCCGTGAAGGGGGACTACTCGGTAATCGTGGCCGGGACGCATGGTGAAGGTCTCGCGAAGGATGTTCTTTTGGGGAGCGTAGTTCACGATCTGCTCCAGCAGGCTCGCAAGCCCGTCCTCCTCATTCCGTTCAACGTCCTTGCAAACGAGGAGGAGGAGCGCTGCCGGGCGTTGTGCGGCGACTTCTTCCAGCACGTCCTCTTCGCCACGGACTTCTCCGAAACGGCGGACCGGGCCTTCGGCTACCTCCGCCACATCGTGGAGAGCACGAAGGCGCAGACCACGCTGTACCACGTCCAGGACGGGTCCCGAATCGAACCGCATTGGAAGGACAAGCTGGAGGAGTTCAACCGCGTGGACTTGGACCGGCTGGGGCGGCTGAGAAAGGACCTCCTGGAGGCCGGCGCCAAGGAGGTTGACGTCAGCCTCGACCTGGGCCGGCCCGCGCTGAAACTCGTGGAGAAGGCCAATTCCGGCGCCTACAGCCTGCTCGTCATGGGCAACCAGGGGCGGGGCTATCTGGCTGAGGCTTTTTTGGGCCGCGTTGCCCATCACGTGGTGCACCATGCCGACATCCCGGTGTTGCTCGTTCCCATGGCCGCCTAGGGGGGGCTGGGCGGTCTTCGAAAAGGAGGTTCACCATGTCTGGAAACGAAAGGAGGTTCACCATGTCTGGAAACGAAAAGAAGAAGGCCCTGCTCTTTTGCTCGTGCAGCGGCGCCTGCCCGAGCATGGAGAAGATTGACTTCTGGGCGCTCTCCGAGAGGGTCCGCCTGGAGCTCGGTGACAAAGTGGAGTTCATGGCCCTCCACCCGCGCCTCTGCGAGGAGGACGGCGAGCGGCTGATGCAGCAGATCCTCAACCCCAGCCTGAAGTTCATCACGGCGGCCTGCGCGGAGAAGCGCCAGCAGAAACTCCTGAAAGACGGCTTCGCAAAAGCGGGCGTACCCATGGACGAGGAGCACTGGGTCCCCGTGAGCATGGCGCAGGAGGACACCGACGCGGTCTTCGAGAAGATCAAGGCCGCGCTGGAGAAGTAGGAGGCGCCCATGGCAGGAAGGCCTTACCTGGGCATCCCGCGGGAAATGATCCCGTGGCGCCCTCAGATCGACCGGGAGCGCTGCATCGGCTGCGGGGAGTGCTTGAACGCCTGCCCCAACGGCGTGTTCGCCCTGAACGAGGACGAAATGAAGATGGAAGTGGTGTCGCCGGAAAACTGCGTGGTCCTGTGCGACAAATGCGCCGCCCTCTGCCCCACCGAAGCCATCACCTTCCCCGACAAGGGGGAGACCAAGAAGCTCGTGGTGCGCCTCCTCGGCGAAATGCGGGCGCGAGGCCTCCCGCGGGGCGGTTCCTGATGCGGTAGGGCGGCTCCGGATGAGGAGGCACCCATGATGCAAGAGGCTTTTCGGACGCTGAAAACGGCCAAGACCTTCGCCCTGCTCGGGGCCTCGGCCGAGCCCGGCAAGTACGGACACAAGGTCTTCGAGACGCTCAAGGGAAGGTACCGGATCCTTCCCGTCAACCCCAAGCGCACGGAGATCGAGGGAACGCCGTGCTACGCCTCGTACGCCGACCTTCCCGAGAGGCCCGACGCGGTGATCCTCACCATCAAGGAGAGCCTCGGCCTGCCCATGAACCTCATCTCCCACCACCTCAAGCTCCTGAAGGTGGCCGGCCTCGTCCGGGCAGAGCGTGACCCCTCCGACGCCCGGTGGATATACTACGAAATCGACCCCCAGGCGATGACCGCGCTCCGCGATTCCCTCTTCGCGGCCCTCGACCCTGCCCGCCTCAGACCCCGGGCAGACCACTGCGGCCCTCCGGGCTGCGGCCCTCCCGCCAAGCCCCGAAAGGGAACTTCCACGAGGAGAACCCCATGAACGGACCGCCCTCTGTCACTCGTCCCAACGCTTCCTCTCCGCTTCGGATCGACATCTACGATCCCCCATGTGCTGCTCCACGGGCCTGTGCGGCCCCGTGCTCGACCTGGTCCTCGTGGCGGTGAACGACGCGCTCCTGGCGCTGACCAAGCAGGGCGTGGCCGTCGCGCGCTTCAACCCCGTCCAGCAGCTCAAGGAGGTCATGGCCAACCCGGAGGTCGCCCAGGCGATCCACCGCCAGGGCAAGAAGGTGCTGCCGATGGTCTTCGTGAACGGCCGCCTCCTGAAAAGCGGAAGCTACCCGAGCTATGAAGAGTTCTGCGCTGCCCTGGGCCTACAACCCCTCCCCAAGGCCCGGCCGCTGACCGTGCTCACGGCCCCCGCCCCCAGCAACCCCGCCCATTCCAAGGAGTGATGCCATGGTGACCATGACCTCATTGCTGTCCAAGATCGTTTTGGGCAACGGTTTTTCGCA
>JBMFOY010000141.1:0-4110 GCA_049969375.1 Halothiobacillaceae bacterium | reverse complement strand
ACACCGCCAGCAGCAGCCCCCCAAGCGGAAGCATGATGTTGGAGGTCAAAAAATCCAGCAGCTCAAAAAAGTTTTTCCCGAACAGCCTGACCTCGGCCCAGTGATTGAAGGAAAGCACCGTCAGGACGCCCAACGCCCAGGCAGCCAAGCCGAGCAGCGTGCCCGCACGCGCCCGGCTCCAGCCGCGGCTCTCGACGAGGTAGGCCACTGCCGGCTCGATCATGGAGATGGACGAGGTCCAGGCCGCGAGCACCAGGGCAACAAAAAACAACGCGCCGAACACCACGCCGAAGCTCATCTGGCCAAAGGCAATCGGCAAGGTCTGGAAGACCAGGCCTGGCCCGGCGGACGGTTCCAGGCCATTGGCGAAGACGATGGGATAGATGGCCATGCCCGCGAGCAGGGCCACGAGGGTGTCAGCGGCGACGATGATCAGGGCCGTCCAGGCAATGGAGGCGCGCTCGGGCATGTATGAACCATAGGCCATGATGGTGCCCATACCAATGCTCAAGGTGAAAAAGGCATGCCCCATAGCCACCACCACGGCCGAGGCCGAGAGCTTGCTGAAGTCCGGCGTGAACATGAACGCGAGGGCCTCGGCAAAATGCCCGGTACTGAGCCCATACCCCACCAAAATGAGCAGGATGAGGAACAGCAAAGGCATGAGCAGGGTGGTGAAAGCCTCCAGCCCCGCACGCACCCCACGCACCACCACCAGCATGGTCAAGAGCATGGCGATGGTGTGCCAGAACAAGAGCTCCAGCGGGTTGGCGGTGAAGGACTGGAACATCGCCTTAATGGCCGGCCCATCCAGCCCGGTGAAGCTGCCGGCCAGGGCCCGCTCGACATAGGCAATGGCCCAGCCCATGATCACGCTGTAGTAGCTTAAGATCAAAAAGCCGGCGATCACCCCCATCCAGCCAAGCAAGCTCCACGCAGCGGGTGCCCCCTCCTCGCGCGCCAGTGCCTGCATGCCATGGACGGGGCTGCGGCGGGCGCGCCGGCCAAGCATGATCTCGGTGATAAGGATCGGCGTGGCGACCAGCAGGATGCAGGCGAGGTAGACCATCACGAAGGCGCCGCCGCCGTTCTGCCCCATGATGTAGGGGAACTTCCAGATGTTGCCGAGGCCGACCGCGGCCCCGGTTGCGGCAAGGACGAACGCCAGGCGGGAGGACCACTGGCCATGGATGGATTCGCGCTTGGCGATGGTCATCGCTGATTCTCCTGAACGGGCGGTTTCACGGGACCTTAATGGTAAGATGCTGCCTTCCGCTTGAACATCCTAGCGACACCGCCCGGCACCATGGCCAAAGACAAAAAAGACACTCACGGCGGCTCGACCATCGCCCTCAACAAGAAGGCAAAGCACGAGTACTTCATCGAGGAGCGCTTCGAGGCGGGCATCGTGCTGCAGGGGTGGGAGGTCAAGGCGATCCGCGCGGGCAAGATCCAGATCACCGACAGCTACGTGCTGCTAAAGAACGGCGAAGCCTTCCTGTTCGGCGCACAGATCTCCCCGCTGCTCTCCGCCTCCACCCACGTCAAGCCCGACCCTACGGCCACGCGCAAGCTGCTGCTGCACCGCGAGGAGATCAGCAAGATGATCGGCGCGGTGGAACGCAAGGGCTATGCCCTGATCCCGCTGGCGATGTACTGGAAGGGCGGCCGGGTCAAGGTCGAGATTGGTCTTGCCAAGGGCAAGAAGGAGTACGACAAGCGCGCGGCCGAGAAGGAGCGCGACTGGCAGCGCGAGAAGGGCCGCCTGATGCGGCACGATGCAAGAAGCTAGGGAAACGCTGAATAATTCAGCGTTTCCCGTTTGGGGCAAGAGGCCCCAACGCGAACAACGACATCAGTCGTTGATTCGCGGAGGCCGTCGCGGACATGTGCCTTGATGAGACGACCTGAAAAAATCCATGGATGGACTTTTTCAGCGTTTCCCTAGCGAGAGGCTTCGCAACATTCATCGCGGCGACACGCCGCTCCCACAGGCGCTTGAGGTGTACGTGGGAGCCGCGTGTCGCGGCGATTTCAGGCATCCATCCCGCGATCAGCCAAGGCCCAGCCGCCCCCATACCGTCTCCCCGCCCGCCGCCTTGGCGATAGCCTCCATGCGCCGCTGGTGCGCCGCAAGCTCCGCCTCGCTCGCCCGCAACACCGTGAGCCGCGGGCGGTTGTCCGCAAGCCTCCTGGGCGCGAGGGTAGCCGGATCGAGTATCCCGCTCTCCTGGCTGTCCAGCCCGAGGCTGGACTGGCCGCCGGTCATCGCGAGGTAGACCTCCGCGAGGATGCGGGCGTCGAGCAGCGCGCCGTGCAGTTCGCGGCCGCTGTTGTCCACTGCATAGCGCTTGCACAGCGCGTCTAGGCTGTTGCGCTGTCCAGGGTGCATGCGGCGGGCCAGCAGCAGGGTGTCGAGCACATTGCTGACATGGTCCTCCAGGCGACCGTAGCCCGGGCCGAGCTTCGCCAGCTCGTGGTTGATAAAGCCGACGTCGAAGGCCGCGTTGTGGATGATCAACTCGGCGCCGCGCACGTAGTCGAGGAAGGCATCCGCAACTTCGGCGAAGGTCGGCTTGTCGGCGAGGAACTCATTGGTCAGCCCGTGTACGCGCACCGCATCCGCGTCGATCTCGCGCTCGGGGTTGAGGTACTGGTGGAAGTCCTGCCCGGTGATGCCACGGTTGAGCAGCTCGACCGCGCCGATCTCGATGATGCGGTGCCCCTCGCGCGGCTCGAGGCCGGTCGTTTCGGTATCGAGGATGATCTGTCTCATGCCGCGTCCTTCTTTAGGGAAACTCTGAAAAAATCTATCCATGGATTTTTTCAGTTCGTCTTATCAAGGCGCATGTCCACGACGGCCTTGGCGAATCAACGACGGAACGCGTTGTTCGCGTTGGGGCCTCTTGCCCCAAACGGGAAACGCTGAATGATTCAGCGTTTCCTTAGTTCATCGATGCCGAGATTGGCGAGCTGATCCGCCAGCTCGTTCTCCGGGTGGCCGACATGGCCACGCACCCAGGCCCATTCGACCTGGTGCATGGCGCATAGGGCGTCCAACGCCTGCCACAGGTCATCGTTCTTGACCGGCTTGTTGTCCGCCGTTCGCCAGCCACGCCGCTTCCAGTTCGGCATCCATTCGGTGATGCCCTTCATCACGTACTGCGAATCCGTGGTGATGCGGATCCTGCAGGGACGCTTGAGGGCCTCGAGCGCCCGGATGGCGGCCGTCAGCTCCATGCGGTTATTGGTCGTGTGCGGCTCGCCGCCCCAAAGCCGCTTTTCGTGACCCTGCGCGCGCAGCACCACTCCCCAACCGCCCGCGCCCGGGTTGCCCCGGCAGGCACCATCGGTCCAGGCCTCGACCAGGGGGGGCGAGGTGGCTTGTTCCGCCCCTGGGGACGGCTGCGTATGCTTCATGCTTGCTTCCCACATGTATTCCGAGTCGAGGCTTGTTGCCCCTTCATCCCGGCAAAAACGGGCACGAGGGTCCACCGATGGCGGATGGGCGCCGGCATGCTGACCCGCTTGCGCGCCAGCAGCAGGTGGCTCATGCCAAGACGCGGCAAGAAACGTGCGCCCCACTGCTCCATCCGGCCTTCACCGTCACCGCTGAAATGACGGAAGCAGCCATGCCCGACCCAGGTCTCCGCCTGCACGTCGTAGCCGAGCAGGCCCAGCCAGTCATGCAGGCGCCTGCGCCCGAGGCGATGGCCGTACCACGGTGCACGGCGTCCCGCATGGATCAGACCACGCAGCCCCCAGAGGCCGAGGGGGTTGAAGCTCATCAGCAGCAGATGCCCCTCGGGCAACAGCACGCGATCGGCCTCGCGCAGCACCTGGTGTGGGTCGAGGGCATACTCCAGCACGTGATGCAGCAGCACGAGATCGACCGACTCCGCCGCGATTGGCAGGGCCTCGAACAGCCCCCTCACGTCCCCCGAGCGCGGTCCGAGGGTGAACTGATGGGGGATACGCAGCCCCCGCACCTCGCCCAGCAGAGCCGGCTGCAGCCCGAGCAGCGCCGCATGGTAGCCGAAGCAGCGGGACAGCCAATCCTCCACGGCCGCACCCTCCTTGCGCCACAAGGCCGCGGCGTCGGGGGTCGTC
>JBMFOY010000140.1:0-4120 GCA_049969375.1 Halothiobacillaceae bacterium | reverse complement strand
TTTCACCTCCCACGGTCCGGCGTCGCGGAACTCGGGGAAGCGCAGGCGGGGGGTGACAGCTTTTTTCTGCTCAGGCACGGTCATACACCTCCAGTCCTGAGATTTCCTTGCCCTCGGCGAGCTTCCTAAGGAGCGGCGCGAGATCCTTCATTAGCGCCAGTCCCTTTTGGTCCCGTGCCTTCCAGTCCAGGCCGAGCGGCTTCAGCAGTTCGGTGAGGGCGTCGGGGTCGAAGATCATGCGGCGCAGGATGCCGTCGATGAAGCCCTGCAGCGCCTCGGGCGCCAGGCCGTGCCGGGCGGCGATCTCGGCCACGGCTCGCGCGTATTTCTCGGCCTTGAAGCGCTCGTAGCCCGCGCGGATCTGCTGCTCGCTGAGGCCCTCGCCCTCCTTCAGGGTGTTCACATACTCGATGAGCTCTTTCTCGTCGAGGAACTTGGCGTTTCTGCGCAACAGCCCGATCAGCTCGTCGCGGGTCATCTTCTGCTTTTTGGGTCCCTTGGCGCTAAAGCGCTCGAGGAGCTTCATGATGTAGTCGTAGTCGATGAGCGCCGAGTCGAACATCACAAACTCGAAATCAAGCTGCTGAACGGGGTCGGCGGGGTCGGCGGCCTTGCCCTGCTCGTCTTTGAGCCTGGCGGCCACATCCAGGTAAACCCCCTGGAAGGCGAGCAAGGTATCGGTGGGCAGGACGTCCTCGATCTGGGTGCGGGTGGCTGCGTCCAGGTCGGTGTACTGGTCGAGCTGGGTGCGCAGGCGCTGCACCTCCTTGAAGTGGTTGATGAAGGCCGCGCGGGCCTCGTCGCCCTTGAGGTTGGCCACCTCCTCGGGTTGGCATGCCAGCCCTTGGGATTGCATAAACTCCTGGAGCTTCTGCACCGCCTCGGAGAGCCTGCCCACCACCACCGGGGCCGGGTCCACCAGCCAGATCTCGCGGGCGCGCTCGCCGGCCTCGCCGGAAAAGAGCGTGATGGCCTCGTCCACGGCCTCCTTCTGGGCGCGGAAGTCGAGGATGTTGCCGTAGGGCTTGGAGTCGTTGAGCACCCGGTTGGTGCGCGAAAAGGCCTGAATCAGGCCGTGGTACTTGAGGTTCTTATCCGCGTACAGCGTGTTCAAATACTGCGAATCGAAGCCGGTCAGCAGCATGTCCACCACGATGGTGAGATCGATCTTTTGTTTGCGCGGCAGGTCGAGGTACTTCTGGTCTTTGATGCGCTTTTGGATGTCCTGGTAATAGAGGTCGAAGGTATCCAAAGAAAAATGGGTGCCGTAGCTGGCGTTGTAGTCGGCGATGATCTCTTTGAGCGCTTCCCGTTTCTTGTCTGGATCTTTGCGGTTGTCGAGCTGCTCCTGGGGCAGGTCCTCTTGCAGCTGGGCAATGTCGCGGTTGCCGCCCGCCGGTGGGGAGAAGATACAGGCCACGTTGAGCGGCTGGAAGTCGGGGTCTTCCTGCTGCCGGCGGGCCTGGACCTCCCGAAAGAGCCGGTAGTACTCGATGGCGTCGTCGATGCTGGCGGTGGCCAGGAGCGCATTGAAGCGGCGGTGATTCGTCGCGGCATCGTGCTTTTCCAGGATGGCCTCGACCACCTTTTGCTTGGCGAGCGTTTTGCCGGACCTTACGGGCGCGCCCTCGAGTTTGTAGTAATCCACATGAAAGCGCAGCACGTTGCCGTCTTCGATGGCGTGGGTGATGGTGTAGGCGTGGAGCTGTTTGTCGAAGACGTCGGCGGTGGTGACCATGCGGGCTTCCCGGCCTTCGATGGTCTTGTAGGTGGCGTTGTCGCCGAAGATGGGGGTGCCGGTAAAGCCAAAAAGCTGGGCTCTCGGGAAGAACTCGCGAATGGCCCGGTGGTTTTCGCCGAACTGGGAGCGGTGGCACTCGTCGAAAATGAACACGATGCGCTTATCCCGTAGAGGCTCGAGGCGCTTGCGGTATTCCTTGCGGTGGTCGGCATCCAGCGCCAGGCCCAGCTTCTGGATGGTGGTCACGATCACCTTGTCGGCGTAGTCGTCCGAGAGAAGACGTCGCACCAGGGTTTCGGTGTTGGTGTTCTCCTCGACGCAACCCGGCTGAAAACGGTTGAACTCCTCGCGGGTCTGGCGGTCGAGGTCCTTGCGGTCCACGACAAAGAGCACCTTTTCGACGTCGGGGTTGTCTTTGAGCAGGGTCGAGGCCTTGAACGAGGTCAGCGTCTTGCCCGAGCCGGTGGTGTGCCAGATGTAGCCGTTGCCGCGGTTTTGCTGGATGCAATCGACGATGGCCTTGACCGCATAGATCTGATACGGGCGCATCATCACGAGCCGGCGCTCGGTCTGGATGAGCACCATGTAGCGGCTGATCATCTCGGCGAGGGTGCATTTGGCCAGAAAGGCCTCGGCGAAATCGTCGAGGTGGGTCACTTTTTTGTTGTCCGCGGTGGCCCACTGGTAAATGGGCAGGAAGCGCTCGTATGCGTCGAAGCGGAAATGTTCGGCGTTGTTGTTGGCGAAGTACCAGGTGGCGCTGCGGTTGCTGACGATAAAGAGCTGCACAAAGCAGAGCAAGGTATTGGTATAGCCGTTGCCCGCATCCTGCTTGTACTCGACGATCTGCTGCATGGCCCGGCGGGGGCTGACCTGGAGCGACTTGAGTTCGATCTGGGCGAGGGGCAGGCCGTTCACGAGCAGGATCACGTCGTAGCGGTGGAAGCTCGAGCGGGTGTTGATGCGGAGCTGGCTGACCACCTCGAACTCGTTCTTGCACCAGTCTTTGAGGTTGACGAGCTGGTAGTGCAGGGGCGTGCCGTTCTCGCGCTGGAAGGTGTTGCGGTGGCGAAGCCGCTCGGAACAGGCGAAGACGTCGGGGGATACGATCTCGTCGAGGAGCCGCTTGAACTCGTCGTCTGTGAGCTGGATCTGGTTGAGCGCCTCGAACTTCTCCCGGAAGTTACGCTCGAGCGCCTCGCGGTCGCGGATGTCGGGGCGGTAGGTGTATTTGAGGGCTTGCAGCTTTTCGAGCAGCCCTTGTTCGATCTCGTGTTCCTTTGTCATACCCGTGCTTGTCATGCCCGTGCTCCTTGGCGTAGTATTGTCCATTCGAGCCGCTTTCTGACGGCCAAGGACAGGGTCTTGAGCACCTCGCATTTTTCCACCGCGGTGACCCGCTCGAAGGTGTCAATGTAGTCCGGATGCACGGGGAAGAGGCGCACAAACTCGTCCATGCGCTCGTTCATGCGGCCATAGAACTTGGCGAAGGGGGTCAGGTACTCCCGGATTTTCACCTGCTGGTCGGTGGTCTTGCCCGAACCAGCCGGGGCCACCAGCATGACAAGACGGTGGTACAGCTCGGCAGCCTGTCCAATTCCTCGTATGACTCTATCTGCGAGTGGTTCCGCCATTAGCGATCTCCTCTTGAAGCAGGTTAGTTATCGCCGGCTCCGCCAGACTTCACCAACCAGTTCACTTCTTTATTGTGGCCCGGCATCTGCCGTTCACTAATCCACTTGTAGACCGTATCCCGATTAATGCCGAAATGGTCCGCAATCTCATCTACTGAGAGCCATCGGTCTTCCATCATTCGACTCCAGTCACGTTTGGCCTCATTGGTTGCCTCGCAGCGGCCTCTTTCTCTTGGTTGATCGGTGTACCATGTTCCAGCCTTCGACGTTTACGTCCCAATAAACCAGGACAAACAGGTTTACAATATATCAGTCTGAGGTCCATTGTCAAGCGTTTTGTCCGGTTATTTTACGTATTTGACCGAGTATAACCCAGTCAAGGCTTCCGGAGCCATCGGGACCCACCGATAGGGGTAAGCCTGTCTGAGATCGGATTTTCACCCACGTAGAGCCATGCCGGAAGCACGGTTCCGTGGACCTGCGCCGAACCAGGACTCGGCGGTAGAGGGAAGGGCCTCCGGGGATTGGCTCGGGATTGGACATGGGAGCCACGATGCGCGCTTGTGTGGCCACGTCGGCGAGTGGATTGGTGGTCCCGACGGCGAGGATATCCTCCTCCGGGACCTGCAGGACCGGGATGCCGGAGGATGTCTCAGGCGGGCGTAAGTCGGCGTGGACACGCCGGAAAAGACGAGACCCCGAGGGGATCACCCCACGGGGTCTTACGTTAAACATGAACCGCCAG
>JBMFOY010000139.1:0-4166 GCA_049969375.1 Halothiobacillaceae bacterium | reverse complement strand
CGGACATGTGCCGCGACGAGACGATCTGAAAAAATCCATGGATGGATTTTTTCAGAGTTTCCCTTGAGGGCCTGAACCGTAGGAGCGGCGCCCCCGCCGCGAACGGGCGTGGGGCATTGGCCTGAAGGCGGGCTTTCTTTGACGCAAGGCCAAGCCCCCGGGCCCCTCTTGAGCTGAGGGCTTGGTGCGTTTTCCCGGTTCCGCGACGCGTTCAAGGCGCGTCCGTTCTTTGCAAGGTTTTATTGTGACTGACCCATCTACCTCTTCCCGTCCCCGTGTCCGTCCGGCCCCTCCGGGCATGGCGGCGCGCCGTCGTGCGCGGCGCAAGGCCGTGCAGGCGCTCTACCAGGTTCAGATCAATTCGACCACGGCCCTCGAGCTCGAGGCGCAGTTCATGGAGGAGCCGGACATCCTCAAGGCTGATCTGGAGCACTTCCGTCGCCTGCTGCAGGGGATTCTTGCGGCTCGGGCGGAACTGGATGCCCTGATCGCACCGCTGGTCAGCCGCCCGCTGGCGGAGGTTGACCCGATCGAACATGCCATCCTTTGGGTGGGCACTTTCGAGCTACGCGATTGCCTTGAGATCCCTTACCGCGTGGTGATCAACGAGGCCATCGAACTGGCCAAGATGTTCGGCGCCGAAGGCAGCCACGGCTTCGTCAATGGGGTGCTGGACAAACTGGTGCCACGGCTGCGCGCTGCCGAGTTTGCTGCGGCCACCAAGTCCTGAATCAGGGGCATTCGAGGGTGAGCGGGGTGGGCGGCTTCGGCCGTCCGCCCCACAGGGCGCGATTGAGGATCTTCAGTGCCAATGCCGGTGCCGGTGTGTCGGTGTAGGACTGTGGCAGGGCGAGCATGCAGGCCCTGATGCCTTCCTCGCGGCGCACTGCGGTGACCCTGAAGGTGGTTTCCCTCCAGGCGTTGATGCGCATCACTGGCAAGCCTCTGCGCGCCAGTTCGCCAATGGCATCCAGTTCGGCACGTGCGCAGGACGAGAGCAGCCCTTGGGCCAGGGCACCGAGTCCGGGCATGATCTCGCGCGGGTTCACCCGCACCGCAGCGAAGAAGTCCTGCAGTTGCTGCAGGTCGCGTTCCGGCGGGCGTTCCCAGAGGAAGATCCGGCTGCAGAGCGCGTCGTTGCCATCGCGGATGATGTATTCGGTGGTCGGCCGGCCGGCGACCTCCGGTCCCGCGCCGACCTTTTCCAGGCCGAAGAACAGGCGCTCGCCACCGAAGAACACTCGCGTGGCATCGGTCAGCGTGCGCTCGCCCATGTCGACGAAGTACACCCGGGGTGCCGTAAGATCGGCCAGGACATAGGTATAGTCACTCTTCTCGCTCTGGCCGCGTGCCCAGCCTCCCTGCAAGGTGATCAGCGAGACCTTGCCCTTGCGGTCGACGTACTCCAGCACCGCGAAGGCCAGGGCATTCGGTGTGAGGGCGAGCAGCAGAACAAGGGCGAGGAATCTCGGCATGACAGGGCGTATGGGTGAGTTCGATCTGATTAAAGCCTATTTCCGGCGCCCAGCCCAAGGCGCCGGTCTGATTCTCGGGGTGGGGGACGACTGCGCCCTGCTCGAGCCATCCATCGGGATGCAGCTGGCCGTGACCACGGACACGATGGTCAGCGGCATCCATTTCCTGCCCGATGACGATCCGTGCGATCTCGGCCACAAGCTCGTCGCCGTCAATCTCAGCGATCTTGCGGCCATGGGCGCCCGGCCGCGTTGGCTGTTCCTCAACCTCACCCTGCCGGCGGTCGACGACTGCTGGCTTGCGGCCTTCGCCGACGGCCTGTTCGCGCAGGCACAGCGGCACGGGGCCGTACTGGCGGGCGGCGACACGACCCGCGGTCCTCTCGCCTTCGGGCTGACCGCCATGGGCGAGCTGCCGGCAGGGCAGGCCCTGCGCCGGTCCGGGGCAAGGCCGGGCGACCTGGTCTGCGTCAGCGGGATTCCCGGCGAGGCGGCCGCCGGCCTTGCGCACCGCCTGGGTCAACACCTCCTGCCAGAGGGGCTGGCCGCGCAGGCCCTCGCCCGCCTGCATTGTCCCGAGCCGCGGGTCACGCTCGGCCTCGCCCTGCGGGGGGTGGCCACCAGCGCCATCGACATCTCCGACGGCCTGGCGCAGGACCTAGGCCACGTCCTCGCCGCGAGCGGGGTGGGTGCGACCCTCGAGCTCGGGCTACTGCCGTCTTCCCCCGTGCTTGCCGCGCTGCCGCAGGCATTGGCCTGGCGTCAGCAACTGGCCGGAGGGGACGACTACGAGCTGCTGTTCACCCTCCCGCCGGAATATGCCGGTTGCATGGCCAATCTGCCCGGACCGGTCACGGTGATTGGGCGCATCGACCCTGACCCGGGCCTGCGCCTGCTGGCCCCGGATGGTTCTCCCTTCCCACTTGCACACAAGGGCCATGACCACTTTGCCTGAGAACCACGTCCGCCAGGTCCTGCGCGATCCGGTGCTGCTTCTCGCCCACGGCCTCGGCAGCGGACTTGTGCCTAGGGCCCCGGGCACCTTCGGCACCCTCGCGGCTCTGCTGCCGTGGATCTTGCTGACCCAGCTCGCCTTCACGCTCTACCTAGGAGTGGTGCTGCTTGCCGCCCTCGCCGGAGTCTGGTTGTGTGGCGAGGCCGCGCGAAAGATGGGCCGTGACGACCCCGGCAGCATCGTGTGGGACGAATGGGTGGGGCTGTGGGTCGCACTGGCAGGGCTGCCGCTGGAGTGGCCCTGGGTCCTTGCCGGCTTCATGCTGTTTCGTTTGTTTGACATCCTCAAGCCGTGGCCGGTCGGCTGGCTGGATCGCCGCTTCCACGGTGGACTCGGCATCATGCTGGACGACCTTGCCGCGGGGCTCATGGCCGCCGCCTGCCTGCAGATCGCCATGGCCCTGCTATAACAGGATTGTCATCTTCATCCCGCATGGTGAGGCGATGCACGTTTGCGACATCACCATGTTCTATACCCCCCACGGGGGCGGCGTTCGCCGCTACTTGCACGCCAAGCGGCGCTGGTACTGCCAGCAGGGGGATCGGCACACCCTGCTCAGTCCGGCTGGGCGGGCGCACCGGCATGGCGACCACCTGACCCTGCCCGCGCTCCGCCTGCCGTTCGGCCATGGCTATCGTTTCCCCCTCTGGCGTGCTCCCTGGGTCAAGGCCTTGGTCGACCAAGCCCCCGACCTGATCGAGGCGGGCGACCCCTATCGCCTGGCACGGGCAGCATGGGCTGCGGCCGATCGCCTGGGCATCCCGGCGACCGTGTTCGTGCACTCTGATGTGGAGCGGCTGATCAGCCGACGTTGCGGGGACTGGGCCGCGGCCCCGGTGCGCGCCTACCTGCGCAGCTTGTATGAAGCCTTCGCAGTGGTGCAGGTCCCAAGTCGTGCCTTGGCAGAGCGACTGCGTGGGCTGGGTCTGACACGGGTGGTTTGGCAGCCGCTGGGGGTGGATGCCGGGCGCTTCGACCCCGCGCGACGCGATCCCGCCTTGCGCGCGGAACTTGGCCTCAAGGAGTCCACTCGCCTGCTCGTGTTCGCCGGCCGCTACGCGCGCGAGAAGAACATCGATGTCCTGCTCGCCGCCATGCATCGGCTCGGGCGGGGCTATCACCTGCTGTTGATCGGGCCGGGGATGCCGTCCCTCGCCATGGACAACGTCAGCGTGTACGGCCAGTTCTGCGACGGAGAGCATCTTGCCCGCCTGCTGGCCTCCGCCGACGCCCTGGTGCATGCGGGGGACCAGGAGACCTTCGGCCTGATCGTGCTCGAGGCCATGGCCTCGGGTTTGCCGGTGGTCGGCGTGCGCGGTGGGGCGTTGCCCGAGCTGATCTCACCGGAGGTCGGCCTGTTGGCTGAGCCGCGCGATGCGGAGGCGCTCGCCGAGGCCGTCCGCACCCTGTTTGCGTCCGACTGGCGGGCCATGGGGCGGGCCGCGCGTGCCCGGGTGGAGGCCGATTACCGCTGGGAGGCCGTTTTCGCCCGCCAGCGCCGGCTCTACCAGGCCCTGCTGGCGGGTCGCTCCCTGCCGGAGGATTGACCATGTCGATGACAAGTACGCGCCCGGTGGCCGTGAGCGTGGTGCTGCATGACGTCTCGCCGCACACCTGGCCGGCCTGTGAGCGCCTGCTCGCGGTCCTGGAGGAGGTGGCCCCGGTGCCCGTCACCC
>JBMFOY010000138.1:0-4239 GCA_049969375.1 Halothiobacillaceae bacterium | reverse complement strand
CGTTGGGGCATCCTGCCCCAAACGGGAAACGCTGAATTGTTCAGCGTTTCCCTAAGGGCTAGACCTCAGCGCAGAAGCTTTTCCCGGTAGTAGCGCAGTTCGTCGATCGAGGCGCGAATATCGGCCAAGGCCAGGTGCACGTCGGCCTTCGCAAACTTCGGCACATCGGGGTACCAGCGCTGGGCCAGTTCCTTGAGGGTGCTGACGTCCAGGTTACGGTAGTGGAAGAACGCCTCCAGCTCCGGCATATGGCGGGCGAGGAAGCGGCGGTCCTGGCAGATGCTGTTGCCGCACATCGGCGAGCTACGCGGACCGACCCATTGCTTGAGGAAGGCCAGCGTGGCGAGTTCTGCGGCACGCGTGTCCTGGGTGCTCGCCCGCACCCGCGCGGTGAGGCCGGAGCCACCGTGCTGGCGCTGGTTCCACTCATCCATGTCGGCCAGTACGGCCTCCGGCTGATGCACGGCGATCACCGGCCCCTCGGCGAGGATGTTCAACTGCGCGTCGGTCACGAGGGTGGCGATCTCGATGATCGAATCCCGATCCGGATCCAGGCCGGTCATCTCAAGGTCGATCCAGACAAGGCGGTTTTGCATGATGTGTCCTGTGGATGGATAAATAAAACCCGGGCATGACTAAAAAGCTTTGTCTCTCGTCCCCCAGGGCCATGGTCTACTCTCTGGCTCGAGTGTTGTCCCCCCAAAGGAGATGCATGATGCGCCACACCCTCGCCCTGTCCGCCGCCGCTCTCGCCGCCATCATCCTGACTGCCCCCGCTGCCCAGGCTGCCGACCTTGCCCTCGGCAAGAAGCTCTACAGCGAAAACTGCGTCAAATGCCATGGGGCGGAGAAATATGCCCGGCCCGATCGCAAGGTGCACAGCATGAGCAACCTCAAGACCTATGTCCAGGGCTGCGCCACCAACCTCAGCCTCTCCTGGTTCGAGGATGAGGTGGATGCGGTGACAGCCTACATGAACAAGGAATTCTACAAGTTCAAATGAACGTCACCCCGCTTGCGCAGCGCCACTGCCTGACGCCTCGCGGGGCGCTCGATCACCTTGGCGCGGAGCGGATCGGGGAACTGCTCGCCCAGCTGCACCCCGACTGGCGGCTCGGTCCGCACGGTGACGCCATTGTGCGTGAGTTCCGCTTCCGCAATTTCCGTGAGACCATGCTGTTCGCTAACGTCATTGCCTGGATGGCCGAGCAGGAAAACCATCATCCCGAACTGCGTCTTCGGTATAATGCCTGCGCGGTTCACTACCGAACCCACGATGTCGGCGGACTATCGGAAAACGACTTCATCTGTGCCGCCAAAATCGACGCCTTGGTTACCCTTTGACCGGTGATATCCGGTTCGACACGGGGGGCTGCCCCAGCGCTGGGCAGTCCCCCGTAGTTTTTGGCTTTGAGGAGCATCGGCATGAGCGAGGACAATCGCACCTCGGATCGCATCCCGGAACTGGTGCGCGAGATCCGCGATCTCCTCGAGCGCCAGCGACTGGTCGAGCAGTTGATCCATCGCCAGGAGACCCTGCCGGAGCGCAACGACTTGGTCGAAACCCTGGTGCACAAGCAGCACCTGGCCGCCCTGTCCTCTAAGCTCGAGACCCTGCACGCCGCCGACATCGCGCGCATCCTCGAGATGCTGCCGCTGCAGGACCGCCTGGTGGTCTGGGACCTGGTGAAGGCCGACATGGACGGCGAGGTGCTGCTCGAGGTCTCCGATGCGGTGCGTGAGTCGCTCATCGAGGCGATGGACACCCACGAGCTGGTCGCCGCGACCGAGCAGCTCGGCACCGACGAGATCGCTGACCTCGCCCCCGACCTGCCCGACGAGGTGGTGCAGGGCATCTACAAGACCCTCAATCCCGAGGAACGCGAGCAGCTGCGCATCGCCCTCTCCTATCCCGAGGACTCGGTCGGCGCGCGCATGGATTTCGAGATGGTGAGTGTGCGCGAGGACGTCACTGTCGAGGTTGTGCTGCGCTATCTGCGCCGCCTGCGCGAGCTACCCGACCACACAGACCAGCTGTTCGTGGTCGATCGCGACGAACACCTGCGCGGCGTGCTCCCCCTCAATGCGTTGCTGGTCTCCGACCCGGAGACCGAGGTCGGCAGCATCATGAACAGTGCGCCCAAGTGCTTCCTGCCGGATAGCCTGGCGCGCGAGGCGGCCGAGGCCTTCGAGCGCTACGACCTGATCACCGCGCCGGTCGTCGACCACGACGGCGTGCTGCTCGGGCGGCTCACCGTCGATGCCATCGTGGACTACATCAAGGAGCGTCAGGACATCGAGCGCCTAAGCCAAGGCGGTCTGCGCGAGGAAGAGGACATCTTTGCCCCCATCTGGAGCAGCGTGAAGAACCGCGGCCCCTGGCTTGGCCTCAACCTGATCACCGCCCTCATCGCCTCACGCGTGATCGGCCTGTTCGAAGGCACCATCGAGCAATTGGTCGCCCTCGCCACCTTGATGCCCATCGTCGCTGGCATGGGTGGCAACATCGGCAATCAGACCATCACCATGATCGTGCGCGCGCTGGCCACCGGCCAACTCAATCAGCACGATATCCGCAGCCTCTACTTCAAGGAGGTGAAACTCGCGCTGATCAACGGCGCGGTGTGGGGCGGCATGATGGCCCTCATCACCTACCTGCTCTACCAGGATGCCCCGCTGGCGGGGGTGATGATGCTGGCGATGACGCTGAACTTCCTCGTAGCCGCCCTCATGGGCGTGACCATACCTGTTCTGCGTGCCCGCTTTGGGCGCGACCCGGCCCTCGGTTCGAGCGTACTGATCACCGCCATCACCGATACCGGCGGCTTCTTCATCTTCCTTGGCCTGGCCACCCTGTTCCTGCTGAAATAAGGTCCCATGAGTAAGCGCCGTCTGAGCGACCGGCAGAAGCGTCACATCCAGCAGCGTCGCGCCCAGGAGGCAGAAAACATCGCCCTGCGCCCAGGCCTGGTCGTCGCCCACCACGGCAAGCAGGTGCTGGTCGAGGACCTTAAGACCGGCGAGCGCCATCCCTGCACATTCCGCCAGACCCTGGGCGGGGTGGTCACGGGCGATAAGGTGCGCTGGCAGGACAATCCCGGTGGCAAGGGCACGGTCGAGTTCGTCGAGCCCCGAAGATCAGTCCTGATCCGGCCGGACACCCTCGGCAAGCCGCGCATGATGGCCGCCAACATTGACCAAGTGCTGATCACCCTCGCCCCGGTGCCGGAGCCCAATCCCAGCGTGATCGACCGCGCCATCGTCGCTGCCCTGGACCTGCCTGCCCGCCCCATCTTGCTGGTCAACAAAATCGACCTCATGGATGAGGATGGACGCGAGTTCCTGCGGGCCTTCCTGAGCGAATGGACGAATATCGGCATCACCGCCCTCGAACTGTCCGCCAGCACGGGCGAAGGCCTGGAAGTGCTAAAGGACATGCTGGACGGCCATGAAAGCCTATTCGTCGGCCTCTCCGGGGTGGGCAAGTCGTCCATCGTACGCGCCCTGCTGCCCGAGGGCGTCGAGGTCGCCGTCGGCGAGATCTCCGAGCACAGCCAAGAAGGCCGCCACACCACCCGCACCAGCACCCTCTACCACCTGCCCAGCGGAGGGGACGTGGTGGATGCCCCGGGCGTGCGCGACTTCGGCGTGTGGGCCATGACGCCCGAGGCCGTCCTGCGCGGCTTCGCGGAGATCCAAGAGGCGGCGCAGGCGTGCCGGTTCGCCAACTGTACCCACCGTATGGAGCCGGGATGCGCGGTCAAGCAGGCGGTGGAGGACGGCCGTATCAGCGCGCGGCGCTACCAGAGCTATCTGGAACTGATGGAGCTGGCATCGAGTAAGCCCTGGGAAGAGTGAAAGCTCCCCCGCGCCTCCACAGGTGGCATCTATAACGGGGCTTGATGTCAACCAAGCTCAGCCCGCTTCCTCATCACCACTTGGAGTGACATTGAGCAGGCGGCAAGCGAGGCGAACACCATCGGCATGCAAGTGCATCTGGAAATTTTTAAGGAGGATTTTCCATGCTTGCGAAGACGTATGTGTCAAGTCTCGGATGATTCGCTAATTGGTCATCGGTGTGGTTTACTTCCAGCCCGATAGGGGCGGCGCCTTCGCCGCGACAGGCTTGTCGTGCATGGACTATCGGCCTGAGAGCGGGCCTCCTACGGCCAAACTAAGGAAATTCTGAAAAAATCCATTCATGGATTTTTTCAGCGCGTCTTATCAAGGCGCATGTCC
>JBMFOY010000137.1:0-4260 GCA_049969375.1 Halothiobacillaceae bacterium | reverse complement strand
ATGTCCGCGACGGACTCCACGAATCAACGACGGAACGCGTTGTTCGCGTTGGGGCGTCCTGCCCTAAACAGGAAACGCTGAATGATTCAGCGTTTCCCTTGGTGCCTGATGGGCCCGCTACTCGGGCCGGTGTTCCGAGCTTAGCAGGCGGAAGCTGTCCCATTTGCAGCGGGTCAGGTCAGGGGGTGAACTCCTGCTGCACCCGGTTGCGCCCTTGGCGCTTGGCCTCATACAGGGCCTTGTCGGCCCGCTGGGTGATTTCGTCGACGGATCCGCCTTCATGGTAGCAGGCCACGCCGATGGAGGCGGTGATTTGGCCCAGCAGCTTCCCACTGTCGGCGAGGCGGAGATGGCTGCCGTTGAGGCGGCTGCGGATGGTTTCCGCGACACGGATGGCACCGTGCAGGTCGGTGTCCGGCAGCAGGATGGCGAACTCCTCCCCGCCGAAACGGCAGAGCGTGTCCTGCCCCTTGACCACCTGGGTGAGGAGCCGACCGATGAAGCGCAGCACCTTGTCACCCACCAGGTGACCGTAGGTGTCGTTGATGTTCTTGAAGTGGTCGATGTCCAGCATCAGCAGACAGAGGGGATGGTCATCGGCCTGCGCCTTGGCGACGGCGTTGGTCAGCACCGTGGTGAAGGCGCGACGGTTGAGCAGGCCGGTCAGCGGGTCGGTGCTGGCTTCACGGCGGGCATCCTCGAGTTCCTTGCGCAGGCGCTCGACCTCCTCCGTGGCGTTGATCAGGCGCGTGGAGGAGTCCTTGCTGGAGCGCTCGATCTCGTGGGTCTCCTGCACCACCTCGCGGGTGATCTCGCGCAGCAGCTCGATGTTGGGATCGTTCTCGAGCTTGCTGAGGTGTAGCCCAAGGCCGTTGGCGTACTGGGCGAAATCATGGCCGGTCTGCAAGAGCTGCAGCATGACCGAGCGCAGGATGCGTTTCAGCTCTTCCTGCGCGCGCTGCATGGCACCGAAGGTGCTGCCATGGGCGATGTGCTCGTCGAACAGGCTTTGCAAGGTGGATTCGTCCGGTCGCTTTCCATGCGCGAAGAATCCATCCAGGGCTTGGTTCAGCGAGGGGTTCCTCGCCAGCACGTACTCGTAACAGAGGGCAAAGTTGCGCGGATTGGGGCTGATGTCGTGCTGCCCCATCAGTTGCAGGACTAGGCGCAGGTTGGAGGCAGCCTCTTCGGCGGATTCGGGGTAGTCGTGCAACATGGAGTCAAGGGTGTTGAAGTTGGTGCAGTTCGCGCTCGATGAGTTCACAGTTCGCGAGATTCAGTTCGAGCAGGCGACGCAGGCTGGTCATGCTTTCGATGTCGATGCCCGTCCATTCGCATCCGAGTCTGTCGGCATCCCTGTTGCGCGTCACGGCTTGCATACAGATCGCGTTATCGTCAGCCAGGCGAATGCAGAGCGTATAAGGCTCGGAGGCGGGGGGCGATGCCTCGCCTTCGAGCGCAACCAGGGCTCCCTTGAGCGAGATATCCAGAATATGAACCTGGAGGCGTTCTGTGCCGGTCTCGATGATGGCATCGGCCACGAAGGGGATGCGGGAGTATTTGCGAATGCCGGTCATGCTGGAGTCTTAGTCCCTATCTGTTCAGAATATTAGCAGGATGTTGAAAAAGGGCTTCTTACCCTTTTTCAACGCGCGGCATCGCGGCGCATGTCCGCGACCCGCTCCGCAGATCAATCACTTAGCGTGATTGACCTGCGCGCAAGCCATTTAGGCTCATCTTACCAGGCCGTTGAAAAGTGTTTTTCAACGGCCTGTCAGCGAAATTTGAGTTTCAACGGGGCAGGATTGAGATGCGGCAAAACATCGTGCGGTTTGCGACGCGCGGGCGCGGCACCCAGGACATCACACCACTGTTAGAACGTATAGTTCAGGAAAGCGGTTTGCGCATCGGGCTGTGCCACCTGTTCGTGCGCCATACCAGCTGCGCGCTGATGATCTGCGAGAACGCCTCGCCCGAGGTGCGCGCGGACATCGAAGATTGGCTTGCACGTACCGTGCCCGATGGCGACCCGCGCTATCGACACGACCTCGAAGGGCCGGATGATATGGCCGCCCACCTGCGCACGATGCTCACCGAGGTGAGCCTGACGGTACCCATCGTCGAGGGTCGACTCGGCCTCGGCACCTGGCAGGGGCTCTACCTGTATGAGCACCGCACTGAGCCACATACCCGCGAGATCGTGGTGACTCTGCATGGCGAATGAGGGCCTGACTCCTGCGCGGATCGAGGTGAATGAGCACGGCGTGCCCCGAAGCCTCGACTACGGCGACGTCTACTACTCCGCCGATGGCGGCCTGGCCGAGACCGGCTACGTCTTCCTGCAGAGCAACGGCCTGCCGGAGCGCTGGCGGGATTGCGAGCGCTTCGTCATCGGCGAGACCGGTTTTGGCACCGGACAGAACGTGCTGGCGGCCGCCCGGCTGTTCCTCGACACCGCCCCAGGGCATGCCCGGTTGCACGTGGTGACGGTGGAGAAGCATCCCATCCCCAAGGACGACCTCAAGCGGTTGTACCCCGCCGGGCACCCCTTGGCGGACTTGGCAGGCGAGTTGATCGCGAACTACCCCGACCTGATCCCTGGCAGTCACCGCGTGGAATTGGCCGGTGGCCGCGTTCACCTCACCCTGCTGTTTGGCGATGCGCTGGAGATCCTGCCCTCGGCCCGCGCACGGGTGGACGCCTGGTTTCTGGACGGTTTTGCCCCGGCGAAGAACCCGGCGATGTGGCAGCCGCCGCTGTTTGAGGCCATGGCTCGCTTGTCCGCCCCCGGGGCGACCTTCGCCACCTTCACCTGTGCGCGCATGGTGCGCGACGGACTGGCCGCGGCAGGATTCGCATTCGCGAAGCGCGCAGGGTTCGGGCGCAAGCGGGAGATGTTGGTGGGGCATCTGGCGCGTGAGGTTCCCGTCGAGGATGATCGGCCCTGGTTCCCGCGCGGGAGGCCTGCCGCATCCCGCGAGGCCGTCGTCATCGGCGCGGGTATTGCCGGGGCCTCGGTCGCGCGGCGCCTGGCCGAGCGCGGCTGGACGGTCCGGGTACTGGAGCGTCATCGGCTTGCGGCCCAGGAGGCCTCAGGCAACCACGCCGGCATTCTGCTGCCTGTGCTGAGTGCAGAGTGGAATAACCTCAGCCGCCTCGCCAGCCTCGGGCTTGGGTACGCCCGACGGACTTTGGAACGGTTGGCTTTGCAGCATCCTGAAATCGACTGGCATCCGACCGGTGTGCTGCGGCTGGCACGCAACGAACGCCATGCCGCACAGCAGCTCAAGATCGCCGCACGCCTGAACCTTCCCGCGAATTTCGCCCGCTGGGTCGGGCCGGAGGAGGGCTCATCCCTGATCGGGGCGCGGGTGGAGCAGCCGGGCTGGTGGTTTCCCAGGGGCGGCTGGATCAATCCGCCCAATACCGTGCGTGCGCTGCTCGATCATTCCAGCATCGAGCTTATGACCTCGGCAGCGGTGAAGCACATCGAACATGCCGAAGGCTATTGGCGGGTGTGGGATGAGGGGGGGAGCTGCGTGGCTAAGACCGGCAACCTGATCCTAGCCTGTGCCTGTGCGGTGAATGAACTGCTGCCGGGCGCCTTGCCGCTCGTTCCGGTGCGCGGCCAAATCAGTCTCACTCCGGCGCTTGCGGGGCGGGACCTTCATGCGGTGGCCTGCCGCGAGGGGTATGTGATCCCCGTGCGTGAGGGGCTACACTGCTTCGGCGCAAGCTTTGCCCACGGGGTGCATGACCCTGCACCGCGCATCGAGGATCACCTAGGCAATATCGAGCGCCTGGAAAGCATCCTGCCGGACTGGGCCGGGCTTGCACCGGAACGCCTTGCCGGGCGGGTCAGCCACCGCTGCGCCACCCCCGACCGCCTGCCCGTGGCCGGCCCGCTGCACGATGCGCAGGCCTTCCGCCAGGACTTTGAGGGCCTTCATCTTGGCTGGCCGTCCCGGCGTTTTGGAGCGGCGCGGCTCCATCCCGGGCTGTGGGTGACCACCGGCCATGGCGCGCGCGGGCTGGTATGGTCCGCGCTGCTCGGCGAGCTGATCGCAAGCGCTCTTGCAG
This sequence comes from Halothiobacillaceae bacterium, assembly GCA_049969375.1. Lineage (GTDB taxonomy): Bacteria > Pseudomonadota > Gammaproteobacteria > Halothiobacillales > Halothiobacillaceae > Thiofaba. The sequence continues at coordinate 180 of JBMFOY010000137.1, read as the reverse complement.
GCGATCCCTCGCCCCTGACCATGGACCTCGAGCATGCCGTTCATCCGGCACGTTTTGACTATCGCCAGATGCGCCTTGCCCCCGAGCACCGCAAGCCGTGGGCGGTCGCGGCGGGGGAGGATTGACTTTAGGGAAACGCTGAATCATTCAGCGTTTCCCGTTTGGGGCAGGATGCCCCAA
>JBMFOY010000136.1:0-4288 GCA_049969375.1 Halothiobacillaceae bacterium | reverse complement strand
GAGCAACTCCGCGAGCAGGTGGACGTTGACGAGGTCACCCGGGGCGACCGTGGCATGTTCGGGAATCTCCACCAGCGCCTCGGCCCACGAGAGCGAGCTGAGGATGCCGGAGCCTTGGTTGACGTACAGTTCGACGCGCTGGTCGGGCGTCAGCCGCCCCCGTGCAAAGTCGCGCCGATCACCCGCTTTGGGACGGGCAAAGGCGGCGGGCAGCCGTAGCGGGCGCAAGGGCGGTACGCTGGCGCCCATGCGGGCGAGCAGGAAGGGCTTGGCGAACAGCAGGAAGGTGGCGAAGCCGGACACTGGGTTGCCGGGCAGGCCGATGAACGGCGTGCCGGCCACCTGCCCGAAGGCGAGCGGCTTGCCCGGCCTCATGCGCACCTTCCACAGGTCGATGCGGCCGAGCGACTCGACCGCCGCCTTGATGTGGTCTTCCTCGCCGACCGACACTCCGCCGGAGGTGAGGATGAGGTCGCACTCGCCCGCCAGACGCTCGAGGGTGGCTCGGGTGGTCGCGAAATCGTCGGGGAGGTGCTCGACATGGCTGATCGTGCAGCCGAGCTGTTCGAGCAGGCCGTGGAGCATGGGGCCGTTGGCATTGTAGATGTGACCAGGGGCGAGCGGCTGGCCGGGTGGGGTGACTTCGTCGCCGCTGGTCAGCAGGGCCACCCGCAGCCGGTCGCGCACTTCTAGGGCGGCAAGGCCGCCCGAGGCGGCGAGGCCGAGGTGGGCGGGGCCCAGGCGGGTTCCGGCGGGGATCAGCACGTCGCCCGCGCGAAAATCGGTGCCCTGCCGGCGCACCTCTTCGAATGGGGCTGGGCGATAATCGAAGATAATGTCGTCATGTTCGCGCCTGGCCGACTCCTGGGCAACGATGGCGTCCGCTCCTGAAGGCAAGGCTGCGCCGGTGAAGATGCGCGCAGCCTCGCCCGGCTGCAGTGGCATGCCAGTCTGGCCAGCGGTGATGCGCTGGGTGATGCGCAGGCGCGTCGCGCCCGCCTGGGCGAGGTCGCGGGTGGCGATGGCGTAGCCGTCCAGGGTGCTGACGTCGGCCGGCGGGGAGTCGCTCAGGGCGCGCGCATCGGCAGCCAGGATGCGGCCAAGACAGGCCTCGATCGGCAGCGTCGTGCGGCGCTCGATCGGCTGCGCCGCCTCGATCAGCAGGGCGCGGGCGCGGGCGAAGTCCAGCATTCAGGCATCCCCCCAGCGCGCGGCGGCGTTGAAGTCGCTTTCGCGCGCATCGACCCATCGGGGGCCCTCCGGGGTGTCCTCCTTTTTCCAGAAGGGTGCGCGGGTCTTGAGGTGGTCCATGATGTACTCGCAGGCTTCGAAGGCGGCGTGGCGGTGCCGGCTTGTGACTGCGACCAGCACAATCTGGTCCTCGGGTTGGAGTGGGCCGACGCGGTGGATGATCAGCACGCCGTTGAGCGGCCAGCGCGCGCGTGCCTTGGCTTCGATCTCTTCCAGCGCACGCTCGGTCATGCCGGGATAGTGCTCGAGTTCGAGCGTGCTGATCCGGCTGTTGTCATTGATGTCGCGCACCGTGCCGAGGAAGGCCGCCACCGCGCCGACATCGCGCTGCTCGGCCCGCAGGCGGGCGATCTCCGCACCGAGTTCGAAGTCCTCAACTTGCACGCGCACCATGGTTCAATCTCTCCAGTCCGGTGGGTGTGCATGATGCCGCATGCCCGCCCCGGGACGAAATTGCCCGATAAATTCGGGCCTGAGGGCATTAAAAGATTAGTGATTGTTGATATTTTAACGAAAAGTTAAAGTCTAGGGCCATTGAGGCAGTCTCATCAGCATGTCCCCTTATGCCGAATAAGCTGCATCAATTTGCCCATGACTTCAGTCGCGGGCGAAACTATCAGGCTGTGGGTGTCCTTAGTATTGACGCCTCAAGTCAGGCACTGCGTGCCCGGAAGTGTGCATCCGGGGTGCAGACGGAAGCGGGATCACCCGCCTCCACAGAATTGCTAACGTGCAGGAGTGAGCAATGTCCGAAGAAAAGATCACCATGCCGGTGAGCGGTGACGAGCAGGCCGTGGCCTCCGAGGCTCGCCGTTCGTTTCTCCGCAAAAGCGTAGCCGTCGCGGGCGGCGCGCTTGCGGCAGGCACCGTAGCCGGTCGCGCTGTGGCCAGCGATGTCGTCAAGGATCCGCTGCCCATCCTTCCGACCAACAAGATGCTGGGTCGTGGCGTGGTCAGCGTGCCGTATGGCATGCCGTCCAAGTTCGAAGCCCATGTGGTACGCCGTAACGTCGAGTGGCTGACCGCCGACACCATCGCGTCCATCAGCTTCACCCCGCTGCAGGACCTCGAGGGCATCATCACCCCGGCCGGCCTGCACTTCGAGCGTTATCACGCCGGCGCCGTGGATATCGATCCGGCCACCCATCGCCTGGTGATCCACGGCATGGTCGAGAAGCCGATGATCTTCACCATCGAGGACCTCAAGCGTCTGCCGCAGAAGTCCGGCATATGGTTCATGGAGTGCCCGGCGAACGGTGGCATGGAATGGCGTGGCGTCCAGATGGACTCCGTGCAGTTCACCCATGGCATGATCTCCTGCTCCGAGTGGGTGGGCGTGAGCCTGCTCGACCTAATGAAGGTCGTTGGCGTCAAGAAAGAGGCCACCTGGTTCTACGCCGAAGGCGCCGATGGTTCCTCGCTGCAGCGCTCCATCCCGCTGCCGGGGGCCAAGGATCAGTTTGGCAAGCCAATTCCCGATGCCGACAAGATCTACAAGGACATCATCGTGGCCTACGCGCAGAACGGCGAGGCCCTGCGTCCGGAGAACGGCTACCCGATCCGTCTGGTGGTTCCGGGTTGCGAAGCCAACCTTTCCATCAAGCACCTGCGTCGCATCAAGTTCAGCAACAAGCCGCTGGTCACCTATCAGGAAACCCGTCACTACACCGACGGCATGCCGGACGGCCGCTTCCGTCAGTTCACCCTGATCAACGAAGCCAACTCCGTCATCACCTTCCCCTGCCCGGACAAGAAGCTCTCTGGCAAAGGGGCCTATGAGATTCGGGGTCTGGCCTGGTCCGGCCGTGGCAAGGTCAAGGCTGTGGACGTTTCCGTCGATGGCGGCAAGACCTGGAAAGAAGCCAAGCTGGTTGAGCCGGTGTTCTCCAAGTGCCTGACCCGTTTCACCATGCCGTGGGAATGGGATGGCAAAGAGACCCTGATCATGAGCCGCGTGACCGACGAAACCGGTTACACCCAGCCGACCCTGCGTCAGCTGCGCAAGGAGCGTGGCACCAACAGCATCTACCACAAGAACTCGATCCAGACCTGGAAGATCGAGGCGAACGGAGAAGTGAAGAATGTTCAAATCGAAAACCTCTAAGTCTGCCCTGGTGGCAGCGCTGTTCGCTGCTTCTTCCATGGCCTTCGCCGGTCCCTATGACGGCATCGGCAAGCAAATCACCGACGAGGCCATCAAGCCGTGGGACATCTCCGTCTTCTTCGATGGCGAGAACCTGCCGGCGGGCAAGGGCTCCGTCGCGGATGGCGAGAAGATCTACCAGGCCAAGTGCGCGATGTGCCACGGCGAGTTCGGCGAGGGTGCCAAGGGCTACCCGAAGATGCTGGGCGACAAGCTGGAAATCCTGCAGAAGCACGCCAAGTCTGACGAGGACACCGTCGGCGCCCGCGGCATCAACAACCTGTGGGGCCACGCACCGACCCTGTACGACTACATCCGTCGTGCGATGCCGTTCTTCGCGCCGCAGTCCCTGAGCAACGACGAGGCTTACGCCACCACGTGCTACGTCCTGTACATCGCTGAAGTCATCAGCGACGACAAGGCTGTGTGCGACGCGGACTTCCTCAAGAAGACCAAGATGCCGGCCCAGGACAACTACTACACCGACCCGCGTCCGGACGTGAAGAACGCCCGCTGCATGAAAGACTGCATGAAGGAAGAGCCGGTCGTTAAAGGCAAGGCCGTGGTCGGCGACGTTTCCGTCGGTGCCGTGAAGAAGGTCGGCGAGTAACGCTCGCCATCAGGACAGGGCCCGGTCGTTGACTGGTGCCCGCCTTGCTGAAAAGCCCGTCAAGTCCATAAGACTCGGCGGGCTTTTTGTTTTTCTGCACTCATGGTCGCAGTGAGCTACTCTGGAATCTCGAGTTCAATGCGCCACTCGCCCTGTTGCTGGTGGATCACGCCACCTATCTCCCGCGCCATGCCATGCAGTCCCTGATGCATAAGTTCAGAAACCTTTAGCACTCCTTTACCGAGGAAGGAGGGCCATGCGAGCTCAATACATCGGTGACCAAG
>JBMFOY010000135.1:0-4290 GCA_049969375.1 Halothiobacillaceae bacterium | reverse complement strand
CCCACGGCATCCCGCTGCCTTCGGTCTCCACCCTTGGCCGGATCATTGCCCGGGCGCCGGACAAGATGCGCCTGGTCCCCCAAAGGCTCGATGCCCGCGGTCGTCCCAAACCCCTCAAGCGCTCGCCCAAACCCAGAAAGCCCAAAGGCGCTCGCACCACCGCCCTGCAGTGCCTGGCCGTGGACACCATCGAGCGCGTGCGCGATGGACTCAAACGCTACCTCGTCACCTTCATTGACCCCGCCAGCGCCTTTGCGCTGGCCGTTGCCCTGCCCAGCAAAGCCACACGCCACACCCAGGCTGCGCTTGCCGCTGTGCTGGACGTGCTTCCCAACAAGCCCGATGTGCTGCTCTCGGACAACGGCTCCGAGTTCGAAGCAGGCTTCGCCCAAACCCTCGCCGCCCGACAGATTTCGCGTTGGTATACCTACCCCAAGACACCCAAAATGAACGCCCACGCCGAACGCTTCAACCGCACCCTGCAAGAATCCTTCGTCGATTACCACGAGGATCTTCTCTTTACCGACCTGGCCCTCTTCAACCAGAAACTCGCCGATTGGCTCATCTTCTACAACACCCAGCGCCCCCACCATCGACTCGGCCAACAAACCCCTCTATCCTTCCTCCTCCAACACCAACCTGAGTGCCAAAGGTGGTGGACTCATACAAGCTATTGCGTCATTTACGTGACAGTGCTATGATTATAGCTCCACCCACAGCCAGCCAATCCCATCGTGGTCAGCAAGCCAGGGTAACCAAAAGGGCTTGCTGTGAACGACGCTAGTCTCGCCTTATTTCCTCCCTTATCCACACGGGCGGATGTCGCCGGTAAGCATGTTGCTGCACTGATCGCCAGACTGCGTTTGGTACACCAGGTGCCGGGGCGGGTGCGGATCAAACTGCTCGACGCCATGCCCTACGCGAGTGCGCCGTCAGAATACGGCCTAGTCCTGGAGCGGTCCCTGGCGCAACTGCCCGGCATGCGCGCCCTGCGTCTGAACCCCCTGGCGCGTAGTTGTACCCTCGAATACGACCCCGAGGTCATCCCCGACGCAGCCTGGCCCGATCTCATCCATGGCCGTGCCACACCGCAGGCCCGGCAGCTCATGACCCTGCTGGCCTCCGCCCTGGCGGAGGCGGTCGCCTTTCCATTGCAATCGGAGTCTACACCATGACCCCCATCCTGCCTTTCATCGCCGGCCTGATCTCGGGCGCGGCCGTAGTCACCACCCTGCGCGACGAGCGCGGCCGAAGTCTGATTGAGGGGGCCGCCAGTCAGATGCGTGCGGCCACCGATACCCTGGAGCAAGGCGCGCGCCGGGCTGCAGAGGCCGGCCTTGATCTGTGGCGCGACCTCCTGTCCAGCCAGAAAGTGGCGGCTGCGGGCGCTGTCGCCGCAACGGGGGAAGCTGCGCCCTCGACTGATGCAATGGCAAGCGCACCCTCCGGACAGAAGACCGAGGCTGCCGAGGTGGAGGCGCCGCAAGCAGAGGACGCGCCAGTGGAAACCACGCCGGCGCAAGCCGCGCCAGGGGCCGCCGCGCCGCCCAGGCGTGCCAGAATGGCGCGCCGACGCAAGGCTGACGACCAGTCTAAGATCTGAGGGGAATGGCTATGGAGGATGCGTGGTTGGAGTCCTTGGCGGCCGCTTTCGTGCGCGGGGCCACCGCCACCGGCATCGTCGCCGCTATCGGTGACAAGCGCGAGGGCCAAGCGCTGCTCGCCTACGCTTTGCTCGGCGGGGCGGCGCTGGCTGCCGCGACGGGGGTGGAAGGACTGTTGTTCGAGCAGGAGGCGAAGATGGCCGGGAAAAAGGGCAAGAAGAAAGGGAAGGGCAAGGTGGACCTTGCGACCTTGCAGGAGATGTTGCAAAAGGCACAGCAACCTAGGGGTCTCGCCGCGCTGCCCCCGGCGCAGCAGTTCCTGCTGGGGGCCATCCTGGGCGGTGCGGCCGCCTATGTGCTGGGCGACGAGGCCCTACGCGGCCGGCTCATGCGCATGGGACTCAAACTCTATGCCCAGATGGCTAGCGGCCTGGAGGAGATGAAGGAGCAGCTGGCCGACATCCAGGCCGAATTGGAGGCCGAGCAACGCGCCCTATGATGGACGCGGGTCAAATTCAGTTTGCTGCCTTGGAGGTGGTGCATGGCCGCCCCGGTCGGGTGCGTTTCCGCTACCACACGCCGCGCCGCGTGCCTTTCCACGTCGGGGCCATCCTGCAGGCAGTGCGGTCCCTGCCAGGGGTGCTCGACGCACGCGTCAACCCCCGGGCCTTGAGTCTGGTGGTGAACTATGAGCCGAAGACCATCGACTTGGCAGGGTTGCGCGCCGCCCTCCTGGCTTTGCCAGTCTGCCGCGGTTCGGCAGCGCAGACGGCAAATCAGCGGCTGACCGGGGTGATGGCCAGCGGGGGGCTGCTGCTTGCCTCCGCTGTCCTGCCATCCGCGCTGCGCCTGCCCGCCACCCTGCTGGCATCGCTGCCTCTGTATGGCGACGCACTGCGGGATCTCGCGCGCGAGGGCATCAACTCCCACGTCCTGGAGGCCATGGCCGTGGCCATCTCCACCGCCCGGGGCGACACCCTGGCGGCCAATACCACGCTCTTCATGCTCGCCCTGGGCGAGCATCTAGAGGATGACATTGCCCGACGTTCCGACGCCCTGCTGAAAGGACTGCTACGCCCACAGATCGATCGGGTTTGGGTGGAATCGGCGGGCATAGAGCGCCAGATCGGGACGGCGGAGCTGAAGGTCGGGATGACGGTGCTTGCGGGGGCGGGAGATGTCATCCCGGTGGATGGGACCGTGCTGTCGGGCGAGGGCCTCATCAACGAGGCGACGATGACCGGTGAAGGGGTGGCAGTGGCGCGTGGGCGCGGCGACCGGGTGCTCTCCGGCACGGTGGTAGAGGAGGGCAGGCTGCGCATCTATGCCGAGCGCGTCGGGGGTGATACCGCCGTCGCCCGCATCGCCGACTATGTGGAACGGGCGCTCGCCGCCAAGAGTGCCACCCAGATCGAGGCCGCGCGCCTTGCCGACCGTTTGGTGCCCGGCGTGTTGTGGCTGGCAGGGGCGTCCTGGGTGGTGAGCGCCGACGCGCGCCGGGCCGCATCGGTGCTGCAAGCCGATTATTCTTGCGCCCTCAAGCTCGCCACCCCGGTCGCCTTCAAGTCCTCCATGTACCAGGGCGGGCGCCACGGCATCCTGATCAAGGGTGCCGACGTGCTCGAACGCCTGGCCGAGGCCGACACCTTCGTCTTCGACAAGACCGGCACGCTGACCACTGGGTGCCTCAAGGTCACCGACACCATCGCCTTCGACCGCCAATTCGGTCCAGAGGACATCATCGACCTGGCAGCCTCGGTGGAGGAGCACTATTTCCATCCCTTTGCGCTTGCGGTGGTGGAGGCGGCGCGCCAACAACAGGGGCGTCACTTCGAGCACAAGGAGGTGCAGTTCATCGCTGCCCATGGCGTGGCAAGTGAGATCGAAGGACAGCGCATCGTCATCGGCTCGCGCCACTTCGTCGAGGAGGACGAAGGGGTCGCCATCACCGCCGGCCAGAGACGGCGGATCGATCGCCTGTTCAATGCGGGCAAGTCGCTGCTGTACATCGGCTATGGCGGCCGCCTGATCGGGGTCATCGCCTTGGAGGATAGCCTGCGTGAAGAGGGTGCGCAGATGCTGGCCCGCCTGCGCGGGCTGGGGGTGCGTCGGCTCGTCATGCTCACAGGCGATCATCCAAGCCGCGCTGCCGAGGTGGCGCGTGCGCTGGGCTTGGACGAATGGCACGCAGATTTGCTGCCGCACGACAAGGTGCGCATCGTCGCCGAGATGAAGGCGCAGGGCGCCCGGATAGCGTTCGTCGGTGACGGCATCAACGACGCCCCGGCCCTGGCCGGCGCCCTGGTGGGCATCGCCATGGCGCACGGGGCGGACATCGCGCGGCTGACCGCCGACATCGCCCTGATCGAAGACGGCCTAAAAGGGGTGGTCGCCGCCAAGGCCCTGGCCAACAGCACCCTGGCGCGCATCACCCACAACTACCGCATGACCGTGGGCATCAACAGCGCCATCCTGGGCGCGGCCGCCTTCGGCCTGCTCTCCCCGGCGCTGGCGGCCATCCTGCACAACGGCACCACCATCGGCATCCTACTCAATGCCCTGCGCGGCTCGCAGCGGGCGTTCAGCGCAGCAGGTAGCGGCGGTGGGCCCAGAGGTGCACGGCCAGAGCGTGCAGGAACAGGATGCCGGTCATGAGGTGGGCGCGCTTGGCCCCGACGGCGGCCAG
>JBMFOY010000134.1:0-4490 GCA_049969375.1 Halothiobacillaceae bacterium | reverse complement strand
AGGTCACCGCCAAGCACCTATACCATAAACCCCCAGTCATTCGACTGGGGGTTTTATTTTTTTCTAGCCAAAAATTTTATGGCTGTTCGCCGTCTCTCCACCGGATTGTGCAGCCTTTGACTGTGCGGCCTGTCCTGGCGCCGTTCCCGCCTTTTTCCCCATCTTCTCCACGTTTATCTACAGGCTTGTGCACAGGTCTATACACATCATGTAGTGCTTGACGATGCGTCTTGACACTATATGATGTGTTTCGTGGTTTCGTTTGGAGATGACGTGATGACCCCTGGCGCTTCGACTTCCAGTTCCGCTCAAAAGACCCCTTCTGCCCGCGTGGCGACCACGTCTGCGGTCGAGGCCGTGCTGCCTGCGCCGGGTCAGTTTCGCGTGATCCGCCGTAATGGCAAGGTCACGAGCTTTGACGCGAGCAAGATCAGTGTGGCCATGACTAAGGCCTTCTTGGCCGTTGAGGGGGGCTCGGCGGCAGCCTCCATGCGCATTCACGAAACCGTGGCAGCGCTGACCGAAACAGTGGTCGCCGCGCTCAAACGTCGTTCCCCGGGCGGCGGTACCTTCCATATTGAGGACATCCAGGATCAGGTTGAACTGGCCCTGATGCGCGAAGGGCATCATAAGGTTGCACGCGCCTACGTGCTTTACCGTGAGGCCCGTGCGCGCGAGCGTGCCGAGGAAATGGGGCAGGAGGCTAAAGAGGCTCCGGAGAGTCGAGTCCTCAATGTGACCCTGCTCGATGGCACCATTGTGCCGCTGGACATGGAGCGGATGCGCACCCTGGCCAGCGAGGCTTGTGCCGGCCTGGAGGGTACGGAGGCTGCCCTGGTGCTCGAGGAAACCCTGCGCAACCTGTACGACGGGGTGTCCGAGCAGGAGGTGAGTGCCGCCCTGGTGATGAGCGCGCGCACCCTGATCGAGAAGGAGCCGAACTACTCCTTCGTCGCCGCCCGCCTGCTGATGGACCAGCTGCGCACCGAGGCATTGACCCACCTCAACCTGACCCCCAGTCATGCCACTCAGGCCGAGATGGGGCAGCGCTACAGCGAGGCTTTCCGTGCCTTCATCCTCCGGGGCGTGGAGCACGAGCTGCTCGATCCGGAGTTGCGTAGCTATGACCTTGAGCGCTTGGGCAAGGCGCTGGATGCGTCGCGCGACCTGCAGTTCACTTACCTTGGCCTGCAGACTCTGTACGACCGCTATTTCATCCACCACCAGGGCCACCGCATCGAACTGCCGCAGGTCTTCTTCATGCGCGTGGCGATGGGGCTTGCGATCAACGAGATCGACCGCGAAGCGCGCGCGATCGAGTTCTACCAGCTGCTGTCTTCGTTCGATTTCATGAGCAGCACCCCGACCCTATTCAACTCCGGCACCCTGCGTCCGCAGCTCTCCAGCTGCTACCTGACCACCGTGCCCGACGACCTCGACGGTATCTTCGGCGCCATCAGAGACAATGCCTTGTTGTCCAAGTTTGCTGGCGGCCTGGGCAACGACTGGTCTCGCGTGCGCGCCCTCGGCTCCCACATCAAGGGCACCAACGGCAAGTCGCAGGGCGTGGTGCCCTTCCTCAAGGTGGCCAACGACACCGCCGTGGCGGTCAACCAGGGCGGCAAGCGCAAGGGGGCGGTCTGTGCCTACCTTGAGACCTGGCACCTGGACATCGAGGAATTCCTTGACCTGCGTAAGAACACGGGGGACGACCGCCGCCGTACCCATGACATGAATACCGCCAACTGGATCCCGGACCTGTTCATGAAGCGCGTGGTCGAGGAGCAGGATTGGACCCTGTTCTCCCCGGCCGACTGTCCGGATCTGCACGATTTGACCGGTCAAGCCTTTGAGAAGCGCTACGTTGAGTATGAGCGCATGGCGGACGAGGGGCGCATCAAGCTGTTCAAGCGTCTCCCAGCGGTGCAGCTGTGGCGCAAGATGCTGTCCATGCTGTTCGAAACCGGGCATCCGTGGATCACCTTCAAGGATCCGTGCAATCTGCGTTACACCAATCAGCATGCAGGCGTGGTGCACTCGTCCAACCTGTGCACCGAGATCACCCTGCACACCAACGACCATGAGATCGCGGTGTGCAACCTTGGTTCGATCAACCTCGCCCAGCACGTGGACGAGGTTGGCCTCGACATGCAGAAGCTGGAGCGCACCATTCGTACCGCCATGCGCATGCTCGACAACGTGATCGAGTACAACTACTACGCCGTGCCGCAGGCGCGTAACTCCAACCTGCGTCATCGCCCGGTCGGGCTTGGCATCATGGGTTTCCAGGATGCGCTCTACAAGTTGCGACTGCCCTATGCCTCGCAGGATGCGGTCGAGTTTGCCGATACCTCGATGGAGGCCGTCAGCTACTTTGCCATCCAGGCCTCCTCCGAGCTTGCCGAGGAGCGCGGCAAGTATCACAGCTACGAAGGCTCCCTGTGGAGCAAGGGCATCCTGCCGATCGACTCCATTGATCTCTTGGAGCAGGGGCGCGGTGGCTATCTCGAGCAGGACCGCAGCCAGACTCTTGATTGGGCCGGTCTGCGCCAGCGCGTGAAGAAGCACGGTATGCGCAACTCCAACGTCATGGCGATCGCGCCGACCGCGACCATCTCCAACATCTGCGGGGTGAGCCAGTCGATCGAGCCGACCTATCAGAACCTGTTCGTCAAATCGAACCTGTCGGGCGATTTCACCGTGGTCAACCCCTATCTTGCCGCAGACCTCAAGAAGCTCGGTCTGTGGGATGAGGTCATGGTCAACGACCTGAAGTACTTTGACGGCAGCGTGCAGCCGATCGACCGCGTGCCCGAGCAGCTCAAGCAGCTCTATGCCACCGCGTTCGAGATCGATCCGCGCTGGCTGGTCGAGGCCGGCTCCCGCCGCCAGAAGTGGATCGATCAGGCCCAGTCCCTGAACCTGTACATGGCTGAGCCGTCCGGGCCGAAGCTCGACAACCTCTACAAGCTCGCCTGGGTGCGTGGTCTTAAAACCACTTATTACCTGCGTGCGATGGGCAAGACCCACGTCGAGAAGACCACCCTGACCAAGCTCGATGGCAAGCTGCGCGGCGTGAGTGCCGATGCCGCCGAATCGGCCATGCCGAAGGCCTGCTCGATTCTCGACCCCACGTGTGAGGCCTGCCAGTAAGGCGGGCTGGATTGGAGGACACCACCATGCTGAACTGGGACGATCCCATTCCGAACAAAAAATTCACCCTGGCAGAGCCTTCCGCCGCTCCCGTCCCTCCGGCCGTGGTCGAGGCCGCGCTGCGGATGCACGACTTCGATGAGCCGGCTCACGGTGAACAGCACGCCGCGAGTGGTCTTGACGCCATCGCCACCGGCGCCGCGCGCGTCAGCGTCTCCGAGAAGCGCATCATCAACGCCACGGCGGATGTCAATCAGCTGTTGCCGATGAAGTACACTTGGGCGTGGGAGAAGTACCTCGCTGCGTGCAACAACCACTGGATGCCGACCGAGGTCTCCATGCAGGCCGACATCGCCCTGTGGAAGAGCCGCGATGGCCTCACTCCGGACGAGCGCGTCATGGTGCTGCGTAACCTCGGCTTCTTCGCCACTGCGGAGAGCCTGGTCGCCAACAACATCGTGCTCGCCATCTACAAGAACATCACCAACCCCGAGTGCCGCCAGTACTTGCTGCGTCAGGCCTTCGAGGAGGCGATCCACACCCACACCTTCCAGTACATCGTTGACAGCCTCGGTCTGTCAGAAGGCGAGGTATTCAACATGTACCGTGAGGTGCCCTCCATCACCGCCAAGGATGCGTGGGCGCTTAAGTACACCAAGAGCCTGATGCATGGCGACTTCGACACCAGTACCACCGACGGCGCGCAGAACTTCCTGCGCGATCTGGTCGCGTTCTACGTGGTGTTCGAAGGCATGTGGTTCTACACCGGTTTTGCCCAGATCCTGAGCCTTGGGCGGCGCAACAAGATGACTGGCATTGCCGAGCAGTACCAGTACATCATGCGTGACGAGTCGATCCATCTGAACTTCGGCATCGACGTCATCAACACCATCCGCCTGGAGAATCCGCAACTGTGGACTGCGGCGTTCCAGGCTGAGGTGCTGGAGATGCTGCGCACCGCCTGCGAGCTCGAGGTCGCTTATGCCCGTGACACCATACCGCGCGGCCTCTTGGGGCTGAACGCGGAGATGTGCGAGGAGTACATGCACTTCATCACCAACCGCCGCTGCAACCAGCTCGGCCTGCCGGAACTGTATGTTGGTGCGACCAACCCCTTCCCGTGGATGAGCGAGGTCATCGACCTGAAGAAGGAGAAGAACTTCTTCGAGACCCGGGTGACGGAGTACCAGACGGGTGGGGCGTTGAGCTGGGATTGACACTGAGAAGAGCAAAGAGAAGGCCGGGTTTCCCCGGCCTTCGTTTTTTTGGGAAACGCTGAATAATTCAGCGTTTTCCGTTTGGGGCAGGATGCCCCAACGCGAACAACGCGTTCCGTC
>JBMFOY010000133.1:0-4506 GCA_049969375.1 Halothiobacillaceae bacterium | reverse complement strand
GAAGGTCAGCCTGATCGGCGACTTTAACGGCTGGGATGCCGACGCCATGCCCATGAAGCAGCGCAAGGACGGTAGCTGGAGCGTCGAGGTCGAGCTTGAGCCGGGGCGCGAGTACCAGTTCCTCTACCAGCTCGGCGGCAAGCAGTACGTCAACGATGATGCCGCCGACGCCTACATCTCCAACCCCTTCGGCACCGGCGAGAATTCCGTCATCCGCGTCTGACCGCCCTCCCGGAAGCCGCCTTCCTGTAAGATGAGGGCAAGCTTCACCAGGAGAGAGCTATGAGCACCATCGACGCCCTGAACGCATCCTTCGGCCAGGGCGATGCCCTGCACTTCATCACCGGTCCTGGCGGCCTGACCCAGGCGGTGCTGCGCGCTGAGGGGGCGGAGGCGTGCGTGCTGCTGCAAGGGGCGCAGGTCGTCCACTATCAGCCCGCCGGCTTCGGCCCCGTGATCTGGGTGAGCGATGAGGCGACGTTTCTCACCGGCAAGAGCGTGCGCGGCGGCGTGCCGGTCTGCTGGCCGTGGTTCGGCGCCACGACCGATGGCCGGCCGGCGCACGGTTTCGCCCGCAACCTCATGTGGCAGGTGGCGAACGGGGGGCTCGAGACCGGCGAGGTCTGGCTGACGCTCGAACTTTTGCCCTCGGAGGCCACGCGGAATTTCTGGCCGCAGGACTTCCGCCTAAGCCTTGAGGTCCGGTTGGGGGCCAGCCTGCGCCTGACCCTCACCACCGAGCATCGCGGCGATGCGCCGTGCGAGATCACCCAGGGACTGCATACCTACCTGCGGGTAGGCGACATTCGCGAGGCCGCCATCCTAGGCCTCGTCGACACCCCCTTCCTCGACAAGACCCGCGACATGATCCGCGACGTCCAGCACGAGCAGGCACTGCGCCTGACGGGCGAGACCGACCGCATCTACCTCGACACCCTGGCCGAGGTGATCATCGAAGACCCGGTACTGCACCGCCGCCTGCACGTGCGCAAGGAGGGCAGCCGTTCGACGGTGGTGTGGAATCCGTGGGAGGCGAAGGCCGGGACGTTCCCGGACATGCGTGCCGACGAGTACCGCCACATGCTGTGCGTGGAGACCACCAATGCCGGGGAGGACCGCGTGCGACTGCCGCCGGGTGGGGTGCACCGCCTGGTCAGCGAGATCTTCGCCTCGCCACTTGGGTAACCCCGGAGCACATCCTGCGTAGGAGCGGCGCCCCCGCCGCGATCAGACGCCGAGGCATCGGCCCGGGGGCAGGCCTCCTACAGCGCCCATCGCGCCGCCCCCTCAGGGCATCACCAGCATCTCCCGCTGGATGGCCTGCACCGCCCGATCGATGGCGCGCTCCGCATCCGGGAGCAGGTCGACGAAGCGCATGCCGACCAGGATGCTCTGCTCACCCTCCTCGCGGAGATTGATCACCTCCACCCGCACATTCACGTCGAGTCGGCAGTCGCAGACAATCTGCACATGATCGAAGCACACCCCCGCCACGAAGTGCTCCATCTCCTCCCGCGGAAAGCGGAAGCAGACGCCGGTCACCGAGATGTCGTGGATGAGTCCGCGTAGGGCACTCTCCCGCCCCGGGACCTGCATCAACGCATGCGCCTGGACCCCGGCGGGGGGACGCACGCGGAATGCCCCCCGGCGCTGCAGGCGGTGGAGCACATCCGGAAAGGGCAGGTGATAGTAATCGTCGCCGCGCTCGTGCAGGCGCGTCAGGCCGGGCAGGTTGAACCAGGTCTGGATGCGATCGATCACGGCCTTCACCAGGATGTCGCCCGCACGCTCAAAGACCATCCCCTCGGCGCCATCGAAGGCATCAATCACCAGCACTCGGCGATCGAGATCGACCAACAGCAGATTCGCCACCTTCTCCAGCCGCCCACCATCCGCCACCAGCGTGAGCTGGCCGCGCTCGGCATGCAACTGCTCGAGCAGGCGGGCTATCTGGCGCGCCTGGCGCAGGGTTTGGACGTCCTCTGAACTCATGTCGGTCATCACTGATACGGAATCGGGCAAAGATAGCGAATCCCCCCCGAGGGAACCAGCCTTCTTGCACGTTGATCCTGAGTCACTCAAGATTTCGACATTTCCCCAGAAAGGGGATGGCCTTTGCCTCCACCGCCACACCACGGGCAACACGCACAGCAGCGCCCCAGCGCCTAGGAGAGCCAAGCATCATGATCAAGCAGATCGTTGAGGCCTTCCAAACCCCCATTCTGAGCGACGAGCACCGCCTGTATGCCTCAGCATCTGTCGGCATCGCCCGTTTCCCGCGCGATGGTGAGGATGTCGAGACACTGCTCAGCCACGCCGACACGGCAATGTACAGCGCCAAGAAGGCCGGGCGTAACGGCTATGCCTTCTTCAACTCCGAGCTCAACCAACAACTTGCGGAACGCTTGAGACTGGAGCATGAGCTACGCACGTGTCTAACCACCCCCCGTGAGCAGCACAGCCTTTGGTTGGCCTGGCAACCCCAGATACGCCTGAGTGATGGGGCAGTGATCGGTGCAGAAGTCCTCGCCCGCTGGCGGCATCCTACGCTGGGAGAAGTTCCACCAGGGCGATGCATTCCCATCGCCGAAGAAGGAGGTCTGATTGATGCACTGGGACATTGGGTTCTGGACGAGGCATCCCGCCAGGCCACCCGCTTCTGCCAGCAGGCCAAGGAGGGGATGCGCTTTAGCATCAACCTCTCCCCGCGCCAAATGAGCCCTGAAAACATGCACAAAATCGCCCCCATCATCGAACGCCATGGCCTGCGCCCAAAGTGCATTGAACCGGAGATCACGGAGAGCACCTTGATGGACGAAAACGTTTCCATCAAAGCCAGCCTGCAAGAACTTGGAGCCATGGGGTTCCATTTTGCCGTGGATGATTTTGGCACAGGCTACTCCAACCTGGCCTATCTCAAGCGCTTCCCCGTTCACCGCCTCAAGATTGATCAAACCTTCATCCACGACATGCTTGATGACGAAACCGATCGCCAGATCGTTGCCACCATCATCCAAATCGGCCACAACCTAGGCCTGAAGGTGATCGCCGAGGGCGTGGAAACCGAGGCTCAGCGGGATATGCTGCAACATTTGGGGTGTGATGAAGCGCAAGGCTACCTCTTCGCCCGCCCCCTGCCCTTGGACGAGTTTTCCACCTTCCTCAACGTGGCCACAACGATGCGCTGACGGCCTTCATCAAAGCTCCAACCCCTCGCGCGGATTGAAGGGCAGACGCGCCACCATCTCCTCATACAAGGCCCGTGCCTCCGGCGTCAGTGCCGGCGGAACATGGATCTGCAGCTCGACCAACAGGTCGCCCGCCGGCTGCCCTGGCAGACCCTTGCCCGCCAGGCGCAGGCGCCGGCCCGACTGGCTGCCGGCCGGCACTTTGAGCTGGACTGCTCCGTGCGGGGTCGGCACCCGCAGCGTCGCCCCCAGCGCCGCCTCCCACGGCGCCAAGGGTAGGCGCAGGATGACGTTGCGCCCGTCCAGGGTGAAATGGGGATCCGGTTCAAGTTCGACCGTAAGGAACAGATCGCCCGTCGGCTCGCCTTCCCCCCCCATACCTGCGAGACGGATACGCTTGCCCGGAGTGATGCCCGCCGGGACACGCACCTTCACCCGCTTGTCGATGGGACGCGGCGTACCGTCCTCGGCCCGCCCCTCGATGCGCACCGTGCACTCCCGGTGCGCACCGCGCGCCATGTCGGCAAGCGTCAGCCGCAGGGTGGCATACTGATCCTCGCCCCGCCCGGACCGCCTCCCTCGCCCAGTCAGGCCGGCGTCGGTGAAGAACCCGCGCAGCATCTCCCGCCATCCCGGGTCGAGGGCCTTGTCCTTGAGTGACGCGAAACTGGCGAGCAGATCCTCGAAGCCGCGCCGCGAGGCGGAACCCAAGTCGGAGCGCGCCTGCACCTGCTGGCGCATCTGGTCATAGGCGGCCCGCTTCGCAACGTCGGAGAGCACATCGTGGGCCTCATTGATGGCTTTGAAGCGCTCCTCGGCGCCCGCCTCCCGGTTGAGGTCCGGATGATACTGACGCGCAAGCCTGCGATAGGCCTGGCGCACTGCCTCATGCGAGGCCCCCGGAGGGAGACCCAGGATGGCGTAGTAATCCTTGAAAGCCACGGCTCAGGGGCCAAACGAAAACGAAAAAACCCGCCCATGGCACCCGAACGGATGCCACCTTGGGCGGGTCAAGAAAGAGCTTTGCTTGGAGCGCACCGTCGATGCACTCATGCGCGCCTTGCCCGGCCTAGGGCGGCGCGCTGCAAGAATCAGCGCTGGCGCGCCTTGAAGCGCGGGTTGCTCTTGCAGATCACGTAGACCTTGCCACGACGGCGAACGACTTGGCAATCCTTGTGGCGGGTCTTGGCGGACTTCAGGGAGGACAGAATCTTCATGACACGAAATCTCTGGACAACGTCGCGAACGACGGCGTGGCGGAACAAAATAAGGCCGCGCATGTTAGCGGAGGATGCGTAATCCTTCAAGGGCCTGTATG
>JBMFOY010000132.1:2589-4601 GCA_049969375.1 Halothiobacillaceae bacterium | reverse complement strand
CTCCATGCGGTCGAGGAGGGGGAGGTGCATACTGCGCTGTTCGACCCGGATGGCAAGGTGCTCTACGCCAGTCAGCTGGATTGGGTGGGGCGAGAGGCGGCCGAGGTGGAGTCGATGCTTGATGCCGCGCGCTATGCCAGCATCAGCGCCGGTCTCGAGCCTTATCTCATGCGCGACGGATTGCGGCTGATGATATGGGTTCCTTATGCCCACCCGCCGGCGCCGGGGGAGCTGAGCAGTACCCGACGCGGGTTGATTCACATCGATTACGACCTCAGCGAGCAGGTCGCCGCGCGGCGGACGGAGAACCTGCGCAATGAGTTGCCGCTCCTGATGCTGGGATTGGTGATGGTGGTGATCTTCGCGTTCTGGCTGGATCGCGGCGTCGCCGCACCGTTGCAAGCCCTGCGCGAGACGATGGGGCGGGTGATGGGCGGGGATCTCGAAGCCCGCGTGGGCCGGCGCGGGGTATTCGAACTGGCGGAGCTGACCGCCTCGTTCGACCGCATGGTGGAATGGCTTGGGCGCGAGACCCGCTCCCTGCGCGAGCAGCGCGACTTCGATCACACCCTGCTGCAGGCCCTGCCGGCGCTGGTGGTGGTCGTGGATGGCGAGGGGCGCATCGTGCTGGCCAACCGGCGGGTTGCCGAATGGCTCGACTGCGCCCCGGAGGCGCTGGAGCAGCAGCCGTTCTCCATCCTGACACAACCATCCGGGGAGCCCTTCCCGCGCTTGTTCGCCCGCCTGCGCGACGGGGAGCTGAACGAGATCTGTGGCGTTGAGGCCCCGCTGCCGGCTGCCGACGGATCGATGCGCTGGATCAACTGGTCGCTGCGCCGGCTCGACAGCATGGTGCTGGCGGTGGGCGAGGATGTCACCGCCCAGCGCGCGGCCGAGACCCGCCTGCGCCTCGCGCAGACCGTCTTCGACCACCTCGACGAAACGCTGCTGATCACCGACCCCGAACAACGCATCATCGCTGTGAACCCGGCCTTCACCCGCATCATGGGGTACGCGGAGGAAGATGTGCTGGGCAAGACGCTGCTGGAACTGAGCTCCGGCCTGCATGATGCGGTTTTCTATCGCCAGCTGTGGCACGGTCTGAACACCACCGGCCAGTGGCAGGGTGAAATTTGGGATCGGCGCAAGGACGGGACGCTGATCCCGCTCTGGCAGACCATCTCCGCGGTGCGTGACGAGCGTGGGCGGCTGCTGCATTACGTCGCCAACGCCTCCGACCTGTCCGCGCTCAAGCAGGCTCAGGAGCGCAGTGCCTGGTTCGCCGAGCACGACTCGCTGACCGGCCTGTTCAATCGCGCGGGCTTCCTTGCCCGCCTGCGCGAGCATCTGGCGCAGGCGGCCGAGACCGGCCAGCATGGCGCGGTGCTGGTGCTCAACCTCGACCGATTCAAGAGCGTCAACGAGGGACGGGGACCGCAATGGGGCGACGCCCTGCTCATCGCGGCGGGCGAGCGCCTGCGCATGCATGTTCCGGTGGGTGTCGGCCTGGCACGTCTGGCGGCCGACGAGTTCGCCGTCCTGCTCCCGCCGGGGTCGGCCGACGCCACGGTGGCCGCCGAGCTGGCCCTGCGCATTGCCGAGGCCTTGCGTTCCGCCCTGCGTCAGCCGCTGGATGTGCATGAGGAGACCTTATGGGTGTCGGCCTCCCTCGGCATCGCCCTCTATCCCCCGCCGGAGTTGGAGGGCGCCGAGCCGAGCGAGGAGACCTTGCGCCAGGCCAACCTTGCCATGCATGCCGCCAAGGTCGAGGGAGGCGACCGGGTCGAGTTCTTCGAGCGGAGCATGGGCGAGCGGGTGCGGGTCGCGTTCGATCTTGAGCACGCCCTGGCGCGCGCACTGGCCGTCGGGGAAAGCGAACGACCATTTCGCCTCTTCCTCCAACCGCAGATGGATGCAACAGGGGCGCTGCGCGGCTTCGAGGCGCTGGTGCGCTGGATCGACCCGCAGCAGGGGATGATCTCGCCTGCGCAGTTCATTCCCATCGCCGAGCA
>JBMFOY010000132.1:0-2579 GCA_049969375.1 Halothiobacillaceae bacterium | reverse complement strand
GGGTGCTCGATCGCGCCTGCTTCCACCTCGGCCAGCTCAGCCGCGAGGGGCGGGCCTTGAGCATCGCGGTCAATGTCTCGCCGCGCCAGTTCGCGGCCCCCGACTTCGTCGCCCGTGTCAGCCAGTCCCTCGCTTGGCATGGCGCGGATCCCGGTCTGCTGATCCTGGAGGTCACCGAGGGGCTGGTGATCGACAACCCCGGTCGCACGATTTCCACCATGCTCGAACTGGCACGCCTTGGCGTGCGATTCTCCATCGACGATTTCGGCACGGGCTATTCCTCGCTCGCCTACCTCAAGCGCCTGCCGATCCACGAATTGAAGATCGACCGCAGCTTCATCCGCGACCTACCGCACGACGAGGATGACGCGGCGATCGTTGACACCATCATTGCCATGGCCGCGCACCTCAAGCTGATGGTGGTGGCCGAGGGCGTGGAGACCGAGGCCCAGGCGGCCTTTCTCCGCGAGCGTGGCCAGGTGATTGCCCAGGGCTTCCTCTACGGCCGCCCCGAGCCCGCAGAGGACTGGCTCGGGCGGGTCTTTGCGCGCGGAGGAGGAGAGGAAGCATGACCGCGGCTGTTCTGCATCGCCTCCTCGTCGTCCTGCTGCTCGCCAGCCTCTTCCTCCCGGCGCGGGGGGCGCTTGCCCTGGAGCAGGCCGGGGCCGTTGCCGGTTTGGGTGGGAATGGGGTTTCCATCGGCATTCTCGCCGTGCGCCCGCAAGCCCATGTCCAGGCGCAGTGGACCCCGCTGGAGGAGTACCTGCAGGGTCGGCTGGGGATGCCGGTGGCGGTGCGGGCCATGGGGTACGACGACCTTGAGCGTGCGCTGGCGCGTCGCGAGGTGGATTTCGTCCTCACTAACCCGGCGCACTATTTGCGCATGGCCCATCGGTACCATCTGACGGCACCGCTGAGCTCACTGATCCTGCAGGAGCAAGGTCGGCCGCTCTATGTCTTCGGGGGCGTGATTTTCACGACCACGCGCACCCCTATCGTCACGCTGGCTGACGTCGAGGGGCGTATCGTGGCTGCGCCGTTTGTCGGGTCCCTCAGCGGTTACCAGATGCAGGCTTATGAGATGCTGGAGGCGGGGTTGGTGCCTCCGCGCGGCCGCTTTCTGCTGGAGACGGGGATGCCCTACGACAAGGTGGTGGAGGCCGTGTTGCAGGGGCGGGCCGAGGTCGGCTTTGTGCGCACCGGGGTGCTGGAGGCGCTGGCGGGTGAGGGGCGGATTGACCTCTCCGAGGTGCGGGTGCTGAACCGCCAGGATCTGCCGCACTTCCCCTTCATCAGCTCCACCCGCCTGTATCCCGAATGGGCCTTCGCTGCCCTGCCGCAGGTGGAGCAGGACCTGGCGCGTCGCATGGCGGCGGCGCTGCTGGATCTGCCGCACGATGGCGAGACCGCCCGGCGCCTCGGCATCTGGGGTTTCACCATCCCGCTGGACTACGAGCCGGTGCGCGAGCTGTTGCGCGTTTTGCGGCAGCCCCCCTTCGAGCAGGCGCCGGACTTCACCCTCGCTGACGTGTGGCAGCGCTACCGCATGGCCTTGATTGCCGCACTGGTGCTCGCGGCCCTCAACCTGGGGCTGCTGGTGGTGGTGTGGCGCAAGCGGCGTCACCTGATGGGGCTCAATGCCACCATCCGCGCCCAAGGGCGCGAGATCGAGCGCCGCAGCGCCCTGGAACGCCAGCTGCTCGGGGCGCTGGCCGAGGGCGTCTACGGAGTGGGGCCCGATGGGCGCTGCACCTTCATCAATCCGGCGGCCCTGCGCCTGTTGGGCTATGCGTCCGAGGACGAGGTGCTGGGCAAGGACAATCACGCCCTGTTCCATGGGCGGCACCCGGACGGCACGCCCTATCCACATGAACAGTGCCCGATCCACCAGACCCTGCAGGATGGCCAGGTGAGGCAGGCGGAGGATGAGTGGTTCTGGCGCAAGGACGGCACGGGCTTGCCCATCTCCATGCGGGTCTCGCCGGTAGGGGGGGATGACGGCATCCGCGGGGCTGTGGTCGCCTTTCACGACATCACCGAGCGCAAGCGACTGCTCGAGACCCTGCGCCACCAGGCCACCCACGACGAGCTCACCGGCCTGGTCAACCGTCGTCACCTGTTCGAGCTTGCCGAGCGCGAGCATGCGCGGATCCGGCGTGGCCATACGGCGTCCGCCGCGCTCATCATGCTCGACGTGGATCATTTCAAGCGCATCAATGACACCTACGGCCATCTTGCCGGGGACGAGATCCTGCGTCATCTCGGACATCAGCTCATGGCCACCCTGCGCACGGCGGACATCGCTGCCCGCTATGGCGGGGAAGAGTTCGTGATCCTCCTGCCCGACACTGACTTGGATGCGGCCCTGCGCCTGGCCGCGCGCCTGCGCGACGAGGCGGCGGCGAGCACGGTGTACAGCGATGGCCAGCCGCTGCACTATACCCTGAGCCTGGGGCTGACCACCCTGACCCCGCAGGATGCGTCGCTGGACGTGGCCATCGCCCGCGCCGACGAGGCGCTCTATCGGGCCAAGATGGGCGGACGCAACCGCATTGAGGTGGAGGCTGCCGGGCAGTCCA
>JBMFOY010000131.1:0-4673 GCA_049969375.1 Halothiobacillaceae bacterium | reverse complement strand
GTGCGCTTCCGCGTGGTCGATGCCCTGTTCACCAACTTCCACCTGCCGCGCTCCACCCTGCTCATGCTGGTGTGCGCGTTCGGCGGTTATGAGACCGTGATGGGCGCCTATCGCCACGCGATTGCTTCGGCTTACCGTTTTTTCAGTTACGGCGATGCGATGTTCATCACCCCCCACCCATCCGCCGTGGATCGTGCCAGTCATGAAGTTTGACCTGCTGACAACCTGCGGCCTTGCGCGCCGCGGCCGCCTGACCTTTGCCCGCGGCACCGTCGAAACCCCCGCCTTCATGCCGGTGGGCACCTACGGTACGGTCAAGGCCATGACCCCGGAGGAGCTGCGCGAGATCGGCGCCGAGATCATCCTCGGCAACACCTTCCACCTCTGGCTGCGGCCGGGGGTGGAGGTGATCAAGAAGCACGGCGACCTGCACGACTTCATGCACTGGAGTGGCCCGATCCTGACCGATTCGGGCGGCTTCCAGGTGTTCTCGCTCGCCGGCCTGCGCAAGATCAGCGAGGAGGGGGTGCGCTTCCAGTCCCCGGTCGATGGCAGCAAGGTGCACCTCGACCCCGAGACCTCCATGGCGGTGCAGCACGCGCTCGGCTCCGACATCGTGATGATCTTCGACGAGTGCACCCCCTACCCCGCCACCGAGTCACAGGCGCGTTTCTCCATGGAGCTGTCCCTGCGCTGGGCGGAGCGCAGCAAGAAGGCGCACGTCGAGCTGCAGGGCGAGGCGCCTGCCGCCCTGTTCGGCATCGTCCAGGGTGGCATGTATCCCTCCTTACGCGAGGCCTCGGCGGCGGGCCTGATGGAGATCGGCTTTGACGGCTACGCCATCGGCGGCCTGTCGGTCGGCGAGCCGGAGGAGGAGCGGCTGAAGGTGCTGGATGCCACCACCCCACGCCTGCCGCAGGACCGCCCGCGCTACCTGATGGGTGTGGGCAAGCCGGAGGACATCGTCGAGGCGGTGCGCCGCGGGGTGGACATGTTCGACTGCGTGATGCCCACCCGCAATGCGCGCAACGGCCACCTGTTTACCCAGTGGGGGGATGTACGCATCCGCAACGCCCGCTACGCCGACGATACCCAGCCGATCGACCCGCACTGCAGCTGCTACACCTGCCGCAACTACAGCCGCGCCTACCTGCGCCACCTGGACAAGTGCAACGAGATACTCGGCGGGCGCCTAAACACCATCCACAACCTGCACTACTACCAGCAGCTGATGCGGGAGATCCGCCAGGCGATTGCCGAGGACCGCTTCGAGGCCTGGGCCGAGGCGTTCTACCGCAAGCGCCGGGCGGGCATCGACGCCGCGGACTGACACCCTCGGCCCCTGTGGCATAATGCCCAACGTTTACTGTAAACCTTCCCAAAGGTACCGCTCCTCATGGACATTATTTCCTCCGCCATGGCCGAGGCCCCGGCCGCCGCCGCCCAGCAGCCCGATCCCTTGATGAGCTTCCTGCCGCTCATCCTCATCTTCGCCGTCATGTACTTCCTGCTCATCCGCCCGCAGATCAAGCGCCAGAAGGAGCACAAGAAGCTGGTCGATGCCCTGGCCAAGGGTGACGAAGTGCTGACCTCCGGCGGGCTGGTCGGCCGCGTGGTCGAACTGACCGATGCTTTCATCACCGTCGAGGTGGCCGAAGGCACCACGATCATCGTGCAGCGTTCCGCCGTGACCACCGTGCTGCCCAAGGGCACCATCCGCGACCTGCGCGGCGCCTGATCACGCCCCAGCCAAGGCCCCTTCCGGGGCCTTGGCTCATGGGCCGTCCCATGGCCCGCGGCCCCCAATGACGGGAGCAAGTGCATGAACCGCTATCCACTCTGGAAAAACCTTCTCATCGCCGCCGTGCTGATGCTCGGGCTGCTCTATGCCCTACCCAACCTCTACGGTGAGGACCCCGCGGTGCAGGTGAGCGCGCGCAGCGCCGTCGTCGGTGAGGCGGAGCGTGCGCGCATCGAGCAGGCGCTCACCCAGGCCGGCCTTGCGCCCAAGCGCATCGAGCTTGCCGGCCAACAGATCCTGGCGCGTTTTACCGACACCGAGACCCAGCTCAAAGCGGCCGATGTGCTGCGCAAGGCGCTGGGCCGCGACTTCATCGTCGCCCTCAACCTCGCGCCCAACACCCCGGCCTGGCTGAGCGCACTGGGAGCCAAGCCGATGTACCTTGGCCTGGACCTGCGCGGCGGCGTGCATTTCCTGATGGAAATTGACATGGAAGCGGCGCTCAAGACCCTGCGCGAGCGCACCGTCGAGGACCTGCGCGGCTACCTGCGCGGCGAGAAGCTGCGCTACCTGACCGTCGGTCTGGAGGGCGAGGACGTGCTGGTGCGTTTTGCCGACCCGACCGAGCGCGAGTCGGCACGGGAGGCCATCGCCCGGCAGTACCCCGACCTCGAACTCGCCGCGCGCGACGACGGCAAGGACTTCTTCCTGATCGCCCGCTTCGGCGAGAAGGCCGTGCTGGCCGAGCGCAAGGCCGCGCTGGAGCAGAACATCACCACCCTGCGCAACCGGGTGAACGAACTGGGCGTGGCCGAACCCATCATCCAGCAGCAGGGCGACAGCCGCATCGTAGTGCAGCTCCCCGGCGTGCAGGACACCGCGCGTGCCAAGGAAATCCTCGGCGCCACCGCCACGCTGGAGTTCCGTCTGGTCGAGGGTAGTCCGGCCGACTGGGAGGACGCCGCCAAGAGCGGGCGCACCCCGGTCGGCACGCGCCTGTACCAGCAGCGCGACGGTAGGCCGGTGCTGCTCAAGCGGCAGGTCATCATCACCGGCGACCAGATCGTCGGCGCCGCCTCCGGCATCGAGCAGCAGAGCGGCTCGCCCGCCGTGTTCGTCAACCTCGACGGCAAGGGCGCGCGGCGCATGAGCGAGGTCACCGGCCAAAACATCGGCAAGCCGATGGCGGTGGTATTCATCGAGAACAAGATCGAGACGGTCGAAGAAAACGGCCAGCTGGTGAAGAAGAAGTACGTGGTGGAGGAGGTGATCAACATCGCCACCATCCGCGACCAGCTCTCCAACCGCTTCCAGATCTCCGGCCTCGCCAACGGCAACGAGGCGCGCGACCTGGCCCTGCTGCTGCGCGCCGGCGCCCTGCGCGCGCCGATCGAGATCATCGAGGAGCGCACGGTGGGCCCGAGCCTGGGTGCCGACAACATCAAGGCGGGTGTGACCGCGGCTGTCGTCGGCTTCATTGCCGTGGCCGTCTTCATGGTGCTCTACTACAGCCTGTTCGGCGTGTTCGCCAATATCGCCCTGCTCGCCAACCTGGTGCTGATCGTGGCCGTGCTCTCGCTGCTGCAGGCCACCCTGACCCTGCCGGGCATCGCCGGCATCGTGCTCACCCTGGGGATGGCGGTGGACGCCAACGTGCTGATCAACGAGCGCATCCGCGAAGAGCTGCGCAACGGCAACACGCCGCAGGCCGCCATCCATGCCGGCTACGAGCGCGCCTTCGCCACCATCCTCGATGCCAACCTGACCACCCTGCTCGCCGCACTGGCGCTGTTCGCCTTCGGCAGCGGGCCCATCAAGGGCTTCGCCGTGACCCTGTCGATCGGCATCCTGGCTTCCATGTTCACCGCCATTCTGGTCACCCGCGCGCTGGTGAACCTGACCTACGGCCGCCAGGCGCGGCTCAAGTCCATTGCCATCGGAGGGGTGTGAGATGCGCCTTGTCCCCAACAACACCAACTTCGATTTCTTCGGCAAACGCCACATCGGCTATGCCGTGACGATCTTCTTCGTCCTCGCCTCCATCCTCTCGCTCGCCACCAAAGGGCTGCACTTCGGCCTGGACTTCACCGGCGGCATGGTGGTCGAGGTGATCTATCCGCAGGCGGTCGAGCTGGACAAGGTGCGTGCCGCGCTGGACGGCAAGGGGCTCGGTGGCGGGGTGGTGCAACACTTCGGCACGAGCAACAACGTGCTGGTGCGCCTACCCCCGCAGGAGGGGATCAAGCAGGCCGAGCTATCCGGCCAGGTGCTGGAGGCCATGCGCGCGGTGGATGCGGGGGCAGAGATGCGCCGGGTCGAGTTCGTCGGCCCGGCGGTCGGCAAGGAAATGATCGAGCATGGCGCCATGGCGTTGCTGTTCGTCCTGCTCGGCATCATGGCCTACGTCGGCCTGCGCTTCGAGTTCAAACTGGCCTTCGGCGCCATCCAGGCGCTCACCCACGACGTACTCATCGTGCTCGGCTTCATCAGCTTCTTCGAGTTCGAATTCGATCTCGCCGTGCTGGCGGGCGTGCTGGCGGTGATGGGTTATTCCATCAACGACACCATCGTGGTGTTCGACCGCATCCGCGAGAACTTCCTCAAGATGCGCAAGGCGACGCCCATCGAGGTCATGAACAAGGCCACCAACGACACCCTGTCGCGCACCACCCTGACCTCGCTGACCACCTTCCTGACCGTGCTGGTACTGTTCTACCTCGGCGGGGATGCGGTGCATGGTTTCGCCTATGCCCTGATCGTCGGCATCCTCTCCGGTACCTATTCGTCGATCTTCGTCGCCTCCTCGCTGGCGCTGGCGCTTGGGCTGAAGCGGGCCGACCTGCTCAAGCCCGAAAAGGCCGAGGCGGAGGCCGACGGGCGGCCGTAGGGGAAACGTTGAATCATTCAGCGTTTCCTGTTTGGGGCAGGACGC
>JBMFOY010000130.1:0-4747 GCA_049969375.1 Halothiobacillaceae bacterium | reverse complement strand
CCCGTTTGGGGCAGGATGCCCCAACGCGAACAACGACGTCAGTCGTTGATTCGCGAAGGCCGTCGCGGACATGTGCCGCGACAAGACGATCTGAAAAAATCTATGGATGGATTTTTTCAGAGTTTCCCTAAGAGGATGCTTCCATGCACGTTCCCATGAAAAAAGTCACTGCCGGTGTTCTGATGGCCCTGGGCCTCGCCGCCGCCCACGCCCCCGCCATGGCGGAGGAGAGCCCCTACACCCTCAGCGCCAACATCGGCCTGACCAGCGACTACGTCTTCCGTGGCGTCTCGCAGACCCAGAATCGGCCCGCCCTGCAGGGTGGTTTTGACTTCGTCCACTCCAGCGGCTTCTACGTGGGCACCTGGGGCTCCAACGTCAACTGGGTCGAGGAAGGCGGCTACAAGGACAAGAACAGCATGGAGATCGACCTCTACGGTGGCTTTAAGAGCTCCATCACCAAGGATCTTGGCTTCGATGTAGGCGTCATCACCTACTACTATCCGGGTGATGATGTCACTGGTGCGGTCGACCCGGACACCACCGAAGTCTACGCCGGCCTGACCTGGAAGACCGTGTCGCTGAAGTACAGCCATGTCGTGTCCGAGCACTTCGTGGGCTGGACGACCATGGACGGCGACGCAACCCGCGGCAGCTACTACCTCGACCTCTCCGGCACCTATGACCTCGGCGACGGTTGGGGCGTGCTCGGCCATGTCGGCTATCAGAACGTGAAGGACAACAACGATGCCTCCTACACTGACTGGAAGGTGGGCGTCACCAAGGACCTGGGCTTCGGCGTCGCGACCCTGGCCTACACCGACACCAATGCCGACGAAAAGGCCTATACCTGGGCTGGCGACCAGGTCGCGGACGGTCGCGTGATCGTGTCCTTCCTCAAGACCTTCTAATCAAGCCCGAGGCCGAGGTCACCCCGACCCGAGGCCGGGTGCCGATCAACCTGGAGAGAGTTATGAAACTCATCGCCGCCATCATCAAGCCCTTCAAGCTCGACGAGGTTCGCGAGAGCCTCGCCGAGGTGGGGGTTCAGGGACTGACCGTCACCGAAGTCAAAGGCTTCGGCCGCCAGAAGGGTCATACCGAGTTGTACCGCGGCGCGGAATACGTCGTGGACTTCCTGCCCAAGATCAAGCTGGACATGGTGGTGGATGATCCGCTGGTCGACACGGTGATCGAGGCGATCACCCGCGCGGCCAAGACCGGCAAGATCGGCGACGGCAAGATCTTCGTCTCCCCGATCGAGCAGGCCATCCGCATCCGTACCGGCGAGACCGGCCCGGGCGCACTGTAAGGAGGACGCACGATGAATCCGATGCTTCTCAAATCGATGCTGATGCTCGGCGGCCTGGCCACCGGATCGCTGACCCTGGCCGAAGAAGCCGCACCCGCGGTCGAGGCGGCTGCCAAGGTGGCCGAAGCCGCCGCCCCCACGCTGGACTCCGGCGCCACCGCGTGGATGCTGACCTCCACCGTGCTGGTGCTGATGATGACCATCCCCGGCGTGACCCTGTTCTACGGCGGTATGGTACGCAAGAAGAACGTGCTCGGCACGCTGATGCAGAGCTTCGCCATCACCGGCCTCGTCGGCGTGTTGTGGATGCTGTTCGGCTACTCGCTGGCCTTCGACACCACCGGCATGGAGGAAGGCGTCACCAACCCAACTCCTTCATCGGCACCCTGAGCAAGGCCTTCCTCGCCGGGATCGGGAAAGACAGCCTGACCGGGGTCATCCCCGAGTCCGTGTTCGTCGTGTTCCAGATGACCTTCGCCATCATCACCGCCGCGCTAATCACCGGCGCCGTGGCTGAACGGATGAAGTTTTCCAGCCTCTTGGTGTTCATCACCGCGTGGTTGTTCCTGGTCTATGTGCCGATCGCCCACATGGTGTGGAGCGGCGTGGGCGGCCTCTTCTGGGACATGGGCGTGCTCGACTTCGCGGGCGGTACCATAGTGCACATCAACGCCGGTGTGGCGGGCCTGGTGGCCGTCACCCCGGCCGCCGGCTTTGTCGGCCCGGTCGGCGCCCTGATCATCGGCCTGGTCGGCGGCGTGGCGGCCTTCTGGGGTGCCACGAGCCTCAAGCGCATGCTCGGCTATGACGATTCGCTGGATGCCTTCGGCGTGCATGGCGTGGCTGGGATCGTCGGCGCCATCCTGACCGGCTTCTTCGCGGTCGAGTCGATCGGCGGCGTAGTCGGCGGCACGGGCCAGGTCGTGACCCAGATCGTGGGTGTCGCCATCACCGTCGTCTACGTCGCGGTACTGACCTTCATCATCCTCAAGGTGATCGACATGGTCATGGGCCTGCGTGTCAGCGAGAAGCAGGAACGCGAAGGCCTCGACACCGCCCTGCACGGCGAGCGCGTCGAGTAACCTCCCCCTACCCTGCGGGGTCGAAGGCCCCGTAATGATGCAGGCGCCCCATTTGTGGGCGCCTTTTTTGTGCGCGCTCTATTCTCAAGGAAACGCTGAATAATTCAGCGTTTCCTTAGACGCAGGCCGGGTTCAGCGAACCAGCCCGGCCTCCACCTCGTCGCGCTTGCCCCGGCCAAGCAGCTGCTCGACCAGCGCCAGGGCGAAATCCATGGCCGTGCCGGGGCCACGCGAGGTGATGATGCGATCATCCATCTCCACCGCCGCACCACTGGCGTGAACCCCTGCGAGCTCCTCGGCATTGAGCGCGCCGGGGTAGTGAGTGGCACGATGCCCCTGCAGCAGGCCGGCATGCGCCAGCACCTTGGGCGCGGCGCAGATCGCCCCAACCAGCCGCCCATCGGCATAGGTGCGCTGCAGGATGTGCAACACCCGCGGATCGTCGCGCAGGTTGTCCGCCCCCGGCAGACCGCCGGGCAGGACCACCAGGTCGAAGTCCTCATGCAGTACCTGGTCGAGGCTCGTGTCCGGCACGAGGACCGTGCCGCGCGCCGCCCGCACGGGTCCAGGCTGCAGCCCGGCGGTCAGTACCTCGATCCCGGCGCGGCGCAGGATGTTGGTGATGGAGATGGCCTCCAGCTCCTCGAAGCCGGGGGCGAGGGGAACCAGGACACGCGGCATGACGACCTCCTTAGGGAAACGTTGAAAAAATCCATCCATGGATTTCTTCAGCTCGTCTCGTCGCGGCACATGTCCGCGACGGACTTTGCGAATCAACGACTGCACTGGTTGTTCGCGTTGGGGGCATCCTGCCCCAAACGGGAAACGCTGAATGATTCAGCGTTTCCTTAGCGGGTACCGAGAATGACCATGCCCTTGAGCATGTTCAGGGCCTCAAACAGGGCAAAGTCGCTCTGGGCCAGCGGCTTGCCGTCCTCACCGTTGACCACGTCGACGGGCTTCGCCGCGCCGTTGCCCGCCCGATTGTCGTTGTCGAGATGGCGGGAAAGATCAGCCTCCTTGAGGCGATGATCATCCATCTCGACCTTGTCGACCGTGATCTGCGGCAGGAGGATATCCGGGACGATACCCTCGGCCTGGATCGAGCGGCCGGACGGGGTGTAATAACGGGAGGTGGTGAGCTTCACCGCGCCACCGTTGGCCAGCTCCTGGATGCTCTGCACTGAGCCTTTGCCGAAGGTCTTGCTGCCCATGATGATCGCGCGCTTGTGGTCCTGCAGGGCCCCGGCCACGATCTCGGAGGCCGAGGCCGAACCGCCGTTGACCAGCACCACCATCGGCGCGCCATTGAGCAGGTCGCCCGGATGCGCGCTGTAGCGCAGCTTGGCGTCCTTCACCCGACCATCGGTATACACCACCAGGCCGTCATCCAGGAAGGCATCGGCCACGCTCACCGAGGCCTGCAGCACGCCGCCCGGGTTGTTGCGCAGGTCCAGCACCAACCCCTTGAGCTTGCCACCCGCCTGCTTCTGCAGATCCTCGAGCACCTGACGCAGCTGCTCCCCGGTCTGCGACTGGAACTGGGTGATGCGCACATAAGCATAGCCCGGTTCGAGCACCCGGCTCTTCACGCTCTTGACGCGGATAAGGGCGCGCTCGAGATTAAACTCCAAGGGTTTCTCCTGCCCTTTGCGCACCACGGTGAGCTTGATCTTGGTGCCCGGCTCGCCGCGCATCAGCTTGACCGCGTCGTTCAGACTCATGCCCTGCACCGGCTTGTCATCCAGGCGGATAATCAAATCGCCCGCCTGCAGGCCGGCGCGCTGGGCGGGGGTGTCATCGATGGGCGCGATCACCTTGACGAAGCCATCCTCCATGCCGACCTCGATCCCGAGACCGCCGAAGGTGCCGCTGGTCCCCGCCTGCAGCTCCTTGAATTCCTCGGGGTCGAGGTAGGTGGAGTGGGGGTCCAGGCCGGCGAGCATGCCGCGGATGGCATGGGTGAGCAGGGTCTTGTCGTCCACCGACTCGACATAGTCCGCCTTGATGCGCGCGTAGACATCGGTGAAGGTGCGCAGCTCGTTGATCGGCAGGGACTCGACCGCGACGGCCGAGGTCTCGCGCTCTGCCAGCACGCCTGCGCCAAAGGTCAGCCCGAAACCGAGAGCGACGCCGGTCACCACCAGGGCCGCGGCACGCATACGCTGTTGCATGGAACTCACTCCTCATGTGCGCGGGCCGCGCCCGCGCGAAAAAACCTGTTGCCAAGAGTCTATCAGCGCGGACCAACCCTGTCCCGACTCTAAGGAAACGCTGAATCATTCGGCGTTTCCCTAGGGAAACTCTGAAAAAATCCATCCATGGATTTTTTCAGATCGTTTCGTCGCGGCGC
>JBMFOY010000129.1:0-4839 GCA_049969375.1 Halothiobacillaceae bacterium | reverse complement strand
CATCCATGGATTTTTTAGCTTGTCTTATCAAGGCGCATATCCGCGACGGCCTGCGTGATTCAACGACTGAACGCGTTGTTCGCGTTGAGGCATCCTGCCCCAAACAGGAAACGCTGAATTTTTCAGCGTTTCCTTAACTCAGCCAGGTGTAGAAACCCACAGCGAAGTACTGGACGATCCACAGGGCGATCAGGCCGATGGCGATATTGCCCATCCGTGTGATGAAGGGGCTGGGGGTATAAACCCCTGCGGTCTGCCCGGCCTTCCAGGCTACGGTCACCATGTAGGCCAGTGCGCCGCCACCGACGATCAGGAAGGTGCCGAAGAACATGATGGTGCTGTACCAGTCCATGTTGATGGGGTAATCCATAGCGTTGTAGCCATGCACGCCCATGAGGATGCTCCAGCGCAGTGCCTCGCGCGCGGCGGCAACAACAATCAGTGCGACGGCACCGACCGGCAGCACGGCATAGGCCCAGAGGGTATCCATGCGCCCCATGCGTACCCATTGGGCAAAACCGACGGTCGCAAGCAACATAGCCAGGGAGACGATGACCCACGGTGAGAGGGCGAAGCCCGCAGCCTTTTCCGGCAAGGCGGCCATCCACCAGGCGCCGATAACCACGCTCACTACCCCGCCGAACAGGATCAGGCTTTGCCCGAGGCGCCCCGTCCAGTCGAGATATTCACGGCTCATCTTCAGAGATTCATCGCCCAGGCGCGGCAGGTAGAAGCGGCGGTAGCCGACCAGCACGGCGCCGATCACAGGCACGCTCAGACTGATGAAGAACAGGAAGCGCGGCAGGCTGAAGTCATGGATACCACGTCCGCTGGTGTCCAGCGCACCGTTCGGGGCATACCACTCCACCCACTTGTCCGGCGAGAGCATCTGCTGAGTCAACACGTGCATGATGAAGCCCACCACCAGCAGCAGGGCCACGGCGAGGATGGCCGAACCTGGACAGAAGACCTTCTGGGAGGCATCCCCAAGCTTGTAGTTCTTAGCATTGAAGAAGAACCACAGCAAGGCCGCCACGCTGAGGATGATGATGAAGCCGATCACCCACCAGGCGGAGAGCACGTTGGAGGTGTACCAGAACGGGTCATAGATGACCTGCACGAACAGCAACGGCGCGACACCCACCAGGATGGCGACCGAGAGCATAAACTTGGCCACCATGACCATGGATTGCGCCAAACGGCGCTTGTTGGGGTCGCTGCTGAGCGCCCCCCAGATGGTGAGCCCGGAGGCACCGAGCATGATCTGCACGGCAGCGATGTGCAGGGCGAAGGTCACCACACCGAGGATCAGGAAAATCGCCGGGTGGGCCGGGACGCCTGCAACGTCCCGCAGTGCATACAGGGCTTGTGCGTCCATTGATTACTCCTCTACGGATGCAGCCTGAGCCACGGCGCCTTTCTCGGCGGCGTAGCGCTGAGCCACGGTCTTGTCGGTCAGGGTGGCGAGATACACCGCCAGGGCCTCGGCCTCTTCATCCTTCATCGGCATCTTCGGCATGTACAGGGTGTTACCTGTGGTGAGGGCAGCCTGCAGATAGGTCTTGATCGACCCCACGTCGGTATTGCCACCCAAGTAGTTCTTGAGCGGGCGGATGCCGGTCTCGGATAGGGAGTGGCAGTTCGAGCACATGGTGACCGCCAGCGCCTCACCCACGCGCGCGGCGTTGTGGGGGGTGACTTCACGCAATTCCGCTGGTATGAACGCATCGGCCTTCAACCAGCCATGCGCCTCCAGTACCGGGATTTCGCTCTTGATGCCCATACCGGGCACATCGCGTGCGATGACTTGGTTGGAATACACGTACTGACCGGCGACATAGGGCTTGCGGATGGACTCGCGCGCGACTTCCTCGGGCCACAGGCCGAACACCAGCATGGCCACGGTGGCCACTCCGGCCACGGCGGTGGTGATCATGCGCGGGGTCAGCAGCATGAAGGCGAAGTACGCCAACATACCGCCGAGCACGGCATACAGGCTGGTGGAGAACCACGCAGGCAGACGGTTTTCCATCACCAGATGGGCGGTTTCGGGCAGGGTGTCCAAGTACCAGCCAAACAAGGACGCACCGATCACGGTCGCTACGATGCCCATGATGGCCAGCCAGCGATTCATCTGGGCACGGAAGGCCTGATCCTTGAAGCCTGCGGTGATGATGCTGCCCACCACGGCGGTGATAGCGAACATGAAGGCCGTGCGCATGGCCAGCTGCGAGAAGCTGTTTTCGCCGTAGAAGCCGAGCAGGTAGCCCCCCTCGGTGAACCACTCCTCCTTGCCCGGCCACATCATGAAGCTCAGGATCCCGATGATGATCATCATCGTGGTGTAGGAAGCTAAGCCTAGGATGATGGTCAGGCGCAGGTGGGTTTTCTGATCGACCTTACCGACCAGATAGGTGACCATGTAGACCCCGACCACCTCGATGACGAAGAACACCCATTCGGTCGCCCACTTCCACACGAAACTGTGGATCAGGGCCGAAATGCCGCGCGGGCTAGCCACCGTGGTGGAGTACCAGATGCCAGGGCCCGTGATGGAGCCCAAGACGTACGAAAACACCAGCAGGAACAGACCGTACCTCTTGATGAAGTCAAGAAGCTCCGGCCTGTTCTGCCGGTAGGCGATGGTGGCGAGGGCCATGAAGAACAGTGCAGCACCGACCGAGGTGTGCGAGAACAACACATGGAAGGTGGCGATGAGGCCGACCACCCAGCCGCTCCCGATCCCCGGTTCGTACCAGGTGGGATAAAGACCGATCAGGTCCATACGTGACTCCTAGGTTGGGTTGTATGAGATGCACCCGGCCATAAGCCGATCAACAAACGCAAAAGCATCCTTTATGCCAAAACCTAAGCCACTGATCTTTAATCGATATGCCGCGCAAAGTCCCCTATGATTGCGGCATATGGCGCAATCGTGGATGCGTCATTTCACGCATTCGTAGGCGCACACATCAAAAAGGCGACCTGAAGGTCGCCTCGCGTCAGCCAGAAACCTGGGCCTGCGTCAGTCCTGGTCCGGAACAAACTTCAGCACATTGCCATTGATGCAGTAGCGCTTATGGGTCGGTGGCGGGCCATCGTCGAACACATGGCCAAGATGGATGCCCGAGCTTGCGCTGCGCACCTCGACGCGGCGCATGCCGTGCGAAAGATCCTCATGCAACGTGATCGCCCCCTCGACCGGGTTGAAGAAGCTCGGCCAGCCGGTGCCACTATCGAACTTGGCATCCGAGCGGAACAGCGGCGCGCCGGTGATGGGATCGACGAAGGTCCCCGGACGCTTCTCGTCCAGGTGCGAGCCGGTGAAGGGGCGCTCGGTCCCCTGCTCAAAGGCGATCCTCTGCTGCTCCGGCGTCAGCAGCCAAAAGCCGAGCCACTTCCAGAAGTGCGCCTTGTCGCCGTTATAGCCGGTATAGCGCGAGACCTCCCTGCCCTTTTCGAACAGCACGATGGTGGGCGTGGCGAACAGCGCCTTCTCCAGCGTCCACCCCTTGGGCGGGTTCGGGTCGAGGGTCGCAACCACCGGCGTTGCGGCCTGCCAGCCGTCCAGGACCTCGGCATGGAATTGCTTGCAGAACGGGCAGCCCTCCGCCTCGAACACGATCAGCTGGCGGTTGAAATTCAGCCTGGCCGCATCCCATGGGGGCGGCGCAGCCTTGGCCGAACCGGCCGAACCGCCCGGATAGGCCACGCCAGTCCCGCCCAGGCCGCAATAGCCCCGGGGATTCTTCTGCAGATAGTCCTGATGGTAGTCCTCGGCGCGGTTGTAGTTGCGCAGCGGGGCGATCTCGGTGGTGATGCGGCCGAACCCCGCCTTGGTGAGCGCCTGCTGGTAGATATCGCGCGTCTTCAGCGCCACGGCCCTCTGCGCCTCGGAGGTGTAGTAGATGGCGCTGCGGTAATTGCTGCCGACGTCGTTGCCCTGCCGGTCACCCTGGGTCGGATCATGGTTCTCCCAAAAGCGGGCGAGGATGGTTTCAAGGCTTACCCGGGCCGGATCGAAGGTCACCTTGACCACCTCCGCGTGGTTGCGCATCCGGGCTGCGCCCCGCCGGAGTTCCTTCTCGAGGCCGAGCACGTCGTCATAGCCCGCCTTTTCCGCATCGCCACCGGCGTAGCCGGACTCGACATCCAGCACCCCCGGGATCTCGGACATGCGCTTCTCCGCCCCCCAGAAGCACCCCATCCCCAGAACGATGGATTCCGAGCTTGCCGCCTGTGTCTGCATCGAAGCGCTCATGCCTAAAAAACCGATCAAGAAAAGAATCATTGAGCCCATGATCATGTCCCCATGCTATTTCACGGGAGACCATGGCACCCTGCCAATGTTCCCGGTCATCACCAACCCAGGCGCTTTTTCAGGTGCGCCCAGAACCCCGAACGGGGGACATGGGAAATCTCGGCCGTAGCAAGATCGACCACTACGCCGACGAGATAATCCTCGGCCCGCTTTTCGCACCAGCGGATCTGACCATGCAGATCAAACAGGCCCGGCACCCCGGGAAGGAGCAAGGTCAAAAGGACGAAAGCTTCAGGGATGAAGGGCGTTGGGCTCACCAGCCGCACGCCCGCTTCGGAGACATTGAGCGATCGACACTGCACCGCGGTGCGGGTGGCAAGATCGATCACCTGAACAGCGGTGCCCCAATGACGCCGACGCGCATCTCGATGTGCGTCATGAGCCTGTTCGATCATCCGCGCCATCCTTCCAGGCCGCATGGCCCGGTCTTCGAGGTGGGTACAGAAGATACCTTAGGGAAACGCTGAAAAATTCAGCGTTTCCTGTTTAGGGCAGGACGCCCCAACGCGAACAACGAC
>JBMFOY010000128.1:0-4860 GCA_049969375.1 Halothiobacillaceae bacterium | reverse complement strand
AGCCAACCAGCGGCATCTGCTGCTCATCCAGCAAGGGTTGCTGCACGATTTCCTTAAGGATTTTAAAGACCAAGATCATACGCTGCAACGCCTTCCCGCGTCGCAGATGGGACGACGGCCGGGGTCACGCCTATGCGCTGGCGGAGTCGACCTCCCCATGTTCTTCCAGCACCTCGCGCAGACGGGCGCGGGCCTCCTCGACGCCCGTGCCTGTAAGCGAGGAGAACAATTGCACGGTTACCCCTTCCGGCAGGGTGCGTTTGAGTTTTTGCAGTACCCCGCTGGCCGCACCGCGCGAGAGCTTGTCGGCCTTGGTCAGGAGCACATGCACGGGCAGGCCGCGCGCGGTGCAGCTCTCGATCAGCATCTGATCGAAAGGCCGCAGGGGGTGGCGGATGTCCATCATCAGCACGGCCAGCTTCAGGCTCCTGCGGGTGCTGAAGTACTCGTCCATGACCAGCCCCCAGTTCTGGCGCATGTCCTTTGGCGCCTCAGCATAGCCGTAGCCGGGTAGGTCGATCAGGCGCCTGCCCTCGTCGAGCACGAACACATTGAGTAGCTGGGTGCGGCCGGGGCGCTTGCTCGCCCGCGCCAGGGTCTTCTGCGCGCACAGCGCATTCAGGGCGCTGGACTTGCCAGCATTGGAGCGGCCGGCAAAGCAGATCTCCGCGCCACGATCGGCGGGCAAGTGGGCGGGATCGGGCGCGCTCTTGAGAAAGCTTGCACGGGCGAAATAGGCGCGGAGTTGGGGGGCTTCGTTCTGCATGCGGCCATTCTATGCCAGTTCCATGGTGGACAAGCCTTTGTGGCTGACTAAAATCCAAAGACTTTCGTGTGCCGCACCCCCGGAGAGGGCCATGACCACCCGTCTGATGATTGCCACCGCCATGATGTTCGCCACCAGCCTGTCCGCCCAGGCGGCGGGAGATGTCGCCGCGGGGCAGGCCAAGGCCGCGGCCTGTGCCGGCTGCCATGGCGCCAACGGCAACAGCGCCAATGCCGCCTTCCCTTCCTTGGCCGGCCAGCATGCCGGTTACATCGCCAAGCAGCTGCGCGAGTACAAGGCGGGGGTGCGTGCCAACGCCGTGATGGCCGGCATGGTGGCCCCGCTCACCGAGGAGGACATGGCGAACCTCGGCACGTACTACGCTTCCCAGGCCAAAACCGCCCTGTCGCTTGATGGTCAGGACGCCGAGCTCATCGCCCGTGGTCAGCGGCTGTACCAGGCCGGCAATCCAGGGGCAGGCGTGGCGGCCTGCGCGGCCTGTCACGGCCACCAGGGGTTCGGCAATCCGGGCGCCGGTTATCCCGTCCTGCGTTCCCAGCATGCCTCCTACACCGAGCTCACCCTCAAGGCCTTTCGCGACGGCAGCCGGGCCAACGACGCCAACGCGGTCATGCGCCAGATCGCAGCGAAGCTGAGCGACGAAGAGATCCGTGCTCTAGCCGCCTACACCGCTACCCTGCACTGAGCGCGGAACCTCCGCGCTCCCTGCGTCTCCAACAAGGGTGCGTCCCGGTCTCCTCCGTCTGGCGGAGGCTTTGTCCCATCCTCGATAGCCCGGCATGACCCAGACACTTACGCATTCTCCCGGCCGCCAGCTGATGGCCTTCCTCGGTTCGATGAACCTGGCCATCATCCTGCTGGTGGCGGTCGCACTGGCCTCCATCATTGGCACGGTGTTGCAGCAGAACCAGCCTTATGGCGATTACCTGATGAAGTTCGGCCCGTTCTGGTTCGAGGTGTTCCGCACCCTCGGGCTGTACAACGTCTATTCCGCCCCCTGGTTCCTCGCCATCCTCGGTTTCCTGGTCATCTCCACCAGCGCCTGCGTGATCCGCAATGCGCCGGGCATGCTGCGCGAGATGCGTGACTACCGTCTGCACGCGCAGGAGAAGTCACTGCGCGGCATCCCCGGGCATGCCGAGTGGCAAGTGCCCGTGAGCGTCGAGGCCGCCGCGATCGAAGGGCGCCGCACCCTGCTTGAGTCTGGCTTCAACGTGCGCGAGACCCGTGTGGCCGAGGGCTACCTGATCGCCGGGCGCAAGGGGGCCTTGCAGCGGCTCGGCTACATCTTCACCCACGTGGCCATCGTCATCATCCTGGTCGGTGGCGTGCTGGATTCGCGCATCTGGCTGGCGTTCCGCGAGATGACCGGCGACCTCGTGGTGGAAACCCGCCCGGTGCCGGTGTCCCAGGTGCCGCCGGAGAGTCGTGTCCCGGCCTCCAATCCGAGCTTCCGCGGCAATGTGAACATCCCTGAGGGGCAGCAGAGCTCGGTGCTGTTCCTCAACGTGCGCGACGGCTACGTGGTGCAGGAGCTGCCGTTCACCATCGAGGTGCAGGACTTCCGCATCGAGCATTACATCAACGGCCAGCCGAAGTCCTACGAGAGCGATCTCGTCATCCACGACCCGGCCAGCCCGAACCAGCCGCTCAAGCAGACCATCTCGGTCAATCATCCGCTGATCTACAAGGGGCATGCGATCTACCAGGCCAGCTTCGGCGACGGCGGCTCCAAGCTTGCCCTGCGGGCTTGGCAGCTGCTCGGCCAGAGCGGCGCGGCGCAGGACATTCAGGGGGCCATCTTCCAGGACATCCCCTTCACCCTCGGTGGACAGCGCTACACGCTGGAGCTGAATGACTTCCGCCTGTTCAACATCAACCCCATCGAAGGTGAGGACGGCAAGGTCGAGCAGAAGAACTTCGGTCCGAGCATGGTGTTCCGGATGCGCGATGCTGCCGGCCAGGCGCGCGAGTACGAGAATTACATGAACCCGGTGGTCATGGATGGGCGGCCGGTGTTCATCTCCGGCATGCGCGAGCAGGTCGGCGCACCGATGCGTTACCTCTACCTACCGGCGGACCGTGACCACCGGCTGGATACCTTCATGGCCTATTATGCC
This sequence comes from Halothiobacillaceae bacterium, assembly GCA_049969375.1. Taxonomy (GTDB): domain Bacteria; phylum Pseudomonadota; class Gammaproteobacteria; order Halothiobacillales; family Halothiobacillaceae; genus Thiofaba. The sequence goes on along the minus strand of JBMFOY010000128.1, from coordinate 1,953 downwards.
CGCCTGCACGACCCGGAGCGCGTTGCGCGGGCGGTGCAGGCGATGCTGGAGGAGATCAATCCCGAGGCTGCGAAGCTGCCCGCGGCCAGCGAGTCCATCCGCGTCATGGTCGGCCGCTTCGTTGAGGGCGGCTACGACGCCATCGGCACCGACCTTGAGAAGCGCGTGCCCGCCGAGCAACTGCAGCAGGCCTTCGAGACCAGTGTGCGCGTGCTGCAGACCGTGCTCGGACGGATGTATGTCGAACTCCTCGCCGAGCGGGGTATCAAGGCGCCGACAGAACAGGATGAACGCTTCCTCGTCGACGCGGTCACAGCCATCAATGCCCTCGCGCTGTACGGTTCGCCCATCTACCTGCAGATGACTGGCTTCGAGCACATCCAGGCCTCCGGCCTGCAGATCACCAAATCTCCCGGCAAAGCGGTGGTCTATTTCGGTAGCTTCTTGTTGACCCTGGGGGTGTTCATGCTCTTTTATCTGCATCCGCGCCGCGCCTGGGTGCTGGTGCGTGAGAACGAAAGCGGGGCGTGCGTGCTGTTCGCTACCACCAGCCATCGCAAGACCATCGACATGCAGCAGGCCGCAGCCCAATTGCGCGAGCGGTTGGAGCTCCGCCTCAGCGGCGCGGGCGGCCAGCCCCTTGCGGCCGACCATGTGTAACACGTTACCGAACCACGGGAGGTTCTTCATGTCCGCCAACCTTGACGCCATACGCCAGCCTCTTGGGCAGTCGCCAGCCGCGCGACACGTCCGTCCGCTGGACATCCTCTGGCTGGTCGCGGTGCTGGGCGCCGGTTTCGGCGTGCTGGCCGCCTTCAACCAGCACATGGATGGCTACGAAGTCGGCATCCTGATCGGTACCACCCTGTCGCTTGCCGCGTTCGGGTGGTTCTGGCGCAGCATGCAGGGGCTGACCCTGGCGGTTGCACTGATGAGCGGCATCGCCCTATGGCGCTACGGGGCCTACTTTGGCGATCAGCTCTCGGTCGGTCTGGAGGCGCTCAATGCGGTGCAAGGCAAGGACTTCTTCCTCAAGTTCCTGGTCTCCAGTCAGAGTGCGATCATGTGGATGAGTGCGCTGTACGTCGGCGCCACCTTCACCTATTTCCTCGCCCTCATCACCCGCGCCGAGTACATCGGCCGCATTGCCTCCGCGCTGGTGTGGGCGGCCACCGCCTTCGGCCTGACCGGGCTGATGGCGCGCTGGCGCGAGTCCTACCTGATCCATGTGGACTATGGCCACATCCCGGTGAGCAACCTGTACGAGGTGTTCATCCTGTTCGCCGTGATCACCGCGCTGATCTACCTGTTCTACGAGGGCCGCTTCCGCACCCGCAATCTTGGCGGCCTTGTCATGCTGGTGATCTCGGCCGCGGTGGGCTTCCTGTTGTGGTACACCTTCGATCGCGGCGCGAACCACATCCAGCCGCTGGTGCCCGCGCTCAACAGCTACTGGATGAAGATCCACGTGCCGGCCAACTTCGTTGGCTACGGTGCCTTCGCCTTGGCGGCGATGGTGGGTGTGGCCTACCTGATTAAGCACAAGCTCGGTGGCGACGGCGAGCACGACCGCTTGCCCAAGCTCGCGGTGCTGGATGACTTGATGTACAAGGCCATCGCGCTCGGCTTCGGCTTCTTCACTGTCGCCACCATTCTCGGCGCCATGTGGGCGGCGGAAGCCTGGGGCGGCTACTGGTCCTGGGACCCGAAGGAGACCTGGGCGCTGATCGTGTGGCTCAACTACGCTGCCTGGCTGCACCTGCGCCTGACCAAGGGCTGGCGTGGTGCGCCGATGGCATGGTGGGCGGTGATCGGCCTGTTCGTCACCACCTTCGCCTTCCTCGGCGTGAATATGTTCCTCTCCGGCCTGCATTCCTACGGTACCCTGTAAGGAAATTCTGAAAAAATCCATCCATGGATTTTTTCAGATCGTCTCGTCGCGGCGCATGTCCG
>JBMFOY010000127.1:0-5040 GCA_049969375.1 Halothiobacillaceae bacterium | reverse complement strand
ATGCGCCTTGATAAGACGAGCTGAAAAAATCCATGGATGGATTTTTTCAGAGTTTTCTTAGAAGGGAATGTCGTCCTCGTCGAACCCTCCGCCCCAGCCGCTGTCCTGCGGGGCGGGCTGGCGGGGCTCCTGCTGCGGGCGGGACGGTGCCTGGCGCGAGGCGGCGGAGCGCTGCGGCGCGTCGAAACCGCTGTCGGAGCTCATGCCACCGCGGCCACCCAGCATCTGCATCTCGTTAGCGACAATTTCCGTGGTGTACTGATCGCGCCCTTCCTTGTCCTGCCACTTGCGGGTGCGCAGGGAGCCCTCGATGTAGACCTGTTGGCCCTTGCGCAAGTATTCGGCGGCGATCTCGGCCAGCTTGCCGAACAACACCACGCGGTGCCACTCGGTGCGCTCCTGCTTCTCACCGTTTTTGTCGGTCCAGTTCTCGCTCGTGGCGATGCGCAGGTTGGTCACCGCTCCGCCGCTCGGCATGTACCGGGTTTCCGGGTCCACGCCCAGGTTGCCCACTAAAATCACCTTGTTCACGCCACGCGCCATGCCTTCTCTCCCCTCATGCGCACCCTAAGGAAACTCTGAAGAAATCCATCCATGGATTTTTCAGCTCGTCTCGTCGCGGCGCATGTCCGCGACGAACTCCACGAATCAACGACTGACGTCGTTGTTCGCGTTGGGGCATCCTGCCCCAAACGGGAAACGCTGAATGATTCAGCGTTTCCCTAAATCAGCGGGTTGCTTGCCCTGTCAACGCGCTATATTAACCGACTTCGCCTTCTGCCAATGGCTTCCATGAGCACGCACCTGATCCGCATCCGAGGCGCCCGCACCCACAACCTCAAGAACATCGATCTCGACCTGCCACGCGAGAAATTGATCGTGTTCACCGGCCTGTCGGGCTCAGGCAAGTCCTCGCTTGCCTTCGACACCCTCTTCGCCGAGGGCCAGCGCCGCTACGTGGAGTCGCTGTCCGCCTACGCGCGTCAGTTCCTGTCGATGATGGACAAGCCGGACGTGGACCTGATCGAGGGCCTCTCGCCGGCCATCGCCATCGAGCAGAAGACCACCTCACACAATCCGCGCTCGACCGTCGGCACCGTCACCGAGATCTACGACTACCTGCGCCTGCTGTTCGCCCGCGCCGGTACACCCCACTGCCCGGACCATGACCTGCCGCTGGAGGCCCAGACCGTCAGCCAGATGGTCGACCAGGTGCTGGCCCTGCCGGAAGACAGCCGCCTGATGCTGCTCGCCCCCGTGATCCACGCGCGCAAAGGGGAATACCGTCGCCTGTTCGACCAGTTGCGCGGGCAGGGCTTTTTGCGCGCGCGGGTGAACGGCGAGGTGATGGAGCTGGATGCGGTGCCGGAGCTGGACCCGAAGGCCAAGCACAGCATCGAGGTGGTGGTGGACCGCTTCAAGGTGCGGCCGGACATGGCCCAGCGCCTGGCCGAATCGTTCGAAACCGCCTTGAACCTCGCCGAGGGCGTGGCCAAGGTGGTGAGCATGGACGAGGGCGGCATCGAACTGACTTTCTCCGCCCGCCACGCCTGCCCGGTGTGCGGCTTCGCCCTAACCGAACTGGAACCGCGCCTGTTCTCGTTCAACAACCCACAGGGCGCCTGCCCAGTATGCGACGGTATCGGCGTGCAGAGCTTCATGGACCCCGCCAAGGTGGTCGGCCACCCGGAGCTCTCGCTCGCTGGCGGCGCGATCCGTGGCTGGGACCGGCGCAATGCCTACTACTACGCCATCATCCAGAGCCTGGCGCGCCACTACGGCTTCGACCCCGAGACCAGCTGGCAGGACCTGCCGGAAAAGGTGCGGCAGGTGATCCTGCACGGCTCGGGCAAGGAGGAGATCGAGTTCCACTACCTCGGCGAACGCGGCACCACGATCAAGCGCACCCACGTGTTTGAGGGGGTGCTGCCGAACATGCAGCGCCGCTATCGGGAGAGCGACAGCCTGGCGGTGCGCGAGGAACTCGCCAAGTACCTCTCCGAGCAGCCCTGCCCGGCCTGCGAGGGCGCGCGCATCAACCGCACCGCGCGCCACGTGAAGGTGGGCGAGCTGAACCTGCCCGCCATCACCCACATGCCCGTAGACCAGGCCGCGGACTGGTTCGCCAAGCTCGAGCTGCCGGGGCAGAAGGCCGCCATTGCCGAGAAGATCGTGCGCGAGATCCGCGCCCGCCTCGGTTTCCTGGTCAACGTCGGCCTCAACTACCTCTCGCTGGACCGCAACGCCGACACCCTCTCCGGCGGCGAGGCGCAGCGCATCCGCCTGGCGAGCCAGATCGGCTCGGGGCTGGTGGGCGTCACCTACATCCTGGATGAGCCCTCCATCGGCCTGCACCAGCGCGACAATGACCGCCTGCTGGCCACCCTCACCCGCCTGCGCGATCTCGGCAACACCGTGATCGTGGTCGAGCACGACGAGGACGCCATCCGCAGCGCCGACTTTGTGGTCGACATCGGCCCCGGCGCAGGCGTGCACGGCGGGCGGATCATCGTCGCGGGCACGCCGGAGGAGGTCGCCGCGCGGGAGGACTCGCTGACCGGGGCCTACCTCTCCGGTCGCCTCGCCATCCTGCCGCCCGAGCAAACCACCCCCGTCGACCCCGCTCGGATGCTGGTACTGGAAGGTGCGCGTGGCAACAACCTGAAGGGCGACACCCTGCGCCTGCCGGTCGGTCTGTTCACCTGCATCACCGGCGTGTCCGGCTCCGGCAAGTCCACCTTGATCAACGACACCCTGTTCCCACTCGCCGCGCAACGCCTCAACGGGGCCAGCACCTCCCCCGCGCCGTACACGGCGGTGCATGGGCTCGAGCACTTCGACAAGGTCATCGACATCGACCAGAGCCCCATCGGCCGCACCCCGCGCTCCAACCCCGCCACCTACACCGGCCTGTTCACCCCCATCCGCGAGCTGTTCGCCGGCACGCCCGAGGCACGTGCACGCGGCTACGGCCCCGGGCGCTTTTCCTTCAACGTCAAGGGTGGCCGCTGCGAGGCCTGCGAGGGCGACGGCGTCCTCAAGGTGGAGATGCACTTCCTGCCAGACGTGTATGTGGAATGCGAGGTCTGCCGTGGCAAGCGCTACAACCGCGAGACGCTCGACATCCGCTACAAGGGCAAAACCATCGCGGATGTGCTGGAGATGACGGTCGAGGATGGTGTCGCGTTCTTCAGCGCCGTACCCACCATTGCCCGCAAGCTGCAGACCCTACAGGAGGTGGGGCTCGGCTACCTGCGCCTGGGGCAGAACGCCACCACCCTCTCTGGCGGCGAGGCCCAGCGGGTGAAGCTGGCCAAGGAGCTGTCCAAGCGCGACACCGGCCGCACCCTCTACATCCTCGACGAACCCACCACCGGCCTGCACTTCCACGACGTGGCCCAGCTTCTGCGCGTGATCCATACCCTGCGCGATGCCGGCAACACGGTGGTCGTCATCGAGCACAACCTGGACGTGATCAAGACCGCCGACTGGGTCGTCGACCTCGGCCCGGAGGGCGGCAAGGGCGGCGGGCGGATCATTGCCGAGGGCACCCCGCGCGAGGTAGCCAAGATGGAACACTCACACACCGGGCGCTATCTGCGGCGGTTCTTCACGGAGATGTAGGTGGGTCGAGAAAGACTGGTAGGAACGCCGCCCCCGGCACGAAGGGGCGCGATCTCATCCGGTCCGCCCCCTATAACATGAATACCGTGGCCGTTTCCCGTTTGGGACAGAGCGCCCCAACGCGAACAACGAATTCAGTCGTTGACTCGCGGAGTCCGTCGCGGACACGTGCCACGACAAGACGCGCTGAAAAGTGCCATGAATGGATTTTTCTTCTTGATATCTCGCCAACTTCAATGCCTGAACCCGTTGGTGATCGGGAAGCGGCGTTCGCGGCCGAAGGCGCGAGAAGTGATCTTGACCCCGGGCGGGGCCTGGCGGCGCTTGTATTCGGCAAGGTCCACCATGCGGATGACGCGGGCAACGAGCGCCTCGTCGAAGCCGCGGGCGACGATTTCGGGAATGCCTTCCATGCGCTCGATGTAGGCCTCGAGGATGGCGTCCAGCACCGGGTACGGCGGCAGGCTATCCTCGTCCTTCTGGTCCGGGCGCAGCTCGGCGGAGGGGGGGCGGGTGATGACCCGCTCGGGGATGACGGGCGCGAGGGTGTTGCGGTAACGGGCCAGGCGGAAGACCAGCATCTTGGGCACGTCCTTGAGCGGGGCGAAGCCGCCGGCCATGTCACCGTAGAGCGTGGCATAGCCGACCGCCATCTCGCTCTTGTTGCCGGTGGTGAGCAGCAGTTTGCCGGTGGCGTTGGAGAGACCCATCAGCACCACGCCGCGCGAGCGGGCCTGGAGGTTCTCGTCGGTGGTGCCCGAGGGGCGGCCGTGCAGCACGGGGGCGAGCATCTGCTGGAAGGCGGTGAACGAGGGCTCGATGGGCACCACGTGGTAGGCCACGCCAAGGGCCTGGGCCTCTGCGGCGGCATCAGCCTGGCTGATATCGGCGGTGTAGCGGCTGGGCATCATCACCGCCTCGACCTGGTCCGCGCCCAGGGCATCGACCGCAAGCGCCAGGGTGAGGGCCGAGTCGATGCCGCCGGAGAGCCCCAGCAGCGCGCCCTTGAAGCCGTTTTTGTGGGCGTAGTCGCGGATGGCGAGGACCAGGGCGCGATAGATGGCGGCGGTTTCGTCGAGGCGGGCGACAGTGAGTCCGTCGATGGAGCGGATGGCAAAACGTTGAACCTTGGGGGAAGGCGCTTCCCCTTCTCCCCCCTCAAGGGGAAGGGGAGACAAGCCAACCTCGACGCAGCCGAACGCCTCCTCGAACATGGGCAGGCGGTGGATGATGCAGCCCTCGGCATCCATGACCAGGGAGCCGCCGTCGAACACCAGTTCGTCCTGCCCGCCGATCAGGTTGACGTAGACGATGGGCAGGCCGGTCTCGGCTGCGCGGGCGCGCAGGGTCTGCTCGCGCAAGCTAGGTTTGTCGTGCTGGTAGGGGGAAGCGTTGAGATTGAGCACAAGCTGCGCC
>JBMFOY010000126.1:0-5436 GCA_049969375.1 Halothiobacillaceae bacterium | reverse complement strand
ATGACTTGCACCTGGGGGTAGTTCTTCCGGAAGGGGAAGGGATTGGCGTCATCGGCCAAGAGGGGCTGGGACGAACCCAGGAGGAGGGTGAGCAGGATCAGGGTGGCGCGTTTGAGCATGAACGACTCCTTGGGGTTCCGGGCGGAGTTCTTTGGAGGAACCAAATTCTTTCAGGAAACGCTGAATGATTCAGCGCTTCCCTCATTGGCATCGGCTGCTGTTCCATACGGCGTGGGTGATGCTGGTCCCGGCATGCATTCTATCCGAAAGTGCGGCGGAACAGTGCGATCTTCTTACGCCTGCCGTGGTCTTGCCCTGCCATGGAAATCGATGATGGATACATGGAATTCATTTCTTGGTAGGGGGCGGTGGTCTGGCTCAGCCTTGGGGGTCTTCCGGTCGGATTGTCGCGGTACGGTGGGATCCATCCCCCGGCTCCACCCTTCGGGTGACGCTTCGCGTCCCAGCGCCGTTCCCGACAGCGCTGCTCAGACCAGCCTGTGGCAGACCGGGCTGGTTGACTCGCTGCCTGCGTTTCTTCAGGTGGAGGGACAGGTAGAGGCGCCAGAAGCCCTGGATGCCGTAATAGCCGAGGATGGCGCCGGTCACCGAGAGCATGAAGTGGCCGACCACGAGCGGCAGGCCGATGGAGGACAGGTTGTCCCACACCCAGCTCCATTCAAAGGGGGTGGGCAGCGCCTTGAATCCCCCTGGCACCACCAACTGGCCCAGCCAATAGGCTGACAGCTCGATCGGCACCATGGTCAGGGGGTTGGTGAGGAAGACCATCAGCACCGCAAGCGGCAGGTTGCCGCGCAGCCAGATCGCCAAGGCAGCGGCGATCGGGCTCTGGAATGGGATGGGCAGGAAGGCGGCGAAGAGCCCCAGTCCGAAGGCGCGTGCCACCGAATTGCGGTTGAAGTGCCACAGGTTCGGATCATGCAGCAGATGGGCGAAGCGGCTGAGGAATGGGTGCTCCCGCAGGGTGTCCGGATGCGGCGCGATGCGGCGGAAATATTTCTTCGGCATGTAAAGGGCGGCTCAGACGATCGAGCGTTTATACGCCCGCAAGGTGATGTGCGCAATCGTGGTTCTCACACGGCCTCCTGTTCTGGAAAACCGAAGGCCGCCTCGCGCAGCGCGGCGATCTCGTCGCGCAGGCGCGCGGCCTCCTCGAACTCGAGGTTGCGCGCGGCGGCGTACATATCCTTTTCCAGCTGCTTGATCTTCTTCGCCGCCATCTCGGGCGACAGGTAGGCCGCCTTGGGTTCGGCCACCTTGCGCTTGCCGGCCCCCGGTCGCGCGCCAGGGATGCGGTCGTAGCCCGCCTCCAGGATGTCCGCCACGCTCTTGCGGATACCCTGCGGGGTGATGCCGTGCGCCTGGTTGAAGGCGATCTGCTTGGCGCGGCGGCGCTCGGTCTCGTCTATTGCCCGCTGCATGGAGCCGGTGATGGTATCGGCGTAGAGGATGGCCTTGCCGTTGACGTTGCGCGCGGCGCGGCCGATGGTCTGGATCAGCGAGCGCTCGGAGCGCAGGAAGCCCTCCTTGTCGGCGTCGAGGATGGCGACCAGTGACACTTCTGGGATGTCCAGGCCCTCGCGCAGCAGGTTGATCCCGACCAGCACGTCGAAGGTGCCGAGGCGCAGGTCGCGGATGATCTCCACCCGTTCCACCGTGTCGATGTCCGAGTGCAGGTAACGCACCTTCACCCCGTGGTCGTGCAGGTACTCAGTCAGGTCCTCCGCCATGCGCTTGGTCAGGGTGGTGACCAGCACACGCTCGCCCTTCTCGGCGCGCAGGTTGATCTCGGACAGCACGTCGTCGACCTGGGTGGCGACCGGACGCACCTCCAGCACCGGGTCGACCAGGCCGGTCGGGCGCACCACCTGCTCGACCACCTGGCCGCTGTGTTCGAGCTCGTAGTCGGCGGGGGTGGCGGAGATGTAGATGGTCTGCGGCATCATGCGCTCGAATTCGTCGAAGCGCAGTGGACGGTTGTCCAGCGCGGAGGGTAGGCGGAAGCCGTAGTTGACCAGGTTTTCCTTGCGCGAGCGGTCGCCCTTGTACATGGCGCCGAGCTGCGGCACGGTCACGTGCGACTCGTCGATCACCAGCAGGGCGTCCGGCGGCAGGTAGTCGTACAGGCAGGGCGGCGGCTCGCCAGGGGCGCGCCCGGAGAGGTAGCGTGAGTAGTTCTCGATGCCGTTACAGTAACCGAGCTCCGCCATCATCTCCAGGTCGTACTGGGTGCGCTGCTCCAGCCGTTGCGCCTCCACCAACCGGTCGGACGCGCGCAGTTCGGCCACACGTTCCTTCAGTTCCTCCTTGATCAGCTCCATCGCCTTGACGATCCGCTCCTTGGGGGTGACGAAGTGGGTGCCGGGGTAGACCGTGTAGCGCGGCAGGTGGCGCAGCACCTCGCCGGTGAGTGGATCAAATAGGGTGATCTGCTCGATCTCATCATCGAACAGCTCCACGCGCACGGCTTCGCGGTCGCTCTCCGCCGGATGGATGTCGATCACGTCGCCGCGCACGCGGAATGTGCCGCGGCGGAAGTCGATATCGTTGCGGGTGTACTGCATGTCGGAGAGGCGGCGCAGGATCGCGCGCTGATCGATGCGGTCGCCCTTCGCCAGGTGCAGGATCATCTTCAGGTAGGCCTCGGGATCACCCAGGCCGTAGATGGAGGACACGGTGGCGACGATGATCACATCGCGGCGCTCGAACAGGGCCTTGGTGGCCGAGAGACGCATCTGTTCGATATGCTCGTTCACCGAGGAATCCTTCTCGATGTAGGTGTCGGACGCGGGGACGTAGGCCTCCGGCTGGTAGTAGTCGAAGTAAGAGACGAAGTATTCCACCGCGTTGTGCGGGAAGAAGCCCTTCATCTCGCCGTACAGCTGCGCGGCGAGGGTCTTGTTGTGCGCCAGGATCAGGGTGGGGCGCTGCACCTGCTGGATCACGTTGGCGATGGTGAAGGTCTTGCCCGAGCCGGTCACCCCGAGCAGGGTCTGGCCGGCGAGTCCCGCGTTGATGCCCTCCACCAGCTGGCGGATCGCCCCCGGCTGGTCGCCCGCCGGGGCGTAGTCGGATTCGAGCTGGAACACTTTCGATAAATTGGCTTCGGACATGCAGGGCTGGCTACGGTAAAATGTAGGCAATTTTGTCGGGCATCATGCCCATCCTGTGAAGATTTTGCGGAAACTTGAGGCCAGCTCCTTGGACATCCAACTGTCGCATCGCGTTCAACGGGTCCGACCCTCTCCCACCCTCGCCGTCTCCGCCCTGGCGGCCAAGCTCAAGCTTGAGGGGCGCGACATCATCAGCCTGGGTACCGGCGAGCCGGATTTTGACACCCCCCGTCACATTCGTGACGCTGCCATTGAGGCAATCAACAAGGGCTTCACCCGCTACACCCAGGTGGACGGCATCCCCTCGCTGAAGAAGGCGATCATCGACAAGCTCGAGCGCGACAACGGCCTTAAGTACGCACCTAACCAGATCCTCGTCTCGGTGGGCGGCAAGCAGAGCTTCTACAACCTGGCCATGGCCCTGCTGGACGAAGGCGACGAGGTCATCATCCCCGCGCCGTACTGGGTGTCCTACCCGGACATGGTGCTGTTGGCCGACGGCCATCCGGTCATCGTTGAGGCCGAGCAGTCCCAGGGCTTCAAGCTCTCTCCCGAACAGCTTGAGGTCGCGATCACCCCGCGCACCAAGCTGTTCGTGATCAACAGCCCATCCAACCCGACCGGCGTGGCCTACTCCCGCAAGGAGTTGGAGGCGCTGGGCGAGGTGCTGCGCCGTCATCCGCAGGTGCTGATCGCCACGGACGACATGTACGAGAAGATCCTCTGGGCGGACGAGCCGTTCTGCAACATCGTCATGGCCTGTCCGGACCTGTACGACCGCACCATCGTGCTCAACGGCGTGTCCAAGGCCTTCGCCATGACTGGCTGGCGCATCGGCTATGCCGCAGGCCCGGTCAAGCTCATCAACGCGATGGCCAATGTGCAGTCGCAGAGCACCTCCAATCCCACCTCCATCTCCCAGGTGGCGGCCGAGGCGGCGCTCAATGGCGGAGATGAGTGCATCAAGCCCATGATCGAGGCGTTCAAGGCCCGCCACGACTTTGTCGTGGCCGCGCTCAACGCCATGCCGGGCGTGTCCTGTCTGCCGAGCCAGGGTGCCTTCTACGGCTTCCCGGACGTGAAGGCCATCATCGCCCGCATGGGCCTCAAGGATGACGTCGAGTTGTCCAACAAGCTGCTGTACGACGCGGGCGTCGCGGTTGTTCCAGGCTCCGCCTTTGGCGCGCCGGGGCATGTGCGTCTGTCCTACGCCACCTCCATGGAGCAGCTTGAGGAGGCCATGCGCCGCATGGCCAAGGCGCTGGCATAAAAAGCCGTTGACAGGGTGCGCAAACTCTCTATAATGCGCACCCACAACACAGCCACTCCCCTGTGGCGCAGCGGTAGCGCAGCGGACTGTTAATCCGTTGGTCGTTGGTTCGAATCCAACCGGGGGAGCCATCAAAGTTTAGCGCCCGTAGCTCAGTTGGATAGAGTATCTGGCTACGAACCAGAGGGTCGGAGGTTCGAATCCTTCCGGGCGCGCCACATCCACAAAGGGCCCAGGCACACCTGCCTGGGCCCTTTGTCTTTTTCGAAGGCTGTCGTGTCCGTGCGCATGCACTCCGATGGGGTCAATCGCCTTGCGAGGATTTGATACCGTGGGCGCGGCCATAGGCCAGCCAGTCGGCTAGGGCGGTCTCCGGTAGTTCCAACTGCACGCGCACGTCCTGGCCGTAGTCCACGCCCGTCACCTGTCCGCCATGCAGCGACAGCCAGTGGCGGATGCCCTGCTCCTGGGCGAAGTCACAGCGCACCATGAGGGTGGTGCGCGGCTCGCGCTTCTCGATGGGCAGGACCTCCATCACCGCCTGCGCGGCCTGGCCGTAGGCCCGCGTGAGTCCGCCGGCGCCGAGCTTGATGCCGCCGAAGTAGCGCACCACGACCAGCATGACGTCGCCCACGCCCTTGTGCTGCAGCACGTTCAGGATCGGTTTACCGGCCGTGCCGGAGGGCTCGCCGTCGTCGCCCATGGCGGCGGAGGAGGCGCGCGCGGGATCGCCCAGGAGGTAGGCCCAGCAGTGGTGGCGTGCATCGGGGTAGGCCGCCTTCAGTTCCGCCAGCCAGGCCATGCCGGCCTGCCGGTCGGTGACCTTGCTGGCATGGGCGATGAAGCGGCTCTTCTTGATCTCGATCTCCGCCATGGCTGCGGCGGCGGGGGTGTCATAGGCCATGCAGTCGGGGATCCTGAAAAGGGGCAGTCTAGGGAAACGCTGAATAATTCAGCGTTTCCCGTTTGGGGCAGGATACCCCAACGCGAATCAACGAGTGCAGTCGTTGATTCGCGGAGTCCGTCGCGGAC
>JBMFOY010000125.1:0-5473 GCA_049969375.1 Halothiobacillaceae bacterium | reverse complement strand
TCGAGGTCACCTTCGACATCGACGCCAACGGCATTCTGCATGTGTCCGCCAAGGACAAGGCCACCGGCAAGGAGCAGTCCATCCGCATCACCGCCTCCAGCGGCCTGAGCGAGGAGGAGATCCAGCGCATGGTGCAGGACGCGGAGGCACACCGCGAGGAAGACCGCAAGCTGCGCGCGCTGGTTGAGGCGCGCAACCACGCGGATAGCCTGATCCACGCCACCGAGAAGTCCATCAAGGACCTCGGCGACAAGGTGGATGCAGCTGAGAAGAAGGCCGCCGAGGATGCCATCGCCGCGCTCAAGGAGGCCATGAAGGGCGACGACAAGGCCGCCATTGAGGCCAAGGCCGAAGCGCTCGCCAAGGCCTCCGCCGCCATCGCCCAGAAGGCCTATGCCCAGGGCGCCGAAGCCCAGCCGGGTGCCCAGCAGACCAGCAGTGCCGGCAAGGCTGCGGATGACGTGGTTGATGCCGAGTTCGAAGAAGTGAAGGACACCAAGTAAGGCAACACCGCCCCTTCACCGGCCACAGGGAACACAGAGGACCTCTCTGTGGGCTCTGTGGCTTCATTGTTCAGGAAACATCATGGCCAAGAAAGACCTTTACGAAATCCTCGGCGTGGCGAAGAACGCCAGCGAGGACGAGCTCAAGAAGGCCTATCGCCGCCTGGCGATGAAATACCATCCGGACCGCAACCCGGACGACAAGGACGCTGAGGCCAAGTTCAAGGAGGCTAAGGAGGCCTACGAGATCCTCTCCGACGCGCAGAAGCGCGCGGCCTACGACCAGTTCGGCCACGCCGCCTTCGAGGCCGGCATGGGCGGCGGCGCGGGACCGGGCTATGGCGCAGGCTTCGGCGGGGCCAGCTTCTCCGACATCTTCGGCGACGTGTTCGGCGACATCTTCGGCGGCGGCCGTGGCCGCGGCACCCGTGCCTATCGCGGCGCAGATTTGCAATACAACCTGGAGATCAGCCTCGAAGAGGCGGTGGCAGGCACCACGGTCAAGATCCGCGTCCCCACCACCGAGCCCTGCACCGCCTGCGGCGGCAGCGGCGCGAAGAAGGGCACCAAGCCCAAGACCTGCCCCACCTGCGGCGGCACGGGCGCGGTGCGCATCCAGCAAGGCATCTTCGCCGTGCAGCAGACCTGCCCGACCTGCCACGGCCGCGGCGAGATCATCGAGGAGCCGTGCCCGGCATGCCGTGGCCAGGGCCGTGTGCAGACGCACAAGACCCTATCGGTGAAGATCCCGCCCGGCGTGGACACCGGCGACCGCATCCGCCTCGGCGGCGAGGGCGAACCGGGCGAGCACGGTGGCCCGGCGGGCGACCTGTTCGTGGTCATTCACGTCAAACCGCACCCCATCTTTGAGCGTAGGGATGCCGATCTATACTGCGAGGTGCCGATCAGCTTCGCCACGGCCGCCCTCGGCGGCGAGGTGGAGGTGCCGACCCTCGATGGCCGCGCTCGTCTGAAGATCCCGGCCGAGACACAGAGCGGCAAACTCTTCCGCCTGCGTGGCAAGGGCGTCGCCCCGGTCCGCGGCGGCGCACCGGGCGATTTGATCTGCAAGGTGAACGTCGAGACCCCGGTCAACCTAACCGAAGCGCAGAAGGACATGCTGAGGCGGTTCGACGAGTCGCTCCACGGCGACCATCATCGCCCGCAGGAGCAGTCCTGGATGGGTCGGGTGAAGAAGTTCTTCGAGGACATGCGCGCCTGAGGAAAACTCTGAAAAAATCCATCCATGGATTTTTCAGCTCGTCTTATCAAGGCACATGTCCGCGACGGACTCCGCGAATCAACGACGGAACGCGTTGTTCGCGTTAGGGCACCCTGCCCCAAACGGGAAACGCTGAATGATTCAGCGTTTCCCTGAGCGGACACGGTCCCGCCCCATACGACAAGGCCCGGTATCCCCGGGTCTTTGCTTTGGTTGCCCACACCTCATCCCGCGAGGGACGCGCCGGGGCAAGGAACATTGAGCCTTGCATGCCATCCCAAGTATGCTGTGGGCTTAAACCGACACATAGACTCAGGCATTCGATGAAACGTCTCCTGCCCTTTGCCATCCTTGCCCTGGCCATCGGCGGCTTCATGCTGCTCAAGGCCACACGGCCTGCTCCCCCTGACATCACGGTGCAGGAGCGCGTATGGCATATCGACACCCTGACCGTTCAACCCTCCAGCCTGCGCCCCACCCTGACCCTCTACGGCCGCATCGAAGCGCCTGACCGCGTGCGCGCGTCGAGTCCAGTCAGCGGCCGTGTGCTGGAAGTATTGGTGCGGGACGGCCAGCAGGTGCAGGGCGGGCAGGTTCTGGCGCGCCTCGACCCGCGCGACCTCGAGCCGCGCTTAGCCCAAGCCCGCGCCGATGTGGAGCGCGAGAAGGTACGTTACAGGAGCGATCAGGCCGCGCTGGCCGAGGAACGCCGCCTGCTTGCCCTGGCCGAGAACGCGCTCAAGCGCGCGGAGCAAATCCAGGCCCAGAAACTCGGCTCCCAAGCCAGTACCGACCAAGCGCGCGAGCAGCTTGCGCGCGCCCAACTGGCCGTCACCCAGCGCGAACAGGCCCTGGCCGAGCACCCTGCCCGCCTCGCCCAGTTGCAGTCGAAGCTGGATGAAGCCGAGCGCGATGCCGCCCGCGGTGAGATCATTGCGCCCTTCGCCGCCCGTATCGGCAAGGTCGAGGCTGCCGCCGGCGACCAGGTGCAGCCCAACCAGACCCTGCTGACCCTCTACCCATCGGACGCCATCTACCTGCGCGCCAAAGTGCCCGCCACCCGGTCGGAGGAACTGCGCGCAGCACTTCAGCGTGGCGAGGAACTGATCGCCACCGCCGACTTCGGCGGCAAGCTCCTGCGCGCACGCCTCGAGCGCCTGTCCGGCGAGGCCGATGCGCGGGGGGTGGACGCCCTGCTCAAGCTGGACGACCCGACCGGCGTGCCGATCGGAGCCTTCGTCAATGCCCTGCTCGAGCGCCCCGTCGCCCGGGACGTCATCGCCCTGCCCTTCTCCGCCCTCCATGGCGGCGATCGCATCTACCTGGTCAAGGACGGCCGCCTCAAGGGCGTGACCGTTCAACGCATCGGCGAGCTGCGCATCAACGGTGAGGCGCGTCTCTTGGTGCATGCAAAAACGCTCAGACCGGGGGATGTGGTGATGACCACCCACCTACCCCACGCCGTCGACGGGCTGGCCGTCACGCCGATCCAGCGCGCATCATGAACGGCATCCTCGGTGTCTTCGTCCGCCACAAGGTGGCGGCCAATGTGATGATGCTGGTTGCCTTCCTGGTGGGGCTGCTCGCGCTCAACCGGATGAACGTGCAGTTCTTCCCGACCTTCGCACTGGACGTCATCAGCGTGCGCGTGGTGTGGACGGGCGCTTCCGCCGAGGACGTCGAGAACGGCATCACCACCCCGCTCGAGGAGCGGCTCAAGACCGTGGACGGCCTGAAGAAGCTGGCCTCCACCTCGGCCCAGGGCGTGTCCAGCATCACCCTAGAACTCGTGGAAGGCACCGACCCGCTGCTCGCGCTCGACCAGGTTCGGCAGCGGGTGGACGAATTCCGCAATCTTCCGCAGGACGCCGAAACTCCGCAGATCAGCCGCGTCTCCCGCTACGAGCCCATCGCCCGTCTGCTGGTGCGTGGTCCGAGCATCGAGGAGCTTCGCCCGTGGGTACGCCGGTTCGAGCGCGAACTGCTGGCCCGCGGCATCGACCGGGTGGACATCACCGGTCTGCCGCAGGAGCGCATCGCCATCGAGGTCCCCTCTGCGGCGCTGGAAACGCTTGGCCTGTCGCTGGTCGATGTGGGCGAGCGCGTCAACCAACTGGCCCGCGACGTGCCCGCGGGCATTGCCGGCAACCAGGACGGGGCACGCGATGTGCGCGGACTGGAGCAGCGACGTGACGCCCTCGCCTTCGAGAGCCTGCCCATCGTCAGCGATGAAAATGGTCTGGTGCGGCTTGGGGACGTCGCCACCATCCAGCGCGAGGCCCGCCCGGCCAGCCTGGATCTATCGGAAAAGGGCGAGGCCGTGGTCGAGCTGCTGTTGCAGCGGGCCGAGTCCGGCCACTCGCTCAAGGCCGCACGCATCTTCGACGACTGGCTCCAGGCCACTCGCCCCCTCCTGCCGCCTAGCCTCAAGCTCGAGGTCTACGACCAACAGTGGGAACTGATCCGCGACCGCATCAACCTGCTGCTCTCCAATGGCCTCTCGGGGCTTTTGCTCGTGGTGGCCATTCTCTACCTGTTCCTGCCCGGGCGCGTGGCCCTCTGGGTGGGCGTGGGCATCCCCACGGCCTTCCTCGCCACCCTGGGGCTGCTCATGCTGTTCGGAGGCACCATCAACATGATGAGCCTGTTCGCGCTCATCATGGCGCTCGGCATCATCGTCGACGACGCCATCGTGGTGGGCGAGGACGCCGACACCCACCGCAAGATGGGCGAACCCCCCGAACAGGCTGCCCTCGGCGGGGCGAAGCGCATGTTCTGGCCGGTCACCGCCTCCTCGCTCACCACCGTGGCCGCCTTCCTGCCGCTGATGCTGGTCGGCGGGGTGATCGGCAACATCCTGTTCGACATCCCCTTCGTGATGGTCATGGTCATCATGGCCTCGCTGCTGGAGAGCTTCTTCATCCTACCCGCCCATCTGAGGACGGCTTTTGCCCACGAGGCCAGGCAGCCGTCTTCGCGCCTGCGCGAGCGCCTGGATCGAGCCTTCGAGCAGTTTCGTGAGCGACGCTTCCGCCCCCTGGTGAGGCTGGCGCTCGAGCGGCGCGGCAGCACCGTCGCCCTCACCCTCGGCACCATGATCCTCGCCATCGGCCTGCTGGCCGGTGGACGCATCCCGTTCGTGTTCTTCCCCGCCCCGGAGTCGCAGGTGCTCTACGCCAACGCGACCTTCGTCGCGGGCACCCCCCGTGCGCAAACTGAGGCCTTTCTGCGCGAGCTTGAGCGCAGCCTGCGCCAGACCGAGCAACAGCTCGGCGGCCAGCTGGTTCAGGTCGCCGTAACCCGGCTCGGCAGTACGGTAGCGGCGGCAGCCACCGGGGCGGCAGCCACGGGGGACCAGCTCGGCTCGATGATCGTCGAGATGGTTCCCTCCGAGCAGCGCAAAGTGCGCAACGAGACCTTCCTCAACGCCTGGCGCGCCAACGTCCGCATGCCCGCAGGGCTGGAGAGCCTCACCCTTACCTCGCGCCAGTCCGGCCCGCCGGGGCGCGAGCTGAACGTGCGCCTGACTGGCGACAGCGCCGATGCCCTCAAGGCCGCTGCCCTGGAACTCGCGGAGACCCTCAAGGCCATCCCCGGCGTGACCGACACCGTCGATGACATGCCTTTCGGCCGCGAACAGCTTGTCTACCGCCTCACCCCCGCCGGCGAGGCGCTGGGGCTGACCACCGAAAGCCTCGGCCGCCAGCTGCGCGCCGCCTTCGACGGCCACCTGGCGCAACTGGTGCAG
>JBMFOY010000124.1:0-5513 GCA_049969375.1 Halothiobacillaceae bacterium | reverse complement strand
GCGTTCCGTCGTTGATTCGCCAAGGCCGTCGCGGACATGCGCCTTGATAAGACGATCTGAAAAAATCCATCCATGGATTTTTTCAGAGTTTCCCTAATGTAAGGAAAAGGTCTGGAGCGTTCACACAAGGCGAAAATTCAGCACGCCAAGGGGAACCATCTTCGCTCTGTTGGGGGTGTAGGAGGCCCGCCCTCGGGCCGACGCTTGCGCACGATACGCCTATCGCAGCGGGGGCGCCGCTCCTCCATCGGCATTCAGAGCGATGAGACAGGTTCATGCGATTGCCCTGGTGAACCCTGCGGGTCGCTCCTCCATCAGCCTATTTTCGGGTACTCTTGAAGGGTTTGCAGCCGAGGAGCCCCCCATGAATCAAGACGAACTGAAGCGCCAGGCCGCGCTGGCCGCTCTCGAATACATCAAGCCCGGCACCATTGTCGGTGTCGGCACCGGTTCCACCGTCAACCACTTCATCGACGGCCTGGCCACCATCAAGCACAAGATCGAAGGCGCGGTCTCCAGCTCCAACGCCTCCACCGAACGCCTGCGCAAGCACGGCATCCAGGTGTTCGACCTGAACGAGGTGGACGACATCCCTGTCTACGTCGACGGCGCCGACGAGGCCAATGAGCACCTGCAACTGATCAAGGGCGGCGGCGGCGCGCTGACCCGCGAAAAGATCATCGCCCACATGGCCAAGACCTTTGTCTGCATCGCCGACGAGAGCAAGCTGGTGCCGGTACTGGGCAAGTTCCCGCTGCCGATCGAGGTGATCCCGATGGCGCGCAGCATGGTCGCCCGCGAGCTGGTCAAGCGCGGCGGCAACCCCGTCTACCGTGAAGGCTTCGTCACCGACAACGGCAACCCGATCCTCGACGTGCACAACCTCGAGATCATGCAACCAGCCAAGCTCGAGGATGAGCTGAACAACATCCCCGGCATCGTCACCGTCGGGCTGTTCGCCCTCCGCCCTGCCGATGTGCTGATCCTCGCCACCCGCGACGGCGTGCGCAAGATCGGCTAAGTACCGCCCGGCTCGAGGCGACCTCCCTCCGGGGAGGTTTTTTTCGCTTCTGCGCGTCTGCGCGGAAAACGCGCAAACAAAAAGCCGCGCACGGGACGCGGCTTGGCTCGGTAAACAGGATCGCGTCTTGCGACACTGAGGGCTTACTTCAGGGTAGCGATGTGAGCCGCCAGGTTGGCAATGTCGGCGTCGGACAGGCCAGTAGCCATCGGAGCCATCATAGCCGTGTTCGGACCCACCTGCTTGCCAGCCTTATAGGCAATCAGCTTAGTGGTCACTTCGTCAGCAGCCTTGCCAGCCAGCTTCGGGAAAATGCCGGCGCCTTCGCCATTCATCCCGTGGCAGCTGGCGCAGTTGGAGGCGAACTTGGCCTTGCCAGCGGCGGCATCACCAGCGGCGAAAGCGGCGCCGCTCATCAGGGCTACGGCAGCGGTCAGGGCGACAACAGTCTTCATCGGGACTCTCCTGTAGGTGAGGATATGCAAAAACTTGGACGGCAAAACCCAAGGTCGGTTCACCAAGGGCCCGCGCCAAGGCAGGAAAAATGGTACTCCAGACCCAAGCTGCCCCCCTAGCGCTTACACCCACAAATTCATTGATTTATTTGTTATGGATATAAAACTCATCCGCAAAGGTCGCCACCCAATCTGGCTTGAGCGCCACCAAAGCGGTCATGATCATGCCATTGAGCACCGCCTCCGGTAGCATCACCAGCGGCAGGTAGGGCAGGTAGTCATGCCAGAGGTGCACCGCGTCATAGACGCCGGCCCACACCAGCAACGCGGCCCCGAGCACTACGCTGGCCAGCACTCCCAGCGCCGCGCCGAAGAAACCCGGGATGAAGATGTAGACGAAGAAGTTCGGCGCCATGTGGCGGCGCGAGAAGACCAGCGCCGCGTGCGCAACCAGCGCCGGGATGGCCGCGGTGATCAGGGTGTTGACCCCAAGCGCCGTCCAACCGGCCTGGCCGAGAAAGGTGTAGCCCGCCATGACGATCGCCCCGCCAAGCAGGGCCAGCGGCCAGCCGAACATCAGGCTGAAGGCCGCCATGCCGAGGAAGTGAATGGACAGCCCCGGCCCCACCTCGGCCCGCATGCCCCACAGCAGGACGAGCAGGAGACACACCGCGAGGAACAGATGCTGGCGGCTGCCCACGGCCAGGAACAGACGCCATGGGGCGCGCCAGGCTGCCACGCCGAGCAGGAGCACCATGGTGAGATTAAAGAGCCAGAGCAGACTCGCCGGCAGCAGCCCGTCAGGAAGATTCATATACACACATAGATGAGTTTTATTGCAGCACCAAGGCCTGCTACATTATTTAATACCCAAGTTCAACACTGGAGCATGTTCCATGGATACCCCCGCCGCCGCGCACGGCCGACTCGAACACTTCCCGATCTCCTTCTTTGCCATCGTGATGGGCCTTGCTGGCCTGACCATCGCCGTCGAGAAGGGCGAGCACCTGTGGGGCTGGTCGTTCAAGCCCAGCCTCGCGCTGCTGGCGCTTACCGCGCTGGCCTATGTCGGCATCGGCCTGACCTACCTGACCAAGTTCCTGCGCCATCGTGGCCATGTGGTCGAGGAGTTCAACCACCCGATTCGCCTGAGTTTTTTCCCGGCCATGTCGATCGGCCTGATCCTGCTCTCCATCGCCAGTCTCGACTATGCCTCCGGGGTTGCACTCTGGTTGTGGGGCATCGGCAGCGCGGTGCAGCTGCTGTTCACCTTGATCATCCTGTCCGCCTGGATCCACCATGAGAAATTCCAGATCCAGCATAGCAACCCGGCCTGGTTCATTCCCATCGTCGGCAACATCCTGGTGCCTGTGGCCGGTGTCCAACTGGGTTTCCCGGAAGTATCCTGGTTCTTCTTCAGCATCGGCCTGGTGTTCTGGATCGTGCTGCTGACCATCCTGATGAACCGCTTCTTCTTCCACAACCCGCTGCCGGCCAAGCTGCTGCCGACGCTGTTCATCCTGATCGCCCCGCCGGCGGTAGGCTTCATCTCCTGGATCAAGCTGCATCATGGGGTGCTGGATGATGCCGGGCGTGTGCTTTATTACATTGCCCTGTTCACTACCCTGCTGCTGTTCTTCCAGTTCAGGCAGTTCGCCAAGGTGAAGTTCGCCCTGCCATGGTGGGCCTACTCCTTCCCGATGGCCGCCATCACCATCGCGACCATGATCATGCTGGAAAAACTCGGTGGCGCTTTCTTCGCCTCACTCGCCCCGCTGCTACTGACCTTGCTGACTTTGCTGATCGTGGTGCTGATCGTCAACACCGTTCGTGCGATGATGCGCGGGGAGATCTGCGTCCCGGAATAATGGCATGAGCGTCACGGCAATCATTCACCTGCATGGCCTGTTCGTCATCCTCTCGCTGATCGGGTTCATCACCCGCGGCTACTGGATGCTACGCGACTGCCCCGCGCTACACGCGCGTTGGGTGAAGATCACCCCGCACGTCATCGACACCCTGCTGCTCATCACCGCCCTGTGGGCCGCCTGGGTCATGTTCTGGTCCAACGGCGCCCACCCGGCCTTCCTGACGGTGAAGATCGTCGGCCTCATCGCCTATATCGTGCTCGGCACCGTCGCCCTCAAACGCGGCAGGACCAAGGCCATCCGCACCGGGGCCTTTGTCGCCGCCATCGCGCTGTTCGTCTACCTGATGGCGGTAGGCAAGACCATGCAGGTCATTCCGTTCGCGAGCTGAGGGGAGCAAGAAAACCTTGAGCTGAAACGCGCAGGTGATAATCTGCGCGTTTTTCTTTTTCGGGAAGCTGAGATGTCTGCTGTCCAGCCGCTGGTGGGCGTGATCATGGGCTCCAAGTCCGACTGGGAGACCATGCGCCACGCCGTCGAGACCCTCGAGGCCTTCGGGGTGCCGTACGAGACGCGCGTCGTATCCGCGCACCGCACCCCCGACCTGCTGATGGAGTATGCCGCCAGCGCGGCCAGGCGCGGGCTGGAAGTCATCATCGCCGGCGCCGGCGGGGCAGCCCACCTGCCGGGCATGGTCGCGGCCAAGACGGTGGTGCCCGTGCTCGGGGTGCCGGTGCAGTCCAAGGCGCTGAACGGCATGGATTCGCTGCTTTCCATCGTGCAGATGCCGGGCGGCATCCCGGTCGGTACCCTGGCCATCGGTCAGGCCGGGGCGAAGAACGCCGCCCTGCTGGCCATCGCCATCCTCGCCAACACCCGTCCTGACCTGCGCGAGCGCCTTGAGACCTTCCGCGCCGAGCAGACCACGAGCGTGCTGGACCACCCCGATCCACGAGACTGACATGTCCCATCCCAGCGCCCCCCGCATCGGCATCATCGGCGGCGGCCAGCTCGGGCGCATGCTCGCCCTGGCCGGCATTCCGCTTGGCCTGGAATTCGTGTTTCTCGACCCATCCCCCGAGGCCTGCGCCCGCCTGGTCGGCGAGCAGATCGTGGCGGACTACGACGAGTTAATGGCGCTGGAGCGGCTGGTCAACGACACCGATATCGTCACCCTGGAGTTCGAGAACATCCCGGTCAGCGCCGCCCGCTTCGTGCAGGAGCGCGGCTTGCTCTTCCCCGGTCCCCAGGCGCTTGAGGTGGCGCAGGACCGGGTCAACGAGAAGACGCTGTTCGGCGAACTCGGCATCCCCACCCCGCCCTGGCGCGCAGTGGACAGCCTCGAGGGGCTGCGCGCGGCGGTCGCCAAGATCGGTCTGCCTGCCGTGCTCAAAACCCGCCGCCTTGGCTACGACGGCAAGGGTCAGGCTGTGCTGCGTGAGCCTGCAGACATTGAGACCGCCTGGGCCGCGCTGGGCTCCGCCCCGCTGATTCTCGAGGGCTTCATCGCCTTCCGCCGCGAGGTGTCGATCATCGCGGTGCGCTCGCGCACCGGCGAACTGGCCTTCTACCCGCTGTCCGAGAACACCCACGAGCGCGCTATTCTCAAGCTCTCGCTCAGCCGCGCGGGCGACCCCATGCAGGCCGAGGCCGAGGCGCATGCACGCAAGGTGCTGGAAACCTTGGACTACGTCGGTACGATGGGCTTCGAGTTCTTCGTCACCGACAGCGGCCTGATCGCCAACGAGATCGCTCCACGCGTACACAACACCGGCCACTGGACCATCGAGGGCGCGGCCGTAAGCCAGTTCGAGAACCATCTGCGCGCGATCCTTGGCCTGCCGCTCGGCAGCACCGCCCTGCGCGGTGCCGCAGCCATGCTCAACTTCATCGGTGAATTGCCCCCCACCGAACGCATCCTGGCCCTACCCGATGTGCATTTCCACGCCTACGGCAAGGCACCTCGTCCCGGCCGCAAGATCGGCCATGCGACGCTCGTTGCACGCGATGAGGCGGAGCGCGACGCCCGCCTGGCCGAACTGCTGGCGCTGACATAGGCCGCGACACATCGGCGCGACACTCAACCGTTCTATCAGACCTACTCAAACCTGCTAAGGAAACGCTGAAAAAATCCATCCATGGATTTTTTTCAGCGCGTCTTATCAAGGC
>JBMFOY010000123.1:0-5600 GCA_049969375.1 Halothiobacillaceae bacterium | reverse complement strand
ATCTCGACCGCACCCGCGTCATCCATCGCCACGCCAAGCAGACGCGCGGAACGGCGCACGATGGTGGAAAGGTCGTCCACGCCGTAGAACTCGAGCCTCTGGATGATACCGAAGCGGTCGCGCAGCGGGTTGGTCAGCATTCCCGCGCGAGTGGTGGCGCCGACCAGGGTGAAGGGCGGCAGGTCGAGCTTGATCGAACGCGCCGCCGGGCCCTCGCCGATCATGATGTCGATCTGGTAGTCCTCCATCGCCGGGTAGAGGATCTCCTCCACCACCGGCGAGAGGCGATGGATCTCGTCGATGAACAGCACGTCGCCCTGCTCGAGGTTGGTGAGCAGGGCCGCGAGATCCCCCGGGCGCTCCAGCACCGGGCCGGAGGTCTGGCGCAGGGTGACGCCCATCTCATTGGCGATGATGTGCGCCAAGGTGGTCTTGCCCAGGCCCGGCGGGCCGAAGATCAGCAGGTGATCGAGCGCCTCACCGCGCGCGCGGGCCGCAGGGATGAAAATCTCCAACTGCTCGCGCACGGCCGGTTGACCGATATAGTCCGCCAACCGCTTGGGGCGGATGGCGCGGTCGATGGCCTCCTCGCCATGCTCCTGAGTAGCCGTGACGATGCGCTCGCTGCTCATGTCACTTCACCGCCTGCTTGAGGGCCGCGCGGATGATCTCGCCAACCGGAAGGGCGGCCGCGTCCGGCACCGCGCGCGCCATGCGGGCGGCCTCGGCGGGCTTGTAGCCTAGCGCCTCGAGGGCAGTGATGGCCTCCTCGAGCGCACCGCGTCCGGCAGGGGCCGCCCCGGGCAGAGCGGCCGCCTCCAGGTCTTCACCCAAGCGGTCGCGCATCTCGATGATCAGACGCTCGGCAGTCTTGCGTCCGATGCCGGGCAGGCGGACCAGGGTGGAGACATCGTTGCGGCGCACCGCGTCGGCGAATGCCTGCGCGCTCATGCCAGAGAGGATGGCGAGGGCGAGCTTGGCCCCCACCCCCGTCACCTTCAGAAGCTCGCGGAACAGTCGCCGCTCGGCCTCGCGCAGGAAACCATAGAGCAAAAAGGCGTCCTCGCGCACCACGGTATGGATCAGCAGCACGACATCCTGGCCCGTGGCGGGCAGATCGAAGAAGGTGGACAGCGGGACCTCGACCTCGTAACCGACGCCGTTCACGTCGACCAGAAGCCAGGGCGGCTGCCTGGACACGAGCAGGCCCTTGAGTCTTCCGATCATGGAGTACCTCTCCTGTTCACTTACTACGCCGGCGGAAGCGCGACTGCGCCAGCAGGCGCATGTTCTCGCGCTGCTGCTCGCTCATCTCTCCGCTCCCGGCCACCCCCATCAGCGAGGTGCGGCGAAAGGCATGGCAGAGGGCGATGGCGGCGGCGTCCGCCCCGTCGGCTGGGGGATCGTCGGTGAGTTTCAGCAGGCGCTTGACCATGTGCTGGACCTGCGCCTTGTCCGCCCGCCCGGTGCCGACCACTGACTGCTTCACCTCGGCGGGCATGTATTCCGCCACCGGCAGCCCCCGGACCACCGCTGCCGCGATGGCGGCGCCGCGCGCCTGGCCGAGCTTGAGCGAAGATTCGGGACTTCTGAACATGAACACCTGTTCGATGGCGAACTCGGTCGGCTGGAAGGTTTCGATCAGGCCGCTGATGCGGGTGAACACCTCACCCAGGCGCTCCGGGAAACCGGCCTTGCTGGAGAGCCTCAGGCTCTCCAGATGCAGGCAGGTCGGCTCCCGGCGCGTCAACTCGATCACGGCCACGCCGGTGGTGACGGAGCCGGGATCAACGCCAAGGATGCGCAGGGAGGACCCATGCCCCATCGTACGTCACCCTCCCGCCTGCCCCTCTCCCCTCAAGGGAGAGGGGGATGACACGCAGGGCCAACCCGAGAGTGCGGAGGACAACCTCAAGCCAGCGCCTCTTCGGGCAGGTCGGCATTGTGGTAGACGGCCTGCACATCGTCCAGGTCCTCGAGCATGTCGATCATCTTGACCAGTTTCTCGGCGACCTCGCCCTCGACCGGGGCCTGCGTGCTGGCGCGCATGGTGATCTCGGCCTCCTCCGGGACCAGCCCCTTGGCCTTCATGCCATCAAGCACGGCCTGGAAAGACTCCGGCGCCGTCAGGACCTCGATGGAACCATCCTCGTCCACCACCACGTCGTCCGCGCCGAGCTCCAGCGCCGCCTCCATGATGGCATCCTCATGGCTGCCCGGCGCGTACAGCAGCGTACCCACCTTGCTGAACAGATAGGCCACGGAGCCGTCCGTACCCAGATTGCCGCCGTTCTTGCTGAAGGCGTGGCGCACCTCAGCCACGGTGCGCACCTTGTTGTCGGTCATGCACTCGACGAACACGGCCACCCCGCCCGGGCCATAGCCCTCGTAGGTGATCTCCTCGTAACTCTCGCCGCCGTCCGCGCCCACGCCACGCTTGGCCGCGCGTTCCATGGTGTCTTTCGGCATGTTCGCCGCCAGCGCCTTGTCCCAAGCCAGGCGCAGACGCGGATTCTCCGCAGGGTTGGCGCTCTGCCCCATGCGGGCAGCCACGGTGATCTCGCGGATGATCTTGGTCCAGATCTTGGCGCGCTTCTTGTCCTGCCTCTCCTTGCGGTGCTTGATGTTGGCCCATTTGCTGTGACCGGCCATGACAACCTCTACAAATCAATGCGTTGAAACGGCGAAAGTTTAACCTGCTTTGCTGGTGCTGCGCCCCCGCACGCAGGTCAATCTTTCGTGGCGCGGGCGACGAGCCCCTGGCTGCGCGAGAACTCGAGCATGCACTCGATCGGCAGGCGGGCACGATCGATGATGGCGGGATCGACCGTGACCTCGTGCCCCTCCGGGTGCTCCAGAGCCTCGCACAGGTTCTGCAGGCCATTCATCGCCATCCACGGACAGTGGGCGCAGACGCTGCAGCCGCCACCGCGGCCGAGGGTCGGCGCGGCGATCAGGGTCTTGCCGGGAGCGGCTTGCTGCATCTTGTAGAAGATGCCGCGGTCGGTGGCGACGATCAGGGTCGGCGCGTTCGACTCGCGCGCGGCCTTGATCAGCTGGGAGGTTGAGCCGACATGATGGGCAAGCTCCACCACACCCCTGGGCGACTCGGGGTGCACCAGCACCTCGGCCCTTGGATGCTGGCGCA
This sequence comes from Halothiobacillaceae bacterium, assembly GCA_049969375.1. Classification (GTDB taxonomy): domain Bacteria; phylum Pseudomonadota; class Gammaproteobacteria; order Halothiobacillales; family Halothiobacillaceae; genus Thiofaba. The sequence goes on along the minus strand of JBMFOY010000123.1, from coordinate 2,452 downwards.
TCAGCTCGCGCAGACCCTCGGCGCTGAACTCGTCGTGCACCACGCACTCGCCCTGCCACATCAGCATGTCAGCCCCGGTCTGCTCCTGGATGTAACGACCGAGGTGGCGGTCGGGCGCCCAGAGGATCTTCTCCCCGCGCGCCATCAGGTGTCTGACGATGGCGAGTGCGTTGGAGGATGTGACCACCCAGTCGGCGCGCGCCTTCACCGCCGCCGAGGTGTTGGCGTAGACCACCACGGTGCGGTCAGGGTGCTGGTCGCAGAAGGCCGCGAACGCCTCCGCCGGGCAGCCGACGTCAAGCGAGCACTCGGCCTGTAGGGTTGGCATCAGCACACGCTTCTCCGGATTGAGGATCTTTGCCGTCTCACCCATGAAGCGCACGCCAACCACGACCAGAGTCTTCGCCGGGTGGCGGCTGCCGAAGTCGGCCATGTCGAGCGAGTCGGACACGTGCCCGCCGGTCTCCTCGGCCAGTTTCTGCAGCTCCTCGTCGACGTAGAAGTGCACCACCAGCACCGCATCGCGCTCCTTGAGGAGGGCCTTGATGCGCGCGCGCAGGGCCTCGGCCTCCTCGAGAGCGAGCGGCGCGGGCGACGGGGCCTGCTCGATCAGACGCTGGATGACGGCCTCGCGCAGGCGGGGGATGTCGGATGCAAAATCGCTCATGCGAAACCTCGCTGTACGATTCAGACGCGACAGGCGGAATGACTCCGCCTGCATGGAAGTTCCGGCACCGCCCGGCAAGCCGGACAGCGCCCCGTCAGCGATACCGCTTAGCCTTCGGCCGCCGGCTTGCGCACGCGGATGCCGAGCTCGCGCAGCTGGCGCTCATCCACTGCGCCCGGGGCGTCGGTCAGCGGGCAGGCGGCCGACTGGGTCTTCGGGAAGGCAATGACCTCGCGGATCGAGCTCGCGCCGCTCATCAGCATCACCAGACGATCAAGACCGAAGGCCAAGCCGCCGTGCGGCGGCGCGCCAAACTTGAGCGCGTTGAGCAGAAAACCGAACTTCTCCTGCGCCTCCTCGTCGCTGATGCCGAGCAGCTTGAACACCTTGCTCTGCACCTCTTCCTGATAGATGCGCATGGAGCCGCCGCCAACCTCGACGCCGTTGAGCACGAAGTCGTAGGCGCGCGACAGGCACTCGCCCGGATGGGTCTCCAGCAAGCCAAGGTGCTCAAGCTTGGGCGAGGTGAACGGGTGGTGCAGGGCGACCCAGCGGTTCTCCTTGTCGTCCCACTCGAACATGGGGAAGTCGACCACCCACAGCGGACGCCAGCCGGCCTCGACCAGGCCGAGGTCGTGACCGAGCTTGACCCGCAGGTTGCCGAGCGCGTCGTTGACCACCTTGGCCTTGTCGGCGCCGAAGAAGATCAGGTCGCCATCCTGGGCGCCGGTGCGCTCGAGGATGCCTTGAATCGCCTCGTCTGGCAGGAACTTGAGGATGGGCGATTGCAGGCCGTCGCGGCCGGCGGCGCGGTCATTAACCTTGATGTAAGCCAAGCCCTTGGCACCGAAGATGGCCACATACTTGGTGTAGTCGTCGATCTGCGAGCGGGACAGCTCGCCGCCCTTCGGCACGCGCAGCGCGGCGACGCGGCCCTGCGGGTCGCTGGCCGGACCGGAGAAGACCTTGAACTCAACGCCGGCCATCAGATCGGCCACGTCGACAAGCTCCAGCGGGATGCGCAGATCCGGCTTGTCGGAGGCATAGCGGCGCATCGCCTCGTGCCAGCTCATGCGCGGCAGCGGATCGGGGAAGGCCACGCCCAGCACCTCGCGGAACAGGTCCCGCATCATGCCTTCGATCAGGGTCATGAACGCCTCTTCGTCCATGAAGCTGGTTTCGATGTCCACCTGGGTGAACTCGGGCTGGCGATCGGCACGCAGGTCCTCGTCGCGGAAGCACTTGGTGATCTGGTAGTAGCGGTCGAAACCGGACACCATCAACAGCTGCTTGAACAGCTGCGGCGACTGCGGCAGGGCGAAGAACTCGCCCGGATGGGTACGGCTCGGCACCAGGTAATCGCGCGCGCCTTCCGGGGTGGCGCGGGTCAGCACCGGGGTTTCCAAGTCAAGGAAGCCATGCTGCTCGAGGTACTGGCGCAGGAAGTGGGAAACCTTGGCGCGCAAGCGCAGGCGCTGCTGCATCTCCGGGCGACGCAGGTCGATGTAGCGGTAGCGCAGGCGGGTGTCCTCGCCCACGGCATCGTCATCGAGTTGGAATGGCAGCGGCTCGGAGCGGTTGAGGATCGCAAGCTCCAGGCCCAGCACCTCGATCTTGCCGCTCACCAGGTTGGGATTCTCGGTGCCCGCCGGACGCGGGCGCACGCGACCGGTCACGCGCAGGACGAACTCGTTGCGCACCTGCTCGGCCAGGGCAAACATCTCGGGACGATCCGGATCGAACACCACCTGCACGATGCCCTCGCGGTCGCGCAGATCGATGAAG
>JBMFOY010000122.1:0-5642 GCA_049969375.1 Halothiobacillaceae bacterium | reverse complement strand
CGGCCTGGTAAAGTAGGGTGTGGGAGCAGCGCCCTCGCCGCGAAGGGGGGGCTCAGTCCACCAGCTCGTACACCGCGCCGCAGTAGATGCAGATGGCGCGGCCACCGTTTTCCTCCACCGGGATGTACACCCGCGGGTGGGAGTTCCACAGGCTCTCGCCTTCGCGCGGGCAGTGTACCGGCAGCTCGCGGCGGGAGACCTTCACGACCTTGGCGGTGTTCGGGGTCTTGAAGTCCTGCGGGTGGGATGCGGTGTCCGGGTTCATGCCTACACTCCCAAAAGGATCAGGCCACGTGGGTCAGCCAGCCCAGGTGCTTGGGATGGCGGCCGTGGACAACGTCGAAGTAGAGGGCCTGCAGGCGCTCGGTGATGGGGCCGCGGCTGCCGGCGCCGATCGGGCGGTTGTCCACCTCGCGGATCGGGGTGACCTCGGCTGCAGTGCCGGTGAAGAAGGCCTCGTCGGCGACATAGACCTCGTCACGGGTGATGCGCTTCTCGACGATCTTCAGGCCCAGTTCGTCGGCCAGCAGGAAGATAGTCTTGCGGGTGATGCCGTCCAGCGCGGAGGTGAGGTCGGGGGTGTAGATCACGCCGTCGCGCACGATGAAGATGTTCTCGCCCGAGCCCTCGGCCACGTAGCCCTCGGCGTCCAGCAGCATGGCCTCGTCATAGCCGTCCTGCAGCGCCTCGCGCAGGGCCAGCATGGAGTTCATGTAGTTGCCGTTGGCCTTGGCCTTGCACATGGTGATGTTGACGTGGTGGCGGGTAAAGGAGGATGTCTTCACCCGGATGCCGCGCTCCATGCCCTCGGCGCCCAGGTAGCTGCCCCAGGTCCAGGCGGCGACGATGCAGTGCACCTTGAGGTTGTCGGCGCGCAGGCCCATGCCTTCCGGGCCGTAGAAGCACATCGGACGGATGTAGGCGGACTCGAGTTTGTTCTCGCGCACCACGGCGCGCTGGGCCTCGTTCAGCTCGGCGGCGGACCAGGGCACGTCCATGCGCAGGATCTTGGCGGAGTTGAGCAGGCGCTTGGTGTGCTCTTCCAGGCGGAAGATGGCGGTGCCCTTGTCGGTCTTGTAGGCGCGCACGCCCTCGAACACGCCCATGCCATAGTGCAGGGTGTGGGTGAGGACGTGGGTCTTGGCCTCACGCCAGTCAACCAGCTGGCCGTCGTACCAGATCAGGCCGTCGCGGTCGGCCATGGTGGGCATTGCCATCGAAAAACTCCTGAAGAATGCGCTGCGAAAAGATCGTTGGATTATCGCATGGAAGGGGGGAGGGCTGAAGGTGGGGCTGCCGTGAGAAGCCTCTTTGGCCGATACCCTGGAGCCTGATCGCGACGGGGGCGTCGCTCCTACGGGCCAGACGGTAGGAGGCCCGCCCGCGGGCCGATCATCCTCTGCGTGTTATCGCGACGGAGGCGTCATGGGTGGTCAGGCCATCATCCGCCGCGCCCACACCTCGCGCACGAAGGCACGCTCCTCGGCAAATTCGGTGGCGTCCACCAGGGGCTTGCGGCCTTCGAGCACCAGCCGGTGGCCACGGTCGCGCAGGCGGCGGTAGATCTCGGCTAAGGATACGCTCTCCTCGGCGGCGAGGAGGCCGGCGGCGGCGAGGTCCTCGAGCTGGCGGATGTTGTCGCTAAAGCGCACGATCTGCGGGTGCGCATGGGCATGGGCGAGCAGGTGGTACTGGACGAGGAACTCGATGTCGGTCAGTCCGCCTGTGCCGGTCTTGAGGTGAAACTTGCTGGGGTCTTTCTGGTCGAGCTCGGCACGCATCTTCTCGCGCATATCGACCACCTCGCGGCGCAGGGTTTCGGCGTCGCGCGGCAGGCAGAGGATGGCCTCGCGCACGGCCTCAAAGGCCCCGCGCAGGCGCGCCTCGCCCGCCACCCAGCGTGCCCGGCACAGCGCTTGGTGCTCCCAGGTCCAGGCATGCTGGCGCTGGTAATCCTCGAAGGCGGCGAGGCTGGAGACGAGCAGGCCCGCGGCGCCGTCCGGGCGCAGGCGGGTGTCGACCTCGTAGAGGATGCCGCCCGGGGTCTGGGTGGTCATGCGCAGGATCATCTTCTGCGTGAGGCGGGCAAAGAAGGCCGCGTTGTCGAGCGGGCGGTCGCCGTCCGTTTCCTGCTGCTCACCCATGGAGTCGTGCAGGAACACGAGGTCGAGGTCGGAGCCGTAGCCGAGCTCGATGCCGCCGAGCTTGCCGTAGCCGATCACGGCGAGACCGGGGGTGTGGGTGAGGCCGTCGACGATGCAGCGGGGCCTGCCGTGGCGGGTGACCAGTTCGGCCAGCGCCTCGCGGTGCACCTCGTCGAGCAGGGCCTCGGCGATCCAGGTCAGGTGGTCGCTGACCTTCATGATCGGCAGCACGTCCATGATGTCCGCGGCGGCCACGCGCAGGACATTGATCTGCTTGAAGCGGCGCAGCTCGTCCATCTGCCGCTCCATGTCGCCCTCCGGCACGTTGGCGAGCATGGCGGACAGTTCCTCGCGCAGCTCGTCCGGACCGGGCGGGGCGTACAGGGTGCGGGCATCGAGCAGTTCGTCGAGCAGGATGGGATGGCGGGTAAGCTGCTCGGCGATCCAGGGGCTGACGGCGACCAGGCGCACCAGTTGGTCGAGCGCAGGTGGGTTTTCCAGCAGCAGGGCGAGGTAGACGCTGCGTCCGCCGATGCGCGCCAGAAGCTCGAAGATGCGCGGCAGGATCTCGACGGCGCGCGTCTGGCTTAAGCGGGTGAGCAGGCGTGGCAGGAGCTGGAACAGGCGCTCGCGCGCGGTGTCGCTGAGGGTGCGGAGGAAGCGCTCACGCAAAAAGCCCTGCAGCAGCTCGAGTACTCGGGGGGCATCCTCTTCAGTAAAGCCCTCGGCGTGCAGGGCCTCCGTGGCCGCCTCGCCCGCCAGGATGCCGCTGCACACATCGGACAGCAGGCTGCGCTCCTCGCCCTTGCCCTCGTCCAGTACGCGGAACACGCGGCGGAAGATGCGGTGCACCTCAGCGCGGACGTGGTTGAAGGCGGCGATGAATGCCTCCCAGTCCGCGTAGCCCATGCTGACGGCCAGGCGCAGGCGCTCGTGGTCGTCCTCGGGCAGCAGCTGGGTCTGCTGGTCGCGCGCGGCCTGTAGGCGGTTTTCCACTCGACGCAGCACGTCGTAGCCTCGTTCTAGGGTGGCCACTTCATCCGCGCTCAGGATGTCGTCCTCACCCAGCACGCGCAGGATAGGCAGGATGCCGCGCTGCTGCAGAGGCTTTTCCCGCCCGCCGCGCAAAAGCTGGAAGACCTGGCCGATGAACTCGACCTCGCGGATGCCGCCGGGCCCGAGTTTGACGTTGTCGCGCATGCCCTTCTTCGCCATCTCGCGCTCGATCATCGCCTTCATCTCGCGCAGCTGGCCGAAGGCGCCGTAGTCGAGATAGCGACGGTAGACGAAGGGATGCAGCTGCTTCATCAGCCGTTCGCCCGCCGCCAGATCCCCGGCGATGGGGCGGGCCTTGATCAGGGCGTAGCGCTCCCATTCGCGTCCGTGCAGGGTGTAGTACAGCTCCATCTGCTCGAAGGTCATGACCAGTGGGCCCTCGTCGCCCCACGGGCGCAGGCGCATATCCACGCGGAACACAAAGCCGTCCTCGGTGAGCTGGTTAATGGCGCGGATCAGGCGTTGGCCGAGACGGGTGAAGTACTCGCTGTTGTCCAAGGACTTCGGGCCGTCGGTCGCGCCTTCCTCGTCGAAGGCGAAGATTAGGTCGATGTCGGAGGAGAAGTTGAGTTCGTGTCCGCCGAGCTTGCCCATGCCGAGCACGACGAGGCCTACCGCCTGGCCTTGGGCATCGCGCGGGGTGCCGTGGCGGCGTTGGAGTTCCCTATCCCACCAGCCGAGCGCGCCCTGCACGCAGGTCTCGGCCAGCCAGGTCAGCTCGCGCAGGGTCTCGCTCGTTGCCGCCCAGCCGGCCAGGTCGCGCCAGGCGATGCGCACCATCTCGCGCCGGCGGAAGCGGCGCAGGGCGCGTAGCAGGCTGGCCTCATCGCCTACCGCGTCCAGCACGGCGCGCAGATGCTCGGAGAGGGCGGTCGCGGGGTAAGGTTCGAACAGGTCCCCGCTGTCGATCAGGTCCTGCAGCAGACCGGTCTGGCGGGCGAGGGACTCGGCCATCCAAGGGCTGGCGGCCAGCACGCGGGGGAGGGCCTGGTCAGCCTGTGGGTGGCCCTTCAGCGCAGTGCGGTCGTCCTCGTGCAGGCGTTCGAGTGCACGCTGAACTTCTTCGCGCAGGGCGGGGGGTAGGGTCTCCATGAACGGCCTCCCGAGGCGGATGGGGTTTACCAGGCCGTTGAAAAAGGGTTTCCTACCCTTTTTCAACTCGCCTGTCGCGGTACACGCCCGCGACAGGCTCCGAACATCAATCAATTAGCGTGATTGATGTTCGTGCAAGCCATCCATGGCTTGCCTTGCCAGGCCGTTGAAAAGCGTTTCTCAACGGCCTTGTTACAGGCTACCGGGCGGCGCCTGCCGGGCCAAGAGGCGGCCTAGGCTCGTCGCAGTGAGATCGCCGCGCCTACGGCCTTAGGCCTTGACCGTGGATGGTGTAGGCGGCCCGCCCTCGGGCCGATGAGGGCGTTCGTAGCGCCGTTCGCGGGGCATGGCGGTTTTGCCCAGCTCAACCGCCGGTCAGCCGCTCTACCCGCCATGGCGCATCCTTGGCATGGGTGAGGTGGTCGTGCAACCAGGCGGTGGCCTCGTGCAGGGGCTCCTCGAGCTTCCACGGCGTGTTGACGATCACCATGCCGCTGCCGTTCAGGCGGGTCCCGGTCGTTGGCGGGTGGATGCACAATTCGCTCACCGTAAGGTCGGGCAGGCCGGCGGCGCGCAGCTTGCGCAAAAAACGATCGAGCGGCGGACGGTCCTTGATCGGATACCAAGCGGCCAGCACGCCCTGCGGCCAGCGCTTGTGGGCGGCGATCAGCGCCTCCGCCATCCGGTCCAGTTCGTTGGCCGCCTCGAACGGCGGGTCGATCAGCACCAGCCCCCGCTTGGCCTCGCGCGGTGGCAGCAGGGCCTTGAGCGCCTCCCAGCCGTCGCGCGCGTGGATGGCGATGCCCTTGCGCCCCTTGAGCGCCTCACGCAGGGCGGCGTGGGTGCCTGGCTCAAGCTCACACAGCACCAGCCGATCCTGCGGCCGGAGGGTGGCTGCAGCCAGTGCGGGCGAGCCGGGATAGATGCGCAATACCCCGCCGGGGTTGAGCGCGCGCACCTGCTGCAGGTAGGTGCGCACCATGGCGGGGGCTTTGGTCTCGGCGAAGATACGCCCGATGCCTTCGGTCCACTCGCCGGTACGGTTGGCCTCGCCGCCCCTCAGGTCGTAGATGCCTGCGCCGGCATGGGCCTCCAGTACCACGAAGGGGGTATCCTTGCGCAGTAGGCTCTCGATCAGGGCCAGCAGGGTGGCGTGCTTGTGGGCATCGGCGAAATTGCCGGCATGGAAGGCGTGACGGTAGTTCATGTTCATGCCGCTATGTGTCAAGAAACCTCTGCACAACCTCCGCTGAAACGGCGGGTGTTCTTTGAAATTTCAGATGGTGGTATCGGGATTTTGGGCGCACTCATCCCACAGACGCCTGCAAAATTCGCTTGCGCACCATCCAC
>JBMFOY010000121.1:0-5650 GCA_049969375.1 Halothiobacillaceae bacterium | reverse complement strand
GCGCCGATGCGCCGGGAGCGGGTTTGCAGTGGATGTCTTCATGCCCCGAAGCTTAGCTTGGACGTGCGTTTCGTGACGACACTATCTAGCGAGGCCGTTGAGAAAAACTTCTGTTGAGTTGTCTGAGGCCCGCCCTCGGGCCGGCGCTTGCGTACGATGCGCCTGTCGCGGCGGGAGTGCCGCGCCGACCTCGGCCGCTCAGGGCGATGCGACGGGTTTGTACAATGACCCTCCCCCCGCTACCACCAAGCCCCTCCTTGCGCTAAGGTTGGCTACGGTCCAGCGTCATTGCCTCACAAGGATTCCTCATGGCCCAAGCCCCTCAACTTACCGGCCTCCCCCGCCAGCTCGTGCAGGCCGGCATTCTCAGCGAGCAGGCTGCCGCCAGCGCCATGGCCGAGGCGGCCAAGAGCAAGCAGTCCTTCCTGCACGTGCTGGCTGCGGAGGGCAAGACCGACCTTGCGCGTGCGGCGGAGATCGTGGCGTTGGAGTTCGGCCTGCCGCTGGTGGAGCTGGAGGCCTTTGATCCGGCACAGCTGCCGCTGCAGGCGCTGAAGGAGGATCTGCTGCGCAAGCACAAGGTGCTGCCCCTGCATCAGCGTGGGCGCAAGCTGTTCGTGGCGGCGGCGGACCCCACCCAACAGCAGGCGCTGGACGAGATCCGTTTTGCCTCCGGCCTTATCATCGAGCCGGTCATTGCCCCGGCGGACAAGCTCGCCACCCTGCTCGAGAAGCTGCTGGAGAGCAACAGTTCGGCATCGATGATGCAAGGACTGGGTGACGAGCTCGGCGAACTGGACGTGGTGGAGGAGACCGAGGCCGGCAAGCTCGCCGAGGCCGATGTTTCCGATACGCCGGTGGTCAAGTTCGTCAACAGCATCCTCATGCAGGCGATCCAAAAAGGCGCTTCTGACATCCATTTCGAGCCGTATGAACACACTTTCCGCGTGCGTTTTCGCATCGACGGCGAGCTGCGGGAAATCGCCTCCGGCGCGCAGCTCAAAGGCTGGTCGGAGCGGATCATTGCCCGGGTGAAGGTGATGAGCCGGATGGACATTGCCGAACGCCGCGTGCCGCAGGATGGACGCATCAAGCTGGCCATCTCCAAGACCCGCGCCATCGACTTCCGCGTGAACTCCTGCCCGACCCTGTTCGGCGAGAAGATCGTGCTGCGTATCCTCGACCCGTCCAGCGCCAAGCTTGGCATTGACGCGCTAGGCTATGAGCCGGAGCAGAAAAAGCTGTATCTGGATGCGTTGAAGAAGCCCTATGGCATGATTCTGGTCACCGGCCCGACGGGTTCGGGTAAGACGGTGAGTCTGTACACCGGCCTGAACATCCTCAACACCGAGGATCGCAATATCTCGACCGCCGAGGACCCGGCGGAGATCAATATGCCGGGCATCAACCAGGTGAACGTCAACCCCAAGGCGGGCCTGACCTTTGCCGAGGCGCTGCGCGCCTTCCTGCGCCAGGACCCGGATGTGATCATGGTGGGCGAGATCCGTGACCTGGAAACCGCCGAGATCGCGATCAAGGCGGCCCAAACCGGTCACCTGGTGCTCTCCACCCTGCACACCAACGACGCGCCGCAGACCCTCACCCGCCTGGCCAACATGGGGGTGCCAGCTTATAACATCGCCAGCGCGGTAAACCTGATCATTGCCCAGCGTCTGGCGCGCAAGCTGTGCCCGTTCTGCAAGACCGAGGAGAGATTGCCGCGCGAAGAGCTGCTGCGTGAAGGGTTTAGCCCCGCGGATATCGACAATGGGCTGACGATTTACAAGGCGGTGGGCTGCGAGCAGTGCAACAATGGCTACAAGGGCCGCACCGGCATTTATCAGGTGATGCCAATCTCCGAGGCGATGCAGCGTCTGATCATGTCCGGCGCCACCTCCATCGACCTCGCGGATCAGGCGCGCAAGGAAGGCATTCCCAACCTGCGCGAGGCCGGGCTGATGAAGGTGAAAGCGGGCATTATCAGCCTGGAAGAGCTGAACAACGTCACCAAGGATTAAGGAAAAGCTGAATGATTCAGCGTTTCCCGCTTGGGGCATCCTGCCCCAAACGCCGGGTAGGGGCGGCGCCCCCGCCGCGATAAGAGTGGCCTCAAACAGGCTATCGCCCCGAGGGCGGGCCTCCTACAGTTGGGCCATCAAAAAATCGTAAGTTTTTTCAATGACCTGCTAAACGCAGCACTATCAGGTCGGGGCCAGCCCCCCCCTACAATCAGCGGGCACACAAGCACGAGGGAAGCCATGGCACAGGCAGGCGAGAACAAAATCACTTTCGTCTGGGAAGGGAAGGATAAGACCGGCAAGCGCATCCACGGCGAGGTGCTGGCGATCAGCGAGATGCAGGCTCGCAACATCCTGCGTCAGCAGGGCACCCTGCCGCTGAAGATCAAGAAAAAGCCCAAGCCCCTGATCGGCGGCAAGGGCAAGGCGATCAAGCCCGCCGACATCGCCACCTTCACCCGCCAGCTCGCCACCATGCTCCAGGCTGGCATGCCACTGTTGCAGGGCCTGGAGATCATCGCCCAGAGCGCGGAGCTGCCCGCCATGGCCAAGCTGGTCAATGAGATCAAGGACGACGTGGCGGGCGGCATCTCGCTCGGCAATGCCCTGGCCCGCCACCCCCTCTATTTCGACAAGCTGTATGTCAGCCTGGTCAAGGCCGGTGAGGATGCCGGTGCGCTGGAGGCCATCCTCGAGCGCATTGCGGTGTACAAGGAGAAGACCGAGAGCCTGAAGAAGAAGATCAAGAAGGCCCTGTTCTATCCGGCCGCGGTGCTGATGGTGGCCTTCATCGTCACAGCCATCCTGCTGATCTTTGTCATCCCGCAGTTCAAAGAGCTGTTCTCCGGGTTTGGCGCTGACCTTCCGGCCTTCACCCTGATGGTGATCAGCCTCTCCGAGATCTTCCAGCAGTACTGGTGGGCGATCTTTGGCGGCGTCGGCGCAGCCGTGTATGCCTTTTTCTTCTTCAAGAAGCGCTCAAGGAAATTCAACCAGGCGCTGGACCGCCTCGTTCTACGCCTGCCGTTGATTGGCCCGCTCACCCATAAGGCCTCCATCGCGCGCTTCGCCCGTACCCTCTCGACCATGTTCGCCGCCGGCGTGCCGCTGGTGGAGGCCATGGGTTCGGTGGCCGGCGCCACCGGCAACCACGTGTACGAGACCGCCGTGCTGGAGATGCGCGACATGACCGCGCAGGGCCAGCAGATGCGCCTGTCCATGCAGCAGTCCGGCCTGTTCCCGATGATGGTGGTGCAGATGGTGGGCATCGGCGAGGAGACGGGCGAGCTGGACAAGATGCTCAGCAAGGTGGCCGACATCTACGAGGAGGAGGTCGATAACATGGTGGATGCCTTGTCCAGCTTAATGGAACCGATGATCATGGCCTTCCTCGGCGTGGTGGTCGGCGGCCTGGTGATCGCCATGTATCTGCCGATCTTCAAGCTCGGCTCGGTGGTGTAAGGTCATGGATGCCCTGCTGCACCCCCTCGAAACCTCGCCCGTCCTGCTCTACACCAGCCTGGCCGTGCTCGGCCTGATGGTGGGCAGCTTCCTCAACGTGGTCATCCTGCGCCTGCCGAAGATGCTGGAGGCGCGCTGGAAGGCCGAGTGCCAGGAGTTCCTCGGCCAGCCGGTGGACGAGGCGGCAGACAAGCGCTTCAACCTCGCCTTCCCAGCCTCGCACTGCCCAAACTGCGGCCACCCGCTGCGCTGGTGGGAAAACCTGCCGCTGGTCAGCTACATGCTACTGCGCGGTCGCTGCTCGGCCTGCAAGACGCGCATCTCGCCGCAGTACCCCTTGGTCGAGGCCGCCGCGGCGGCCCTGGCGGTGCTGACCGCCATCCACGTGCCGTTCGGCTGGCCGCTGCTGCTGGCGCTGGTGTTCGTCTGGGTGCTGCTTCTGCTTTCAGTCATCGACCTCAACACCATGCTGCTGCCGGACCAGCTCACCCTGCCGCTGATGTGGCTGGGCCTGCTGCTGAATGTGGGCGGCATGTTCGCGTCCCTGCCGGATGCGGTGATCGGCGCGGCGGCGGGCTACCTCGCGCTGTGGGCCGTATACCACGGCTTCCGCCTGCTCACCGGCAAGGAGGGCATGGGCTACGGCGACTTCAAGCTCCTGGCCGCGCTGGGTGCATGGATGGGCTGGCAGGCCCTGCCGGGGATCATCCTGCTCTCCAGCCTGGTCGGCGCCATTCTCGGCATCGCCATGATGCTGCTGCGCGGGCGGGACAAAAACACGCCGATTCCGTTCGGGCCCTATCTCGCCATCGCTGGCCTGATCTGGTTTTTCTGGGGACAAGACATGACCGCGCTCTACCTCAGCGGCGGCATCCGTCCATAAATCATGCGCGTCATCGGCCTCACCGGCGGGGTGGCGAGCGGCAAGTCGACCGTCACCGCCCTGTTCGCCGCGCACGGCGCCTCCATCATCGACACCGACCTGATCGCGCGCGAACTGGTTGCCCCGAGCCAGCCGGCGCTGGCAGAGATCGCCGATCGCTTCGGACCGGATGCCCTGAATTCGGACGGCAGCCTCAATCGTCCCTGGCTGCGTCGGCGCATCTTTGCCGACAAGGCCGCGCGCAGAATGCTCGAAGCCATCCTCCACCCCCGCATCCGGGCCGAGGTTCAACAGCGGCTGGAGGCCCTGCGCCAGCGCATCCCGCCACCGTCCTATGCCCTAGTGGTTATTCCCCTTCTCGTTGAGACGGGGGCCTACGATGGCCTGCTTGACCGCGTGCTGGTGGTGGACCTGCCGGAAGACTTCCAGCTTCAGCGACTAATAACGCGGGACGGGGTGGAGCCCCCCCTTGCCCGCGCCATGCTCGCCGCCCAGGCCAGCCGCCAGGCCCGGCTGGCACGGGCGGACGACGTGATCGACAACCGTGGCACGCCTGAGACCCTGGTGGAGCAGGTGGAAAGGCTGCACCAATTCTATTCCGGCGCGGCCGCATAAGGCATCGGCCCGAGGGCGGGCCTCCTACACTCCATGGGAACGGTGTCACACCATGACCAAACACGGCTCATCAGCCCGGGGTGGGTCTCCTGCCCCGCGTTGTAGGAGCGCCGCCCTCGGCGCGAACAGGCGCGGGTTCATCGGACCGGGGGCGTGCTTCCGGCGAGCGCCCCCGCCTCCACCCGCAGACGCACGCGCAGGCGGCGGAAGTCGTCTATGGGCAAGGCATCGCGCGGCAGCGTTACATGCAGGCGTCCTCCATCCTCCAGCCGGAAGGCCAGCGTCACCCACCACGGCAGGCTGCGGCTGGCCTGCGCATCGAGCAACGCCCGGCGCACCGGGCCGCCAGCGAGAACCAGGCGCCAGGTGCCCCCCTCGCCCCATTGCAGCTCCCGCACCGGCCGCATGCTGCGCAGGGCGAACACGGCGCTGGCGGCCAGCGCCAGGCTCAGGCCGAAGGCCGCTGGCCCCGACAGAGCAGACAGCCACAGGGCCAGCACGCCCAGGCCATAGATGAGCAGGATGGACGCGACCAGCGCGGGTGAGCGGCGGGGCCGCAGGAGCAGGATGGGCGCGTGTTTTCGCATCATTCATCTCCCTGAACCTTGCCGGACTGCACTAAGGAAACTCTGAAAAAATCCATCCATGGATTTTTTCAGCTCGTCTCGTCGCG
>JBMFOY010000120.1:0-5822 GCA_049969375.1 Halothiobacillaceae bacterium | reverse complement strand
CTCGGCTGCGCGGGCGCGCAGGGTCTGCTCGCGCAAGCTAGGTTTGTCGTGCTGATAGGGGGAGGCGTTGAGATTGAGCACAAGCTGCGCCCCGGCGGCCTTGGCCTGGGCGATGGGCTCGGGATGCCAGATGTCCTCGCAGATGGTCAGACCGAAGCTCAACGGCTCACCCGCGCCCCCTTGGAGGGTGAAGACGCAAGGCTCGCTGCCCGGGGTGAAATAGCGCAGTTCGTCGAACACGCCGTAGTTGGGCAGGTGCTGCTTGCGGTAGCGGGCGAGGATGCCGCCGTCGCGCAGGACGAGGGCGCTGTTGTAGCGCCGCCCTGCCTCCCACTCGGGCAGGCCGACAATCACGGCGATGCCACGGGGAAGGTCGCGCTTGAGGCGTTCAAGCCCTGCCTCGCAGGCCGCCATGAAATCGGATCGCTTGAGCAGGTCCTCCGGCGGGTAGCCGGTCAGGGCCAGTTCGGGGAAAACGATCAGGTCGGCCTGGAACTGTTCGACGGCCCGGGATGTCCAGTCGATGATCTTGCGCACGTTGCCATCGACATCGCCCACCAGCAGGTTGAGCTGGGCCAAGGCAATGCGCACGTTGCGCGCCAAGGGCTTACTGCTCAATCAGCCACGCCCCAACACTTCGGCCATCTTCGCCCCCATCTGCGCCGGCGAACGGACGATGTGGCAGCCTGCAGCCTCAAGGGCGGCGAACTTGGCCTCGGCGGTGCCCTGCCCGCCTGCGACGATCGCCCCGGCATGGCCCATACGTTTGCCTTTGGGCGCCGTGGCCCCGGCAATGTAGGCCACCACCGGCTTGCTCACTTCCGCCTTGATGAACTCAGCGGCCGCCTCCTCGGCCGTGCCGCCGATCTCGCCGACCAGAATGATGCCCTCGGTCTGCGGATCGGCCTCAAACAGCCGCAGGCAGTCGATGAAGTTCATGCCGTGGATCGGATCGCCACCAATGCCCACGCAGGTGCTCTGGCCGAGCCCCGCGCTGGTGGTCTGGTGCACCGCCTCGTAGGTCAGGGTGCCGGAGCGGGAGACGATGCCGATCACTCCCGGCTTGTGGATATATCCCGGCATGATGCCAATCTTGCAGGCGCCGGGCGTGATCACGCCGGGGCAGTTCGGGCCGACCAGGCGGGTGTCCGGGTAGTCCTTCAGCGCGGCCTTGACCTTGAGCATGTCCAGCACCGGGATGCCTTCGGTGATGCACACAATCAGGCGGATGCCGGCGTCGGCGGCCTCAAGAATGGCGTCGGCCGCGAATGGCGCGGGCACGTAGATCATGCTCGCCTCGGCGCCGGTCTGACGCACGGCATCATGCACGGTGTCGAACACGGGCAATCCAAGATGAGTGCTGCCGCCCTTGCCCGGGGTGACGCCGCCGACCATGCGCGTGCCGTAGGCGATGGCCTGCTCGGAGTGGAAGGTACCCTGCTTGCCGGTGAAGCCCTGGCAGATGACGCGGGTATTGCCGTCAACAAGAATGGCCATATTCAGATTTCCCCCTGGGCAGCACGGACGGCCGCCTGCGCGGCGCGGGTCAGGTCGGTCTCGGCGATGATGGTAAGGCCGGACTGGGCCAGCAGGGCGCGGCCCTGCTCGGCGTTGGTGCCCTCCAGGCGCACCACCAGAGGCAGACGCAGGTCGACCTCGCGCACCGCTTGCAGGATGCCTTCGGCGATCAGGTCGCAGCGCACGATGCCACCAAAGATGTTGATGAGGATGGCGCGCACCTTGCCATCCGAGAGGATCAGCTTGAACGCCTCGGCCACGCGATCGGCAGTCGCGCCGCCGCCCACGTCAAGGAAGTTGGCCGGCCGGCCGCCCTCGAGCTGGATGAGGTCCATGGTCGCCATGGCGAGGCCCGCGCCGTTCACCATGCAGGCGATGTCGCCGTCGAGGGTGACGTAGTTGAGGCCGTGCTTGACCGCCTCGCGCTCGCGCGGGTCTTCCTGGGCCTCGTCGCGCATCTCCATGATGGCCGGCTGGCGGTAGCCGGCGTTGGCGTCGAGCACGAACTTGGCATCCAGGGCGATCAGCTCGCCCGCCTCGGTCACCGCCAGCGGGTTGACCTCGAGCATGCTCGCGTCCTTGCGAGTGAAGACCTCGTACAGGCCCTTGAGCATCTGGCCGAAGGCCTTGGCCTGCGCGCCTTCGAGGCCGAGGGCAAAGGCAAGCCTGCGCGCATGAAACGGCATCAGGCCGGCGGCCGGATGCACGCTCAGGGCATGGATGCGCTCGGGGGTCTTCGCTGCGACCTCCTCGATGTCCATGCCGCCCGCGTCGGAGGCGATGAAGGTCACCTTGGAGGTGGCGCGATCGATGATCAGGCTCAGGTAGAGCTCGCGCGCGATGCGGGTGGCGGGTTCGAGGTAGAGGGTCTCGACCGGCAGGCCGGTCGCGCCGGTCTGGATGGTCACGAGGCGGCGCCCCAGCCAGCCTTCGGCGAAGGATTTGGCCTCATCGAGACTGCGCACCACGCGCACCCCGCCCGCCTTGCCGCGCCCGCCGGCGTGCACCTGCACTTTCATCACCCAAGGCCCGTCGCCAAGGGCATCAAGCGCCGTGTCCACATCCTCGATGGCGCGGATCACACGCCCTTCGGGCACTGCCACCCCCGCCTCACGCAGCAGGGCCTTGGCCTGATATTCGTGCAGATTCATCGCGCATTCCGCCTTGCAGGACTGATTTCGAACGAACGTGACATTCTGATGGAATCGGGCAGCGGGGACAACGCCAATCAGCTGGAGTACATTTAGTCCATGCGCTACGTCATCCTGCTTGCCCTGATCCTGGTCGCCGTCCTGTTCTATCGCTGGCGCCGCACCCGCGGACGCCCGCAGCGCAACGCTGGCGCAAGCCCGCCGCAGACGCCCCCAGCCTCCCCCATCCGCACCGTGCGCTGCGCCGAATGCGGGCTGGTGCTACCCGAGAAGGAGGCGGTGCGGCTAAACGGCCAGGTGTTCTGCTCGGCACAGCACGCACGCCGGTGGCAGGAGCGCCATCCCCGATGAGCATGGCTGAACGCAGTGATCTGACCTTTGACGAGGGCCAGGGCAGCCCCGCTCCCAGTTGGCGCGCCTTACGCTTCTTCAATGCCTACCGCCTGACCATCGCCGCCCTGCTGATAGCTGTGCACGCCTTTTCAGGCGACATCAGCCCTCTTACGCTGCCGCGCTCCGACCCATTCATGCTCATCACCGCGGCCTACGGGCTGGCCGCTTTCGTGCTGCTGACCCTGGACGAGCTGCGACTGGGGGGCTACGCCCTGCGCCTGCAGCTTGGCCTCATCATCGACATCCTGGCTCTGGGCCTGCTGGGCTTCACCCAAGGTACGTCCCACGACAACATCCATATCCTGATGGTGGCCAACGTCGCCTATGCCAGCCTGTTGCTTGGCGGGCGCGAGTCGCTGGCCTTCGCCGCCCTCGCCAGCGTCTGGCTGCTCATCCTGGCCTTCTTGCAAGCCCGGGACGACGGGCGCGCCGACGTGCTGTTCACCCATGCCGGCGTGATTGGCATAGCCCTGTTCGCAGTGGCCATCCTTGCCCGCACCCTCGCCCGCCGCCTGGAGGCCAGCCAGCGGCTTGCGGAGCAGCGTGGCGTCGACCTTGCCAACGAGACGCAACTCAACCGGCTGATCCTGGAGCGTACCGAGGAGGGGGTGCTGATCGTGGATGGCGACGACTTCGCGCGCCACGCCAACCGGGCTGCCCTGCGCCTGTTGCACTGCGAGCCCCAAACCTCGACCACACCGCCGGGCACGGGGCGCAAGCCGCTGACCGAGATCAACCCGGAACTGCTGGAGGGGCTGCGCGCCTGGCGCCAGCAGCCGGAGGACGGACAGGCCACCTTCCGCATCGCGCAGCCCGAACGACTGCAAGTGCGCATCACCGCCCTCGACGCCTCGCCCGACGGCCCCGTCGCCCTGTTCATCGAGGATGATGCAAGCCTGATGGAGCAACTTCAGCAAGCCAAGCTGGCCGCGCTGGGGCGGCTGACCGCAAGCATCGCCCACGAGATCCGCAACCCGTTGAGCGCCATCGGCCATGCCGGCCAGCTCCTCGAGGAAGGCCTGCATGATGCGCAGGAGAGGCAGCTGCTCGAGATCATCCGCAAGCAAGTGGCGCGCATCGACCGCATCGTCGAGAACGTCCTCGCTACCTCCCGGCGCAAACTCGCCCACCCTGAGCCGGTAGCACTCGGCCCATGGCTGGAGGACTTCCTCCGCCACTACCGCCAGTTGCATGAGAACGAGGCGCCGAAGATCGAGCTTGCGGCCGACGTCGAGCTGACCGTGAAGGTCGATCCCGGCCACCTTGAGCAGATCCTCACTATCCTGCTCGACAACGCACTCCAGCATGGACGAGCACCCTCCGGTGAGCAGTTCGTGCGCATCGAAACCCGCCACCAAGGCCCCCGCCGTCTGCCCGTCCTGGATGTGGTGGACCGCGGCCCGGGCGTCGCACCGGAGGTGCGGGAGCACCTGTTCGAGCCCTTCTTCACCACCAATGCCCAAGGCCATGGCCTGGGCCTGTTCGTGGCACGGGAGCTGGCAGAGGCCAACCAGCTCGGACTCCACTATCATGCCGCAGAGCATGGCGGCAGCCGCTTCCGCCTCAGTTTTCCACGCCAGGAGTCAAGGGAGTGACCACCCCGTCGTCCCCCACCATGCCCCATGCACTCATCGTCGATGACGAGCCGGACATCCTCACCCTGCTCGCCATCAGCCTCGGCCGCATGGGTGTGAAGACCCGCCCAGCCGCAAGCGTGCAGGAGGCCCTGTCGGCCCTGGGGCAGGAGCGTTTCGACTTCTGCCTGAGCGATCTGCGTCTGCCGGATGGCGACGGCCTGATGCTGGTCCGTCACATTCAGCAGCATCACCCCGGCCTACCGGTCGCGATCATCACCGCACACGGCGACATGCAGAGCGCGATCGACGCGCTCAAGGCCGGCGCCTTCGACTTCGTCAACAAACCGTTGGACATCGAGCGCCTGCGGGCGATGGTGGAAACCGCACTCCGCCTTCCTCCCCTGCCTGCTGACACCACGCCACCTGCGCCCCCGGTGGGGGGCGCCCCGGCCACTGAAGGCGGTGACCGCCTGATCGGCGAGGCCCCGGTGATGCGCCAGCTTCGGGCGCAAATTGCCAAGGTGGCCCGCAGCCAGGCCCCCATCTTCATTCAGGGCGAGTCAGGCACTGGCAAGGAGGTGATCGCACGCCTGATCCACGACCTCGGCCCGCGCGCGGGCAAGCCGTTCGTGCCGATCAACTGCGGCGCCATTCCAGCGGAACTGATGGAGAGCGAACTGTTCGGCCACCGCAAGGGCAGCTTCACCGGGGCCACGAGCGACAAACAGGGCCTGTTCCAAGCCGCCCACGGCGGCACCCTGTTCCTCGATGAAGTGGCCGATCTGCCGCTGCCGGTGCAGGTGAAGCTGCTGCGCGCCCTACAGGAGCGCGCGGTGCGCCCGGTGGGAGCGACGCGCGAGGAAGCGGTGGACGTGCGCATCGTCTCGGCCTCGCACAAGGACCTCGCCCGCCGCGTGCAGGACGGTGGGTTCCGCCAGGACCTGTTCTACCGCCTGAACGTGATCCAGCTCAACGCCCCCGCCCTGCGCGAGCACCCGGAGGACATCCCCGTCCTTGCCCGCAATATCCTGCGCCGACTGGCCGAGCGGGACGGGCAACCGCCACGCCAGCTTGGCGAGGATGCGCTGCGGCGACTGCAAGGGTATGCCTTCCCGGGCAACGTGCGCGAGCTGGAGAACATCCTCGAACGCGCAGTCGCGCTCGGGGAAGGTTCGGTCATCCA
>JBMFOY010000119.1:0-5891 GCA_049969375.1 Halothiobacillaceae bacterium | reverse complement strand
GCGGAGTCCGTCGCGGACATGCGCCTTGATAAGACGATCTGAAAAAATCCATGGAATCTATGGATGGATTTTTTCAGAGTTTCCCTAAAAACAACACGGGGCGCCGCTCGCGCCCCGGAGATGGACATAGGCAGGTTCATAAAACCAAGGTTTTCTGGACACCCCGTAGGCGGGGCAGGGGATGATGCCCCCCCTCAAGGCCGCCGTGATGCCAGGTTGGGCAAGGGGGTGAACCGGCCAAGGAAGGCCGGTTCAGCTTTGCCGGGGCAGGATGCCCCGTCAAAGCGGCCCCCTTGAACGGCCTGGCAGCACGGGAACCCGAAGGGCGGCCTTGCGGGGGCGCGTTCTTTTCGCCCCTTTTCTTGCGCGCACAAGAAAAGGGGCTCGCCCGCCCCAACGGGTGGTTCTACGGAGTGTGTGCCGTCGAAGGCGGGCGAAACAACCCTACAAACCTATTTCAGAGCGGCTTTGAACAACCGCTGAAGTGGTTTTTCGCCCGCTTTAAAGCTTGCAGCTTCGAACAAACACCCGTGTAAGCGGGCGAGTTACTTTTCTTGCTCGTGCAAGAAAAGTAACCAAAAGAACACGCCCCCGCGGGGCCGGCCCTTCGGGCAAACCCTGGTCTGACCTGCGGAAGCTAGGCCGCCCTGACGTGACATCCTGTCACGACAGGGCTGAATGGGCCTTCCTTGGCCCATTCACCCGGCTTCCACAGGCCAGCCCAGGGCGACCCCGAGGGGGGAGTCGCCCCTTCGTTCCACGCAGGGGTGTCCAGAAAACCTCCAGAAAACCTTGCTTTTGTGAATCCTCCAGAGATCGAGACCCATGGCCAACTTCCGCATCGAAAAAGACAGCATGGGCGAGCTGAAGGTCCCAAGCGATGCCCTGTGGGGCGCGCAGACCCAGCGCGCGGTGGACAACTTCCACATCGGTGGACGGCCCATGCCACGTGCCTTCCTGCGCGCCCTCGGCCTGATCAAGGCGGCCTGCGCCAAGGTCAATGCTGAGCTCGGTCTGCTCGACCCCGCGCGCGCGGAGGCCATCCAGCGTGCCGCATTGCAGGTGGCGGAAGGCCAGTTCGACGAACAGTTTCCGGTCGAGGTCTTCCAGACCGGTTCCGGCACCTCCAGCAATATGAACGCCAACGAGGTCATCGCCCGCTTGGCCTCGACCAGCGAGCATCCGGTGCATCCGAACGATCACGTCAACATGGGCCAGAGCTCCAATGACGTGATCCCTACGGCGATTCATGTTTCGGCCGTGCTGGAGATACAGGAACGCCTGCTGCCGGCCATCGCCCACCTGCGCGGGACCATCGAGCGCCGTGGCCAGGCGTGGAAGGACGTGGTCAAAACCGGCCGCACCCACCTGATGGATGCGATGCCGATCACCCTCGGCCAGGAGCTCTCCGGCTGGGCGGCGCAGCTTGCTGCCGCCGAGGCGCGCCTGCGTGACAGCCTGGTTCGCCTGCGAGCCCTGCCGCAGGGTGGCACGGCGGTTGGCACCGGCATCAACGCGCCGGAGGATTTCGGCCAGCGCGTGGCGGCGGAGCTGTTCCGTTTGACCGGTGTGCCGTTCGCGCCGATGGACAACCTGTTCATGGGCCTCGCCAGCCAGGACGCGGCGGTTGAGGCGAGCGGGCAGCTGCGCGCCCTCGCGGTGGCGCTGATGAAGATCGCCAACGACCTGCGCTGGATGAACTCCGGTCCGCTGGCAGGGCTTGCCGAGATCCGCCTTCCGGCCCTCCAGCCAGGCAGCTCGATCATGCCCGGCAAGGTTAACCCCGTGATCCCCGAGGCGGTCATGATGGCCTGTGCGCGGGTCATGGGGCATGACACTGCCATCGGCATCGCTGGGGCGAGCGGTAACTTCGAGCTCAATGTCATGTTGCCGCTGATCGCCGACAGCCTGCTCGATTCGATCCAGCTTATGAGCCACGCCTGCCGCGCTATGGCGGACAAGGCCGTTGCTGGCATGGAACTCAACCGGCCGCAGCTGGAGGCCGCCTTGGCGCGCAATCCCATCCTAGTCACCGCCCTCAATCCCATCATCGGCTACGAAAAGGGCGCGGCCATCGCCAAGCGCGCCTATGCCGAAGGGCGCACCCTGCTGGAGGTGGCGCTGGAGGAGACCGACCTTGACGAAGAGAGCCTGCGCCGCCTGCTTGATCCCGCGGCCCTCGCCCAAGGGGGCTGATGCTTCATCTCGTCCTGCAGAAAGCACAAGGCCCCGAGCAAGCGGGGCCTTTTCGTTCTGGTGGCCTTCAGTCCCGGGTGAGCATCTGGCAGGCGAGTTCAGCCATGCGTTCCACTCCCCCGTCAGGACCGAGTCGCTCCTTCACCTCGGCCAGATCCTTGCGGATGCGTCTAGCGTAGTCCGCGTCGTCCAGCATGTGTCCGATCTCCGCGGCTACGGCTGCAGGTTTGGCATCGCCCTGCACGAACTCCGGCACGATCCGGCGTCCGGCGACGATATTGGCCAGCCCAATATCCGGGATGAGGATCAGGGGCTTGAGCATGGCGTAGGTCAGTGGGTTGACCTTGTAGAGGATAGCCATAGGAACCCCCATCAGCGCGACCTCCAGGGTGGCGGTGCCGGAGGCGACCATGGCCGCATCACAGCAGGCCAACACGTCGTAGCTGCGCTCAGGAACGACTTTGACCGTCACGTGGGCCGAGTCCAGGTGGGGGCGGAGGAGATCCTCAGGGATACTGGCAGCACGCGGCAGGATGAATTGCACCTCCGACCGATCGGCGGCAAGCCTTGCGGCGCTCTCCAGCATGACCGGCAGCAGGCGCTGAATCTCGGCCTTACGGCTGCCGGGCAGGAGGCCGACGACCGGATGCTGGGCGGACAAGCCGAATTCGCGCATGAGCACTTCGCGCGGGGCGCTGGGATGCACCCTGCCGGCCAGCGGGTGGCCGACGTAGCGCACCGGGATGCCGTGCGCCTTGTAGAACGCCGTCTCGAACGGGAAGATCACCGCCATCATGTCAATGGCCGCGCCGTATTTCTTCACCCGCCCGGGCCGCCAGGCCCAGACCTGCGGGCTGACGTAGAACAGCACCTTGATGCCGCAAGCCTTGGCATGGCGGGCAAGCTTGAGGTTGAACTCCTTGTAGTCGACGCAGATGAGCAGGTCGGGCTGCTGCTCGCACACCGCCTGCTGCATGGTCCTGAGCGCGCCCTTGATGGCGCCGTAGTGGCGGATCACCTCGCCGAGCCCGACTACGCCGAGGCCGGAGGAGTCGACGGTCAGCTCGACGCCCGCCTCGCGCATGGCCGCTCCACCCATGCCGATGGCGTGGAGATTCGGTATGCGCTCCCGCATGGCGCGGAACACGGCGGCAGCGTGCTTGTCGCCGGAGGCCTCCCCGGCGGAGAACATGACGAGGGGAGGGCGGGCCTCAGCTGCCGTGCCAGAGCCTTCAGCCAAGGGCACGGCGGATGACATGGCAGATGCGTTCGATGGAGGCGTCCGGCAGCTCCGGGTAGATCGGCAGGCTGAGGCAGCGGGAGGCGACCTCTTCTGCGACCGGCAGGCTCAGGCCGGGGTAGTCCGCCCTGAACACGTTCTGCTGGTGCAGTGGGATGGGGTAGTAGATCGCGCTGGCGATGCCCTCGGCCTGTAACGCCTGCTGGATGGCCTCGCGCCGGTCGGTGAGTAGGGTGTACTGGTGGAAGACATGGGTGCCGAGGCCATCCTCGAACGGGGTCGTTATCGGCAGTCCGGCCAGCCCGGCGTTGTAGCGATGCGCAACCCGGCGGCGCTCGCGGTTGTAGGTGTCGATGTGCGGCAGTTTGGCGCGCAGGATGACCGCCTGCATCTCGTCCAGACGGCTGTTGAAGCCGATGATATCGTGGTAGTAGCGCACCTTGCTGCCGTGGTTACGCAGCATGCGCAACCGCTCGGCGATCTCGTCCGAGTTGGTGGTGACCATGCCGCCATCGCCGAAGCAGCCGAGGTTCTTGCTCGGGAAGAAGCTAAACGCCCCCGCATCCCCAAGGCTCCCGGTCATGCGCCCGGCGACGTCCGCGCCGAACGACTGGGCGCAGTCTTCGATTAGCTTGAGCTGGTGCTTGATGGCGATGGCGCGGATGGCCGCCATGTCCGCCGGCTGACCGAACAGGTGGACCGGGAGGATGGCGCGGGTCTTCGGGGTGATGGCCGTCTCGATCAGGGCCGGGTCGATATTGAAGGTCCGGGGGTCGATGTCGACGAATACGGGACGCGCGCCGACATAGCGGATGGCCTCGGCGGTGGCGATGAAGGTAAAGGGCGAGGTGATGACCTCATCGCCTTCCTTGATCCCGACGGCGAGTAGGGCAAGGTGCAGGGCGTCGGTGCCGTTGGCCACGCCGATGGCATGCCTGACGCCGAGGTAGGCGGCCGCCTCGTCCTCGAAGGCCCGCACGTTCGGGCCGAGGATGAACTGGGTGGCGTCCAGGGTGGCCTGCAGGCCGGCGTCGATCTCCGCCTTGAGGGCCTGGTACTGGGCGGAAAGGTCGACCATCGGGATCGTCATGGCGGGTACTCGTGCAGAAGCGGAAGGGAGGGATCAGGAGGCAGGATGGCGCAGCAACGCGCTGATGTCCTCGGCGGCGGCCAGGGCGCGGCGGCCGGCCTCGCCGGGCACGCGCGGCGTGCGACCGTGGATGGCGCAATCGACGAAGTGGCGGATCTCCTCCAGCAGGGCGTCGCCGTTCTCGAAGCGCACCTCATCGGAGAGGATCTCCGGCACGCCGGGAAACATCTCACCCTCGCCGCGGCGATGCGTGGCCAGCACGCGGTTCTGGAAGTCAACCGACAGGTAGGCGTCCTTCTGGAACAGGCGCATCTTGCGTTCGCTCTTGAGGCTGATGCGGCTAGCAGTGACATTGGCGACGCAGCCGTTGGCGAAGGTCAGGCGGGCGTTGGCGATGTCGGTGTCATTCGTGAGCACGCAGGCGCCGCTGGCCTCGACGTGGGTGATCGGACTGTCGACGATGTCGAGGATGATGTCGATGTCGTGGATCATCAAATCCAGCACCACGCTCACGTCCGTGGCGCGCGGCTTGAAGGGGGCCAGGCGAGTGGATTCGATGAAACGCGGCTGATCCAGTACGCCATCCAGGGCCAGGATGGCAGGGTTGAAGCGTTCCAGGTGGCCCACCATGAGTACGCGGTTCTTCTCTCGTGCGAGGCGGATCAGCTCGTCGGCCTGCTCGACCGTGGTGGTGATGGGCTTCTCGACCAGCACGTGGATGCCTGCGGCAAGGAAGTCGCGTGCCACCTCGAAGTGTAGGCTGGTCGGCACCGCGATGCTCACCGCGTCCACCTTGCCGAGCAACTCGCGGTAGTCGGTCAGGCCCCGGCAGCCGTGCTTGGCGGCGAGGCTTGCGGCAGTCTTGGGGTTGGCATCCACCACGGCCACCAGTTCACATTCCGGCAGCAAGGCGTACTTATCCGCGTGGAACTTGCCGAGGTAACCGGTGCCGATCACCGCGCATTGAAGCTTGCTCATCCGTTATCTTGTCGAGCCCCCCAAAGGGAGGGATGCTTGTGGAAATGTTCGATTATAGGTCTTTTGCCATGCCTGCTGAATCGTATCCCCTGTTCGATGTCCCGACGCCGGACCCTGTGGCACGCGTGGCCGGGGCGGATGAGGCGGGGCGGGGGCCGCTTGCTGGGGCGGTCTATGCCGCGGCGGTCATCCTGGACCCCGCGCGGCCCATCGAGGGGCTGAACGACTCGAAGAAGCTCACCGCCCGGCGGCGGGAGATCTTGTTCGATGCGATCCAGGCGCAGGCGCTGGCCTGGTGCATCGCCTCCGCAAGTCGCGAAGAGATCGACCGCCTCAACATCCTGCAGGCCAGCATGCTTGCCATGCAGCGTGCAGTGGCGGGTCTCG
>JBMFOY010000118.1:0-5957 GCA_049969375.1 Halothiobacillaceae bacterium | reverse complement strand
GAACTGCCAAGGCGGCGGGTTTTTGCTGCTCGGGCAGGAAGCGGCAGGCATAGTAAGAGGGGGAGCCCGGCGGGGCGGCCTGGTCGCGGCAATAGCTGAGGATGTCCATGCACGCATGGTACCACTAGCCCCCGTCATGGGGGGGCTGGCCTGTCTCTTGCGAGGATCAAGAGGTGAACTGTTTCCTTTTTGGGGCAGGACGCCCCAACGTTGCGAGTTGAGAAAGGGTAGGCCCCCTTTTTCAACGGTCTGTTAAGGAAACGCTGAATCATTCAGCGTTTCCTTAAGCGGGGAACAGGGCGCGGCCGACCAGGCGCAGGAACTCGCGCGGCGGCAGCCTCGGACGGATGAAAGGCGCGCTTGGATCGCGGCGCATGGCCTCGAGCAGGAAGCCCGTGTAGAGCATGGCCCAGCGCAGGCGCAGGCGCAGCAGGAGGGGGGCGGACAGCCCGAGCGGCGCGCTGCCCTGCAGGATCTTGATCGCCTGCTCCGCCAGGTGGCCGGCCAGGCGGCGCAGGGCGAAATCGTGGCGGCCTTCGATGAGCTGGACTTCCTCGACCATGAAACGCCGCATCGTATCGCGGGGCGTGAGGATGCGTCCGCTGGCTGCATCCTCACGCAGGAACAGCAGCATCTCCGCAAGCCACAACGCTACCCCGAGGCCCTTCGCCAGCGCGAGGTCATGCGCCCCGGCCTTTGGCCACAGGTGCTGAAGCTGCTGCTGCGCCAGTTCCCCGCCCAGGCTGCGCGCCGCGTGCATCAGCGCGGCGATGTCTTCATGACCGGCGGTCAGTGCGGCTTCGGCCGCGTTCCAGTGGGCATCCAGACCACGCGCCGCGCGCTCGATGGGCGAGCCGGACGGCACCGGCAGGGCGAGGGTCAACAGGGGGTGGCGCTTGCGGAAGGCGGATCGCGGGCTCATGCGGGATCATCCTCCTCGTCGCTTTCCTGCGCACCTTGCACCAGCCCCTCCGGCAGCATCTTGGTCGATTGCACGCCGAGTTTGTGCAGGCGCTGGGCGCGGCTGATGAGATTGCCGCGTCCGCTCTGGAGCTTGTTGAACGCGGCATCGTAACTCTTGTGGGCCTGATCCAGGCGTTCGCCAAGCTTCTGCATGTCGTCCACGAAGACAACCAGCTTGTCGTACAGGTAGCCGGCCTGGCGGGCGATCTCCTGCGCATTGCGGTTTTGCTGTTCCTGCCGCCAGAGGTGGGCGATGGTGCGCAGCACGGCGAGCAGGGTGGTGGGCGAGACCAGCACGATGTTGCGCTTGAGGGCGTCCTGGAACAGCGCCGGTTCGTGCTCCATCGCCAGCATCAGGGCCGGCTCGATCGGCACGAATAGCAGGACGAAGTCCAGCGTGCGCAGCTCGGGCAGGTTGTCGTAGGCTTTGGCCGATAGCCCGGCCACGTGGTTGCGCAGGGCCGTGATGTGTTCTTTGAGGTGGCGCTCGCGCTCGGCCGGATCCATGCTGTTGACGTGGCGCTCGTAGGCGGACAGCGAGACCTTGGCATCGACGATCACCACCCGGTTCTCTGGCAAACGAATCAGTACATCGGGGATGACTCGGCCGTGGGCGCCTGCAAGGCTGACCTGGGTTTCGTACTCATGCCCCTTGCGCAGGCCGGAGTTCTCCAGCACGGTCTCGAGGATCATCTCGCCCCACAGGCCCTGGGTCTTGCGCTCGCCCTTGAGCGCGCGGGTCAGGTTGTGCGCCTCCTCGCCCAAGCGGGTGTTCATCTCCGCCAGGCGCTTGAGCTCCTCGCGCAGGGCGTGACGCTCGCGCGCCTCCTGGCCGTAGCTGTCCTCGACCTTCTTCTGGAACTCGCCCAGACGCTCGCGCAAAGGTTCGAGCAGCTGGCCAAGCTGGGACTGGTTCTGCTCGGTGAAGCGGCGAGTCTTCTCCTCGAGGATCTCGGAGGCCAGGACCTTGAACTGCTCCGCGAGCTGCTCCTTGGCCTCGAGCAGCAGGGCGAGCTTCTCCTGTGCCTGCTGGCGCTCGGCCGCAAGCTGGGTCTGCGTATGCGCGAGCGATTCGCGCAGGCGCTCCCGCTCGCCGGTGGTCTCGTGCAGGGTCTTCTCGACGACCGCGAAGCGGGCGCGCAGCGGCTCAAGCTCCGCCGCAAGGCTGGCCGCTCGCTCGCCCTGGCGGCGGCGCTCGTCCTCCAGCCGTTCTAGTTGGGCGCGCAGATCGGCGGTCTCGCGTTCGAGCACGGGGACGCGGCTGGCGCGCTCGTGCAGCACGGCGCGCTCCTCGCCGGCCTGTTGCAGACTTTCGCGCAACAGCCGGTTTTCCGTCTCGGCCTTGTGGCGCTCCGCCAGCTGCTTTTGGGTTTCCTCTTCGGCCGCGCGCAGACGCTCGCTCAAGGCGGCCTCCACGGCTTGACGGCCCGCGCGCATGGCAAGCCAGGCCAGCAAGGCCCCGAGCAGAAACCCGCCCAAGGCGGTCCCAAGGAGGGTCAAATCCATGCCAGTAGCTCTCCGGCATGCTCCACCACCGCATCCGCCCCCCAGGCGTGCGGGTCGTCATCCTCCAGCACGTAGCCGAAGGCGGCAGCGATGGAGGGGCTGCCGGCGGCGCGGGCGGCAGCGATGTCGCGCTCGGCGTCGCCCACCATGACACAGGTTGCTTCCGGCAGGCCGAGCAGGGCGCAGGCATGGCGCACCGGGGCAGGGTCGGGCTTGCGTTGGGGGAGGGTGTCGCCACTGACGATGCAGCCGGCACGTTGGCGCAGTCCCAGCCCGTCAAGCAGGGGTTCGGTCAGGAACGCGGGCTTGTTGGTCACCACGCCCCAGGCACGTCCCTTGGCTTCCAGTGCAGCGAGCACCTCCGCCATACCGGGGAAGAGCGTGCTCTCCACGTACAGCCGGGCGGCGTAGATGTCCAGGTAGCGCAGGCGCAACGCCTCCATGTGCTCGGCCGGAAGATCCTGGCCGAAGCCGAGTTTCACCAGCGCCCCCGCGCCATGCGAAACCCAGGGGCGGACGGTGGCATAGGGCAGGGCCGGTAGGTCGTGCTCGGCACGCAGCCGGTTCAGTGCCCCGGCCATATCGGGGGCGGTATCGACCAGCGTGCCGTCGAGGTCGAAGAGGAAGGCGCGCGGGGGTGGAGGCATGGACAGCGGGGAAGGCATGGCTTAGGACGGCTTGCGGGCGGCCACGAGGTAGTTCACCTCTACCCCGGGGCCGAGATGGAACTGGCGGGTGAGCGGGTTGTAGTGCAGACCCTGCTGGTCGGCGACGTCCATCCCGGCCGCGCGCAGCCAGCCGGCGAGCTCCGCCGGGCGGATGAACTTGCGGAAGTCGTGTGTACCGCGGGGGATCATGCGGGTGAGGTATTCCGCACCGACGATGGCAAGCGCGAAGGCCTTGGGCGTGCGGTTGAGGGTGGAGAGGAACATCCAGCCGCCGGGCTTCACCAGCGCGGCGCAGGCCCGCACGATGGCGGCCGGATCGGGCACGTGCTCCAGCATCTCCATGCAGGCGACGACGTCGAAGCTCGCAGGCTCTGCCGCAGCCAGGTCCTCCACCGGCGTTAAGCGGTACTGGATGTCCAGCCCTTGGGCCTTAGCATGCAGGCGTGCGGTGGCAAGGCTTCCGGCGGCAAGATCGATGCCGGTGACCGTGGCCCCCTCGCGCGCCAGGGCCTCGGTCAGGATGCCGCCGCCGCAGCCGACGTCCAGCACCCTCAGGCCCGTGAGTGGGGTATGGGTACGGATGAAGTCCATTCGCAGCGGATTGATGGCGTGCAGGGTCCACAGCGGTCCGTTCGGGTCCCACCATTGCCCGGCGAGGGCGTCGAACTGGGCGATCTCGGCGGCGTCCTGGTTCATTCGTAATGTGTCCAGAGTCGGAGGACCTTGATGATGCGCCCGTCTTCGATGACCTGATAGACGAGGCGATGCTGGATATTGATGCGGCGGGAGTAGGCGCCCTTCAGGTCGCCCACCAGTTTTTCATAGGGAGAAGGGTTCTTCCAGGGATCCGTCTGCACGAGTTCAAGCAGGGCCAGAGCCTTCGGTTTCAGGCCTGCGGCGGCGAGCTTTTTCGCATCAATCTGGGCTTGTTGGGTAAAGACGAGGCGCCATGTCACCAGTGAAGCTCCGTCGAGCAGGCATCCAGCGGGGTTTGCATGCCTTCCCGGATGGACTCGCGCATGCCAGGTAGGGATAAGAGGAATAGGGTTTCCTGGATGGATGCCCAGTCCTGCTCGGAGATCAGGACGGCATTGTTACGCTTTCCGGTGATGAGGATAGGCTCGTGGGCTTCGGCGGCGGCATCCAGCAGTCGGTACAGCTGGGCGCGTGCCTCACTTGCGGTGATGGTGGTCATGGAAAAATCTCCCCAAGACTTAAGGAAACTCTGAAAAATCCATCCATGGATTTTTTTCAGCGCGTCTTATCAAGGCGCATGTCCGCGACGGCCTTGGCGAATCAACGACGGAACGCGTTGTTCGCGTTGGGGCATCCTGCCCCAAACGGGAAACGCTGAATTGTTCAGCGTTTCCTTAAGACTGAGCGTACTGTAATGCGTACGATCAGCAAAGCCAGTCTTGGGTTCCTCATACCGCCGGCGTGGTGAGGTGTTGCTGCCACATCGCCGCATTCCCCAGTAACGCGTCCTCGTCCAGGGTGAGCAGGCGGCGCTCATTCATCAACATGCGCCCGGCGACCCAGCTGTGGGTGACCTGGTGGCGGCTGGCGGCGTAGACGATCTGGGCGATGGGGTCATACAGCGGCTGGGTCTCGAGCTGGCCGAGGTCGATGGCGATCAGGTCGGCGGCCTTGCCCGGCTCCAGCGAACCGATGCGCTCCTCCAGCCCCAGGGCGCGCGCTCCGCCGAGGGTGGCCATGTACAGCGCCTCGGCCGCGGGTACAGCGGCGGCGTCGCCGGAGATCCCTTTGGCCAGCAGTGCGGCTGTGCGCATCTCTCCGAGCAGATCGAGGTCGTTGTTGCTGGCGGCACCGTCGGTGCCGAGGGCGACGTTCACGCCGAACTGTTTGAGGCGGGCGACGGGGGCGATGCCGGAGGCGAGCTTGAGGTTGGACTCCGGGCAGTGGGCGATGTGCACGCCACGCTCGGCCACGAGCACCATCTCGCTCTCGGTGAGCTGGGTCATGTGCACGGCGAGGAACTGCTCATTCAAAAGGCCCAGGCGGTCGAGCCGCGCCAGCGGGCGCTCGCCGGTGAGCCGCTCGGCCTCGTTGACCTCGAACGCGGTCTCGTGCACGTGCATGTGCACCCCGAGGCCGAGCTGGTCGGCCAGCACACGGATGCGGCCGAGCGGCTCGTCGCCCACAGTGTAGGGAGCATGCGGGGCGAGCATGAAGCTGACCGTGGGTGTGTCGCGCCACTCGTCGCGCAGGCGGATGCCCTTGCTCAGGTATTCGTCCGGGCCGGTGCCCCAGGGGGTGGGGAAGTCGATCACCGGCAGGCCGATGGAGGTGCGCAGTCCTGCATCCTGGGCGGCGCGGATTGTCGCCTCCGGGAAGAAGTACATGTCGTTGAAGCAGGTGACCCCGCCGCGGATCAACTCTGCCATCGCAAGACGCGAGCCGTCATGCACGAAGGCATCGGCCAGGAAGCGGCCTTCGAGCGGCCAGATATGTTCGGACAGCCAGGTCATCAGCGGCAGGTCGTCTGCCACGCCGCGCAACAGGTTCATGGCCACGTGGGTGTGGGCGTTGATGAGACCGGGCAGCAGGGCGTGACGGGGCAGCTCGATGCCGCGGGCATCCAGGGTGCGGGCCTGCGCGGTAGGCAGGATGGCTTGGATCAGGCCGTCGCGGATGACCAGGCTGTGGCCCTCGAGCACCTGGGCATGGGGCTTGATGGGGATGATCCAGCGCGGATGGAGGACAGTGTCGGCGTGCATGGCATGGCGGTTCCGAAAGATCGCGTCAAGGAAACGCTGAATCATTCAGCGTTTCCTGTTTGGGGCAGGACGCCCCAACGCG